>JAJYEK010000033.1 GCA_021785795.1 Pseudomonadota bacterium
CATCCGGCGCTTTGCGCCCCAGCTCGACGATTGCATCGCCCCATACATAGGAAAAATCCACGCCCCGGGGGATCGGCCCATTCAGCCGCTCTGCGAGCGCCACGTACCGCCTTGCGTCGTGCACGAATGGTTCGTGAATCACCGGATCACAGGGGCGTGGCAGAATCTGGTCGACGCCGCGGCCCAACATGACGTCGCCGCCCAGGAACAAGGTCACCAGTCCCGCGTTCACGGAACCGGCGCACGCCGCCCAAAGCAGCAACCCGCAGACCGCGTCGACACCATCGGCGCACCCTCCTGGCCCGGACTCGGGAAACTACGCTTGCGTGCAGCAAATGCGCTACGGGCGCGATATGCCGCATCTCCGTCTTTGTCTCCGGTCAAAGCCTCGATAGCCGCTACAATCTATCGTTTTAAAATGGCACGGACAACCACAGATCTGCTCGTCTCGTACCCATGGAGACGCTTCCGGCCGGCGCGGCGCGAGATCCTGCGGATCCTGAAGCATCTGGGCGATGGGTCTGCGCGCGCGGAACGGACCGATGTCGATGGTGTCGCCCTCGTTCATACCGTGCTCGATAGCCGCGAGGTCATACGCCGTTGCTCGGAACTGTTTCACGCTGCGCCCGTTCCGGAGTTCGCGATCAAATGGGTGCCGGTCGACTACTGGTGCGATACTGATCTCGCGGCTATGAAGAGATTGATAACGGAAAGTATCCTCGTTGAGATCGAACCACACGAAACCTGGGGCATGAAGGTCGAGAAACGTCGCTGGCAGAACTGCCACACGGCCGACATCGTTGCCCAACTCGCTCCGCTCATAGACCGCCGTGTTGACCTTGGCCATCCCGACAAGCTCGTACGCGTGGACCTCGTCGGACGCCGCACCGCGATTTCCGTGCTTCGCCCAGGCGACATATTCTCGGTCGCTGCGCGGGTGTAGTCGGCAGCCATGGCTGCGCCGGCACGATGACCTGCGGACCGGGGGCACCGGTTATGAAACGACGTCCATGCGAACCCCTCGCCGATTACGGGAATAAAACACAAATGCCAGCGGATCGATACGCTACCGCGTTTCGGGAAAAATCAGGCGCGCCAGAATAAGTCCGGGGCAAATTCCTGTAAGCGCCGCAAATGCGAAAAAAATCGCGGGAACATAAAGCAGCCAGTTCACCACCGAAAAACCCGTGAGCCCGATACCCAGCCACAGGACGCTGCCTGCGAAAACAAAAAAGAACCGCATGGCACGGCTGATCCGGAATTTTTCCACTTTGCTCTCCCCGCCTTTTTGGCTTACACTGTAAGTTCATACAAATGATAGCCTTACGGTGTAAGATGTCAAGACAACCTACCCAATCCTCATCGGTCAAAGACAGGGCTGCATTTACCGGAGAGGGCATTGCCCTGGCAGCACTTAAGCTGATTGATGAACAAGGCATTGATGCCTTCAGTACCCGCACGCTTGGGGCCCGTATCGGCCTGCAGGCCATGTCGCTTTATCATTACTTCGTGAACCGCGAAGCACTGCTCGATGCGGTGGTCGACTGCATGGTCGCTGAGGTATCCTTGCCCAACCCGAATCGCGTCGACTGGCGACCGGGCTTGCAACAACTCGCGTACCGCTACCGCGTCATGGGCCACCGGCACAGACGCGCAATTCCCTTGCTCGTTGAGCGTTGCCCCGCATCTCCCCGAATGCATCGGTTCCTGGATACGTTAAGTGGATTATTGTTGAAAGCGGGGCTTGACCCGATCAACGCTGCCCGATGGCTTCTCATTCAGAGGGATTATGTCCTGGGATCATTGATGGCGGATTTTTCGACGGATTTGCTGGCGACGGAGAAGAACCGGCAAGCCTCCATTTCGGGCATGGCCGGTAACCTTGCAAGGCGGAACCTCGTCTTCGGTCGGAGGGAACGAGAACATGTCTTCAGGAAGGGATTTGATGCCTTGCTCGATGCAATAGAGCACGAACAAGGAAAGCGGAGGCGATGCAAGCCGGAATAGTCGCTTCCGGTCCTGTATGACGACGATGGTACGCCCCGGGGCAGAGTGGCTATCCGTCGCAAATTGGGCAAATAGATTCACGCTTACTGACCCGGATAGATCTAAGAAAAATTCCGATGGTCCTGGGAAAAATTTACACTTATGCCGGATCGCCGGATGCGGCAAACGGCGGATCACTATTACAGGCACGTCAACAGGCCCGGAGGTGTATTCCGGCTCTATTGCCCCGTTACTATGTTCATGCCCCTACAATAGGGGCATCGGCCAGCCAGACCCGGCATGATTGCCGCCCCCAGTCGACCATGATCCGGGGTGTGTTGTCACCGGGTCTGGAAGGCAGTGCATCATCGCTGATAGGGGTTCGGCCCGTTGTGCTTAAAGGCCGCCTGTAACGTGGATGCCGAGACGCACTGCCAAAGCGGCACGCTGGCCAGGCAAGGAATCCAGACAAAGGAGGGTCTCCATGGAAAGCACACCGCAACAGGACGGAATCGATGTTTTCATCGGGGTCGACGTCGGCAAAGGCGAGCATCATGCCGTCGCCGTGGATCGGTCGGGCAGACGGTTGTTCGACAAAACCCTGCCCAATGACGAGGCAAAGCTCAAGGCGCTTATCGCGGAACTCAAAACCCGAGGCAGCATTCTGTTGGTGGTCGATCAGCCGGCCACGATCGGGGCACTGCCCGTGACGGTCGCCCGGGCCGAAGGGATTGAAGTCGCCTATCTGCCGGGGCTTGCGATGCGGCGCATCGCTGATCTTCATGCCGGGGAAGCGAAGACCGATGCCCGCGATGCCGCCATCATCGCCGAGGCCGCGCGCTCGATGCCGCATGCCCTGCGCGCACTGCCGAGAAGCGATGATGCGCTCTCGGAGCTCACGATGCTGTGCGGCTTTGACGATGATTTGGCTCAGGAGATCACCCAGGTGAGCAACCGCATCCGCGGGCTCCTCACCCAGATCCACCCGGCGCTCGAGCGGGTGTTGGGACCTAGGCTCGATCACCCGGCGCTGCTCGCTTTGCTGCAGAAATATCCTTCTCCTGGCGCGCTGTCGGCGGCAAGCGAGAAGCGTCTGACGGTCTTTCTCGCCAGGCTCGCGCCGCGGCTTGCCAAGACGCTTGCTGCTGAAATCCATCGGGCGTTGCGTGAACAGACGGTCGTGGTACCCGGTACGCAAGCCGTGGAACTTGTCCTGCCGAGGCTTGCCGAGCAGCTCGCCACCTTGCGCCGCCAGCGTGAGGAACTCGCCCGGGAAGTGGAGCGGCGCGTGAACGCACACCCTCTTGCCACGGTCCTGATGAGCATGCCGGGAGTCGGCGTCAGGACGGCGGCAAGATTCCTCACCGAGGTCACCACCCGGCCCTTTGCCTCCTCGGCGCATCTGGCGGCCTATGCCGGGCTGGCCCCGGTCACGCGCTGCTCGGGCAGTTCGATCCGCGGTGAGCATCCTTCCCGGCGCGGGAACAAGGTGCTCAAACGCGCTTTGTTCCTCTCGGCGTTCGCCGCGCTGCGCGATCCGGTATCCCGCGCCTACTACGATCGCAAAATCGCCCAAGGCAAACGGCACAACCAGGCACTCATCGCCCTGGCGCGCCGGCGTTGCGATGTGCTCTTCGCGATGCTGCGTGATGGCAGCTTCTACCATGCTGTTCCCACGATGAACGCTTGACTAAACATATAGGGGCACACCCCTATCAGGACTTGGCCAGCTCCACCAGCCGCACCTGCGGCGCACCGCCGCTGCCAGCCAGACGTGCGGCCAGGGGCGGAAGACTGGCATGCAGAACGTCCAGGAGCTGCCAAGGCGGATTGATCAGCAGCAGCCCGCTGCCATTCAGGCGCCGGTCCATATCGAGAGGCAGGGTGATGAACTCCACGGCATGCACTGGTGCTTTGAAAGCCGCCACGGCACGATGGAAGGAATCGACCGGCCGGCGCGATTTGATCGGGTACCATGCCATGTAAACCCCGTTGCGCCAGTGCCGCATGCCATGGCGCAGGGCAGCGGCAACTGCCGCAAACTCGTCCGGCCTTTCGTAGGGCGGGTCGAGCAGCAGCAGGCCGCGGCCTTCCCTGGGCGGAATGAATGCCCGGATCCCGTTCCAAGCGTTGACGTGATGCACGGCTATGCCCGGGACCCGGCGCGTGTTTTCGCGGAGCACCGCATATTCTTCGGGATGCAGCTCCAGCAACACCGCCCGGTCGCCGGATCTCAGAAACTCGCGAATGATCATCGGCGAACCGGGGTAGAATCTGAGCCTGTCGCCAGAATTGAAGCGCTCGACTATGCCGAGGTAACGGGCCAGCGCCGGCCAGGCTGTACGTTCTGGCCACAGCTGGCCTATCCCCTTTTCGTGCTCTCCCCCGCGCTCAAGCTCGTAGATCCCGGCACCGGCATGACTGTCAATCACACAGAACGGCGTTTGCTTGCGCTGCAGCGCCTCCAGCACCAGGGTGAGGACATAATGTTTGAAAACGTCGGCAATGTTGCCGGCGTGATAGCTGTGCCGGTAGTTCAAGGATGCGCCGCGCTGGCCGGCCGCGCCAACCGTCTGCACCTGCTTAGGTCGGACGCATGCGGGAAACCGTCAGGTATCATGGGGCTTGCCCGCCTTGCCGCGCACCTTGTCGGCAGGGTACTTGCGCTCATTGATCTCGATCTTGCGCCATGCGGCCTCGACCAGGTTCACGCCCAACCGGTCGGAGATGCGAATGAGATAAATGAATACATCGGCGAGTTCCTGCTCCACTGCGGCAAGTCTGTCCGCGGGAAGCTGCAGGCTCTGCTTCTCGGTGAGCCACTGGAAATGTTCGACCAGCTCGGCAGCCTCGACGATCAACGCCATCGACAGATTCTTAGGGGAGTGGAACTGCTCCCAGTCGCGCTCACGGGCAAAGTCGCGCAGGCGCTGCACCAGAAGTTCGAGGGCGTGCGCGCCGGAGCTGGAACCAGCGGATTCCGTATTCATGCCGGTTCCGGCAGTTGGCCGGCGTGCCGGATTCCACCGCGTCCGTCGGCCTGCTTTCCCTGATACATGGCTATATCGACGCGTCGCAGCACGCTGCCGAGATCGCGACCGTCCTGGGGCATGACCCCGATGCCGATGGACACGCTGAGGGCGACATTGCCCCCATTTGTCCGTCGCGCTACCGCATCCTGCAGGCGCCGCGCAACGAGCATTGCCTTGTCGGCGTCTGAGTCCGGCATGACGATGACAAACTCATCTCCGCCGAAACGGGCCGCAATGTCGGATTCACGTACTGCTGTCCGGATCACGTCTCCGATCTCCCTCAAGACCCGGTCTCCTGCATGATGGCCCAGGACATCGTTGATCGCCTTGAACCGGTCCAGGTCGGCAAACAGAACTGCCGCCTGCCCGCCGGCACGATCGAGTTCCTGGAACAGCATGTCCGTACGCTCCTGCAGGCCACGGCGGTTGAGCAGGCCGGTAAGGAGATCGCGATGACTCTCGGCCTCAAGCTGCAGGCGGGTCTTCTCGATCCGGGACATGAGCGAATAGGCATAAACGATGATGATGGCAAAAAAGGCCAGAAAGAATGTAGTTGTTGGAGATATTGCATGCAGGTAGGAGGAGGAACGCAAGATCGTGATGATTGCCACCAGCGAAAACGTGCCAATCAGCGTTTCTGCGAACAGCCGCATTCCGTAGCGCATGCCGTTGCCCAGTATCACCATGATGTACGCCAGATATGCGGGCGACATGGGATGGGGATCCATCAGCACCGAGAACGACACCATGAGCAGGTCCGTCCACATTGCAAGCCGCCAGCGCGCAACGGAGCGAAGGTGACGGCGCGCGTGCAGCAGGTAGGCGGTGGTCAGAACGAAGTATGCGCCTCCCGCTGCTTCTATCGCGGTCTTTCCAGGCAAGGCGCGACCCGTTGACTGACCCAGCCTGAAGTACAGCAGGTACAGGACCCAGAACAGGTACCGCGTGCAGTACTGGACACGTTGCTCGTCCCAGGAAGCCGTGTGGACCCAGCCGCCCTGCCGGCGATCCCCGCGGCGCCGCTCCCGGCCCGGACGTCTGTCGGATTCACGTCGACCCTGCATCACTTCGGCCTTCTCCGGTCAGCATGCCTGCGCATCCTGTCCATGGCAAGCGGACGGCTGCGCTATTTCCTGGCGGGAACGCCAAGGCGTTTGTGGGCGCGCGCTATGGCTTGGCGTACCTGCTCCGGGGCGGTGGCACCAAAATGCTTCCTGGCAGCTACCGACCCGGTCACCGTCAATATGTCGAATACATCCGTACTGATGATCGCACTAAATCGCTGCAGCTCCGACAGGGTCATTTCCGCCAGATCCTTGCCACTGTCGACTCCATAGCGGACCGCCCGTCCCACCACTTCGTGCGCGTCGCGGAATGCAACCCCCTTGCGCACCAGGTAATCCGCCAGGTCGGTAGCCGTGGAAAATCCATGCTGGGCAGCATGCAGCATGTTCTGACGTTTGACCTTGATGTTTGGCACCAGATCCCCGTATGCCCTGAGACAGCCGAGAACGGTATCCAGGGCATCGAACAGCGGCTCCTTGTCTTCCTGGTTGTCTTTATTATACGCAAGCGGCTGGCCCTTTATCATGGTGAGCAGAGCTACTAGGTCACCGACGACACGGCCGCTCTTGCCTCGAACCAGCTCCGGAACATCGGGATTTTTCTTCTGGGGCATGATTGAAGAGCCTGTACAGAACGCATCCGGGAGCTCCACGAAATTGAACTGACTCGATGACCACAGGACCAACTCCTCCGAGAAACGCGACAAATGGATCATCAACAACGCCGCGCCGGCAGCAAACTCCACGGTGAAATCGCGATCAGAGACGGCGTCCAGGGAATTCTCCGTCACAGCTTCAAATCCGAGAGCGCGCGCCGTGAATGCACGATCGATCGGATAGCTCGTGCCGGCCAGGGCTGCAGACCCGAGCGGCATGACATTGATGCGCCTGCGGCAATCAGAAAAACGCCCGCGATCGCGCTGGAGCATCTCGAACCACGCCAGCACGTGATGGCCGAAGGTGACCGGCTGGGCCACCTGCATGTGGGTGAATCCGGGCATGATTGTATCGGCCTCGCGCTCAGCGAACGAAACCAGCGACTGCTGCAACCGCTGGATTGCCGCATCGATCGCGTCGACACCGTCGCGGAGATACAGACGCAGATCAGTGGCAACCTGATCGTTGCGCGAGCGCCCGGTGTGCAGCTTCTTGCCGGCATCGCCGATACGCGCGATCAGGCTCGATTCAATATTCATGTGCACATCCTCAAGCGCCACGCTCCAGGAGAACGTGCCGGCCTCTATTTCAGCCTCGATATCGAGCAGGCCCCCGACAATCGCGTCTCGTTCCGCCTCGGTAAGCACACCCACATGGGCCAGCATTTTCGCATGCGCCACGGAACCAGCAATGTCCTGCCGGTAAAGCCGCTTGTCGAACGAAACGGAGGCAGTGAAGGCCTCCACGAACGCGTCTGTCGGTTCGGTGAACCGGCCTTCCCAAGGCTTGTCTATGCTCATGTCTGCGTCATCGTCATTTCTGGTTGGTCCCGGCAGAAAGCTGCGCCGCGCATGTCTTCATGTGCGCGCCGGCGGATGCCTTCCCGCTCGTCCGTGCACCCGATCCGGCTGTCGGTAGAGCATTGTTGAAGACAGGCGTTCTAGGCTAGTGTTAATCTAACTGAAGTTAGTTGAACGAGTCGCGGATTAGTCGGCGTTACCCTGGTTCGGACTCTCCTTTGTGCACCCCCACCCCGAATGCCGAACCAGGTCTTCCTGCCCCCGTCCAAGACGGGGGCTTTTTTTTCCACGCCGGCATGGACGGTCGGGTCGGCCCCGGGGCACCCGGGGACACAGGACGAATATACTTATTTTTCATGCATAAAAACAGAACAAGTTGAGGTACTATTCTTGCAGTACAGGCAAACGTCACGGTCAGATTTGGTCCGCGATGACCGCATGCCGTGACAGGGGAAGCGATCGGCCGACCGGAAGCATGGGGTCCTTTGGACAATCGGGTCCGATCCGGAAATCCGGCTGGCAGGAAAATGTCGCCGACTGCAGCGTGGCCGTTCACCCCAATTCTGACAGGGAGACGCGGTGGCACGGATTGCGGAATACCGCAGCGCCCGGTATTGCGTCCGATATTCATGAACCGCCGTTTGCATTCTGAAACAGTACTACCCCACCCCCCGGTAGCCCGGACATGAACAAACCCAAGTCTCCTGGCCAGGACTTCCTGCCCGATTTCGCGTCCTTGAGCAATGCACTGCGGATCATCTTCCTGGCATTGATTATCGCAGTGATCATTACGATCGGACGCAATGCCACGTTCGACGAACGCGCCTGGCAGGACCTCAACCTGCTTACAGCCTTCGCGCTGATGATCTCGTTCGTGAGCGTCATTGTACTCAAGCTGGCGCATCCGTTCATACGCCGGCTCTCACTCGTCAACGGCTCGATCGTGGTGTTTCTGCTGCTTCTCTGCGCCATAGGGCTTGGAACGGAGCTCGTCATTTTCGGGTTGTATGATCTCGGCCTGATCAGCACACGCTGGCCCTCCTGGCACGTGGCGCTGCTCGCCCGCAGCCTGCTCATCGGCGCCATCATCAGCGCACTAGGCCTGCGCTACCTGATCGTGTCACACCGAGCGGAGGCGGATTCCAGGTCGGAACAGGAGGCGCGTCTGCAGGCTCTACAATCGCGCATACGCCCGCACTTCCTGTTCAATAGCATGAACAGCATCGCCAGCCTCACACGCAGCGATCCGGCGCGCGCCGAAACTGCGCTGCAGGATCTCGCAGACCTGTTTCGGGTCCTGCTGGCGGACGCCCGCAACCTGGTCCCGATCTCGGCGGAACGGGAAATATCGCGGCAATACCTGGAAATCGAGAAGCTGCGGCTCGGAGACCGCCTGAAGGTGTCGTGGAACGTGAGCAATGTGCCGCGCAGCGCGCTCATTCCGGCGCTTACGCTGCAGCCTCTTCTTGAAAATGCGATCTATCACGGCATCGAGCCGCGGTTCAACGGAGGCACACTGAAGATCGAACTCTGGGCCGAAGGCGACTACCTCAGCGTGCTGATCAGCAATCCGCTGCCGGAGACGCAGAACCACCGGTCATCCAAAGGCAACAAGATTGCCCAGGAAAACATACGCCAGCGCCTCAATACCCACTTCGGCAGCGCCGCCACCATGCAGACCTTCGAGGAAGGCAAGCAATACCATGTCAAACTGAAAATGCCGATTGTGAGGGGATAGCGCGGCGATGCGCTTTCCGCCACAAAGTAAAGCTGACTCTGAGCCCGGGCGCGGGGCGCCGTGTACCTGCCCTGCCGACACGCGGAGGTAATCTATGAAGGTGCTGATTGTTGATGACGAGAAGCTGGCGCGCGACCGCCTGCGTGAACTGCTGACCGAGATCGGAGGCCATGTCATCGTCGGCCAAGCCATGAACGGCAACGAGGCCGTGGAGCGGGCCGCCGAGCTGAAACCTGACGTATTGCTGATGGACATCCGCATGCCCGGCATGGATGGACTCGAGGCAGCAATGCATCTGATGGGACTGGAAACCCCCCCGAGCGTGATTTTCACGACTGCCTATGACCAGCATGCGCTGCACGCCTTCGAGGTGAACGCCGTCGACTACCTGCTCAAGCCGATCCGCAAGGAACGGCTCTCCCTGGCGCTCGAGAAGGCGCACAAGCTCACGCTGAAGCAGCTGCAACAGATCAACCAGGCCCAGGAACAGCCGAGTGCGCGCACGCACATCAGCGTGCACCTGCGCGGCAATATCCGCTTGGTACCTGTCCAGGACATCCTGTATTTCATGGCGGACAGCAAGTATGTCACAGTGCGCACCCCGTCGGAGGAGCACCTGATCGAGGATTCCCTGGTCAACCTGGAAAAGGAATTCGGCGAGAAGGCGTTTCTGCGGATCCACCGCAACGCGCTGGTCGCCACCAGCTATATCAAGGGAATCGAGAAAAGCCCGGCTGGCACCTGGCAGGTAAGCCTAAAGGGTCTTGACCGGAAGCTGGATGTCAGCCGGCGCCATGCCGCATCAGTCCGGCGGTGGGCCCGGCACTAGCCGGGCGGCGATCACTGCGGCGATCTGAGTGCGCTGACGAATGCGGTCGGGCCGACGGGGCCGCTCGCGCGCAGCTCGTGCCCGGCCGCGGCTACAGCCGAGTCAAGGTAGCTGCCGTAAAAGTCGGCATTGCCCACGCCAACCAGCGGCGGCACCAGCTCACGGCCGTGGGCATCAAAGACCTGGATTGTCGGCGTCAGAGACACTTTGTAGTGCCGCGCGAACGCGGAGTCAGTTGTCATTTTTCCCGAAAAATCGCGCAGCGGCCGGGCGCTATCGATATTAACCTCGCGGATGATGACTTTTCTGCGATACGCCGCATCCGCATACCTCGGCTCGAGGTAGAGTTCGTCCACCTCCTTGCAGTAGGCGCATGAGTTTTGATAGAAGAATACCAGCACCGGCAACCGATTGCGTGCCGCGCGGCGCGCCACCGCCTGCAGATTGCCGGCCGGCGGCAAGCCGGCGGCAAGGGTGGGTGCAGCGACCAGCAGGAAGATCGTCGCCAACAGGATGCGGCCGACACCGGACTGCCCGCGTCGTCCGGCTGCGGTGCCCATCCGGCCGCGAGGATGATTCCCAGCCCGATTTGATTTAGCATTACCCACCCGCTCGACTTCCGGTTTTGCCGCTCGCATGCGTCCTGCCTCCGTTCTGAACATCATTCGCATAGGTACCCGCAAGAGTCAGCTTGCCCTGTGGCAGGCCGAACACGTTCGCGCGCAACTCGTTGCCCGCTGGCCCGGTCTCGAGGTGGAACTGGTCAAAATGACCACCCAGGGAGACAAGATTCTCGACAGCCCCCTCGCAAAGGTCGGTGGGAAAGGGCTCTTCATCAAGGAGCTTGAACAGGGCTTGATGGATAGACGCATCGACCTGGCAGTTCATTCCCTAAAGGACGTGACGGCAACCCTGCCCGCGGGCCTGCACATCCCCGTGATTTGCGAGCGGGAAGATCCGCGCGATGCTTTTGTCTCGAGCCGCTATTCCGGCATCGCCGCACTGCCTGCCGGCGCCCGCGTGGGCACTTCCAGCCTGCGCCGGCAATGCCAGCTGCGGGCGGCGCATCCGCAGCTCCAGGTTCTCGATCTGCGCGGAAACGTCAATTCACGCCTCGCCAAGCTCGACGGCGGCGATTACGACGCGATCATTCTTGCTGCAGCCGGCCTCAGGCGGCTCGATTTGGCCGTCCGGATCCGAGCTTTCCTGGATCCGGACGAAAGCCTGCCGGCCGTCGGCCAGGGCGCCATTTGCGTCGAATGCCGCACCGATGACGAGCATACCAATCAGCTGATCGCCGCGCTCAATCATCCCCCGACAGCATTCCGGGTACGGGCCGAACGTGCGATGAATGCGCGCCTGGAGGGCGGATGCCAGGTTCCCATCGGGGGTTATGCCGAACTTGCCGGCGGCGATCTGCGCCTTCGCGGGCTGGTGGGCGCTCCGGACGGCAGCCACATCATACGCGGCGAAATCCGGGGACCGGCCGAAGATGGCGAGAGGCTCGGCGTCACGCTGGCAGAGGACCTGCTGGCGCGCGGCGCGCGTACGCTGCTTGACCGCGTTTATGGACGCACCTGAAGGAGCGCCCCTCCAGCACACGACTGTCCTGATCACCCGTCCGGTGGCGCAGGCGGACGCCCTTGCCGCGCTCATCGAACGCTACGGTGGAGAAGCCATACGCTTCCCGGTGCTGGAAATTCTGGATCCCGCCGACAGCGGCGCATTGACACGCACTGTGGATCGGCTGGAGGAGTTCGACATGGCGGTTTTCATCAGCCCGAACGCGGTAAACAAAGCCATGAACATCATCCGGTCGCGCCGGCCCCTGCCCCCGCACCTCAGGCTCGCCTGCGTCGGACGCGGATCCGCGCGCGAGCTGGCGCGCTTCGGCTGCGACAACGTGATCGTTCCGGCAGGCAGATTCGACAGCGAAGCTCTGCTTGCGCTGCCGGCCCTGGCCCAGGTCACCGGCTGGCGTATCGTGATCTTCCGCGGCGACGGTGGCCGGGAAGTGCTCGGCGAAACCCTGCAGCGGCGGGGCGCCCAGGTCGAATATGCGGAATGCTACCGGCGCGGAAAGCCGCAGGCCGACACAGCACCACTGATGCGCCGGTGGGCTCGCGGAGAAATCGATATTGTGTCCGTCACGAGCACCCAGGCTCTGCGCAACCTCTACGACCTGGTAGGCAAGCTGGGCCAGCAGTGGCTGGTAAAGACGCCGATCGTCGTTATCAGCGAGCGAATGGCCGCCACCTGCCGCGAACTGGGATTCAAAACCGAGCCTGTAGTCGCAGCGCAGGCCAGCGACGATGCCATCGTCGAAGCCGTCAAGGCGTGGCGGGCGGCGCAAAAATCCCTATAATCCTGAATCAACCGCCAGACGCCCGTGCGCCTGGGACACGCCCCGGGAGTGCCGGACCGATGACACACAGCAAAGCTGCCAAGCAATGACGAACAAAGATCCCGATGCCCGGACATCCGGCGCGAACACCACCGAGCAACCCAGGCCGATTCCCGACAAGCGCCACCGATCCGGGTCGGTCTCCGGTGGCCTCGCGCTGATTCTGGCAATCGTTGCGCTACTATCCAGCGCCTACCTCGGCTACACCCTGATCACCAAGCAAGGCCTGTACAGCGCCAGCATCTCGAGCGACTTGAAACGGCTCGCAGAGCAAAGCTCGAAATCGCGCGGCGAAATCGTCGCCATGACCCGGCAGCTGGAAGTGCTCAAGAACAACCAGGACTCTCTGCAGGCGGCATTGGCAAAAGTTACGAGCGAGTTCGGCAAGGGCCGCCGGGAATGGCTGCTGTCGGAATCTGAGCAGCTGCTGATAATCGCCAATCACCGGCTGCAGCTGTCCCACAACGTTGGACTTGCGCTCGCCGCACTGCGTGCTGCGGACATGGACCTCAAGCAGCTCGGAGACCCACGCTACCTCCCGGTACGACGCACCTTGGCGGACGAGATCGGCAGACTCGAGGCTCTCGGTCATATCGATGTCTCCGGCATGGCACTGCGGCTCGCTGACATCGCCCAACACCTCGGCAATCTTCCGCTCGCTTCAAGTTCGCGCCCTGCGGTACCGGCAGCGTCGCCGGAACCGGGGGCACGGCGATCTCAGTTCGGAGCCATGTGGCACGATCTTCTGGGTCTGGTACGCATCCGGCATACCCGCAAGCTGGGTGTGCCGCTGCTGCCGCCGGATCAGGAATATTTCCTTCGCCAGAACCTGCGGCTCATGCTCTATAGCGCGCAGACGGCTCTACTGCAAGGCAATGCCGCGGTGTTTGTCCAGGACGTGACGGCGGCGCGCCACTGGATAAGCGACTATTACGACAGCTCGGCGGCGCCGGTACAGGCGGCGCAAACCGAACTCGGACGCATGCTCAGCTCGCCGTTCCGCAGCAAGCTGCCGGATATATCCGGATCGCTTGAGCAGCTGCGCCGGATCCGCCACAGCGGTGCAATCCGATGAAATTCCTGATTTTCGTGCTGTTTGTACTGTTCGCGTCAGTGGCGCTGGCGCTCACGGTGATGCACGATCCGGGATATGTGCTGATTGCACGCAGGCCGTGGAGCATGGAGATGCCGCTCACGGTTTTCGTGATCTCTCTGGTGGTGGGGTTCGGCGCGACTTACGTGGTGGTGCGCGCCTCGATCAGGCTATGGAACACGCCCCGGGACGTAACCCAGTGGCGCAAGCGGCAGCGCGCGCGGCGGGCGCGTGACGCCATGGAGCAGGGCCTAATCAGTCTCAGCGAGGGAAGCTGGGAAAAGGCGGAAAAGCAGCTTCTCGCCGACATCGGGCACAGCGAAACGCCTTCCATCAACTACCTGGCTGCTGCATTCGTGGCCCAGGCGCAGGGTAATACCGAGAAGCGCGACGAATACCTGGCCCAGGCGCACCACAGCGCGCCCGAACATGCCCTGGCCACTGGCATGGCTCAGGCCCAGCTGCAGATTCTGGCGCATCAGAACGAACGCGCGCTCGCGACGATTTCCCAGCTGCGGACCATGGAGCCCAGGCATCCGCGCGTACTCAGCCTGTTGGCGCAGACCTACCGCGAGTTGCACGATTGGGAAAGCCTGGCCAATCTGATTCCGGAGCTGCGCAAACTCAAGGCGCTTCCGGGCGCCGACCTAGACGCACTGGAACTCGAGGCACGACGCGAGCTGCTCAGGCTCGCCCTGCCCAGCGGAGCCACCAGCGTGCTCAAGCAGGCCTGGAACGCGATACCCCACCATCTGCGTCAGCACCCCGACCTGGTTGCCATCTACGCCCGCCACCTCATGGCCCAGGGCGCAATGGACGAGGCGGAAAATCTTCTGGCGAACGCCATCGGCAGCAGCTGGAACGAGGATCTGGTACGACTGTACGGACTAGCGCAGGCAAGCGACCCGGCGGCACAGCTCGAAACCGCCGAAGGCTGGCTTGCTACGCAGAGCGACAGTCCCGTCCTGCTGCTGACTCTCGGCCGCTTGGCGGCCCGCAACAAGCTGCTGAGCCAGGCGCGCGAATACCTCGAAAAATCTATTCTGCTGAGAGGCCCAGCAGAGGCTTACCAGGAACTGGCCGGGCTTATGGAGCAGCGCGGAGAACATCAAAAGGCGCTGGAATACTATCGCCATGCCCTGGAACTCTGCGTTGGCAGCGACCAGGCAGCCATGCACGGGCCGGCCGACAGATCGCATGACCCGAGGCGCGGAAATTCAGGCGGCATTGGCCAATACGGCCGTTGACTGCACTCAACGGCGGGTTTTTTCGGGGCTGAGCGGATATACCTTCGCCCCGCGCGGCAGCTGGATTTCCGTGAGGATGGCTGCGACCTCCGGCTGAAGCGTCACGTGCCTGATGCGGTAGCGCCTGTCGAGGAGCTGCTGCATGTCGGCCAGCATTTTCGGCCAGGCCGTCAGGTCGGCCATTACCACATGCGCCGAAAGTGCCGGCACGCCGGACGACAGCGTCCAGATATGCAGATCGTGCACCGAAACCACACCGGGCACACGCGCAAGCGCCTCCCCCACCTGGCTGAGGTCAAGCTCCGGCGGCACACCTTCCATCAGGACATGCAACGCCTCGCGCAGCAGCCGTAGCGTGGAATACAAAATAAGCACACAGATCAGCAGCGAGAGCAGAGGGTCGATGGGCATCCACCCGGTAAAATAGATCACCGCCCCTGACAGGAGCGCGCCCACCGACCCGAGCAGGTCGCCCATTACGTGCACCAGGGCACCGCGCATGTTGATGGTCCGCTCGCCGCGGCTCAGTATGATGGCTGCCGCCACATTGAACAGCAGCCCGGCGCCCGCGATCACCATCACAGGTGCTCCGGCGACCGGCTGCGGCCCGTGAAGGCGATGGATCGCCTCGACCACGATCGCGATAACTACCGCTAGCATCAGCAGGCCGTTCAGAAGAGCAGCCACAACCTCCGCCCGAGCCAGCCCGTATGAGTGCCGCGCCGATGGCGGGCGCCTTCCAAACCATGACGCCGCGGCCGCGACACCCAGCGCAAAGGTATCGGAAAACATGTGTCCGGCATCACCGAGCAGTGCGAGCGAATGCGCCCACAGTCCGCCAAGCGTCTCAACCATGGCAAAACCGAGCGTGAGCAGCAGCACCCACCACAGCAGGCGATGGCCATCGTTGTGGACCTGGCGATGGGGATCGTCCCGATGACCATGGCCACCGTCGTGGTGATGATGCATGGACCGCTCCGTTATTCCGCTTATGGCAACGCGCGCGTCACGCGCTGCGCGCTCACCGACTGGTACAACTATGCAATGGCCCGGTCTTCATGGCGTGGGCGATCACCCGCCTCCCGGAACCGGGATCGCGGCGGCGAATCCGGTGGCGCCCCGGGCACCCGCCGCCGTTGTGGCGGCGCAGTACGCGCGACCAGCGTCCCGCCAGAAGACCGTCTCCCATCCTAAGGCGCAATCGGGTCACGCGCACGTTCGAACGAGTCATAGAAAAGGCGATCATCCGGCAGGCCGCACGCCCCAAATGCCGCCTTGCCGGCCTCTATCATGGGCGGCGGGCCGCTGGCGTAGACCTCATGGGCGCTCAGGTCCGGATAGTCCTGCACCACGGCCTCGTGTACCCAGCCGCAGCGGCCTGCCCAGCAATCGCCCGGGAGCGGGTCCGAGAGCACCGGGGTATAACGAAAATTGCCGTGTTCCTGCGCCCAGGCCTGAACCCGCTCATGCAGGTAGAGATCGGGCCGGGCACGCACGCCCCAATAGAGGTGGATCGGCCGCTGCAGTCCCACGTAAAAGGTATGCTCCAGAATCGCCTTCATGGGAGCAAAACCGGTACCGCCGGCCATCAGAATGATCGGGCGTCCGGACCCGGCAGGCTCCGCTCCGGCCCCGCCGCCCTCCTCGCGCAGGAAGAAGGTCCCCAAAGGACCCTGAAAGCGCAATAAATCCTTCTCCTTCATGCGCGTAAACACATGCTCGGAAAAGTGTCCGCCCGGCAAATGCCGGATGTGAAGCTGCAGCGCCTCGTCATCATGCGGGGCATTGGCCAGCGAAAAGCTGCGACGGCGTCCGTCTCGCAGCAGGATGTCCACATACTGGCCCGCCAGGAACTGGAGCCGCTCGTTCTGGGGCAACTTCAGATAGAGCACCATCACATCGGGCGCCAGCTTCTCCATGCGGACCACCCGGCACGGGAGAGTCTTGACAGCAATTCCGCGGACCGCGCCGATTTCGCGCACCTCGATAATCACATCGGACAGCGGCCGGGCACGACAGAACAGGGCCATGCCAGCCCGCTTTTCCGATTCGCTCAGCGCCTTGCTCTCGTAAGTGCCGTAGTCAACCACGCCAGCGATCACCTTGCCCTTGCAGGTGGCACAGGCACCGTTGCGACAGCTGTAGGGGAGGTTGAAGCCATGGCGCAACGCGGCCTCGAGCACGGTTTCGCTGCCTTCGGCAGCAAACTCGTGGCCGCTCGGCTCGATGCGCACTGTGAAGCCCATGCCTGGTCTGCTCGGCTGCTCAATGGATGCAACGTCCGGCATTGTCTCCAAAAACCGCGCGGAGTCCAAGCCGGATCCGGCAGCCGCCTCAGGATCTGGAAGCGCGCCCCATCACCGGCCCGCGGCAGCGCGGCCACCCGCCGCCAGTCCTGGCTGGGTACCGGCCGTTCATCATATACTTGCCGGCCCCATGCCGGAATGCCCGGAGCGCAGCCGGCAACCGGATTCCAGGAACCAAACCGGGCACAGGCCCGTCAAAGGGTCGGGACAAACGCAGCAGTGTTCAGGCGAGTGAACACAGATCAACGATGAACTGCCACGACCATATGCCTCAACGACGGCCACCCATTGACAACCCACCCGCGCCTACATTTAATTGCGCCCCATGCCAAACCGGCGGTTGCATAGTTAGGGATAGAGAGCTGCCATGAGTGACGAAGCGCTGGTGGAAGTTGAGGATCTGTCGCGTTCCTACGGCGGCGTCATGGCGGTCAATCACATCAGCTTCGGTATCCGGCGCGGGCAGGTGCTGGGGTTCCTCGGTCCGAATGGTGCCGGCAAAACCACCACGATGCAGATCCTCAGCGGCAACCTCGCGCCGAGTACCGGACGAGTACGCATTGCCGGCCACGACCTGCTCGAGGATCCGCGCCAGGCGAAACAGGCGATAGGCTATCTGCCGGAGCAGCCTCCGGTATACCGTGAGCTTACGGTCGACGAATACCTGGACTACTGTGCTGGGCTGAACCGCATAGCCCGGAACAAGCGGCGTGCGGCACGCGAGGCTGCCAAGATGAAATGCGGCCTGGGCGACACCGGAAGCCGGCTTATAGGCAATCTCTCCAAGGGCTATCAGCAACGCGTCGGCCTCGCGCAGGCAATCATCCATTTGCCGCCGGTCATCATCCTGGACGAACCCACGGTGGGTCTCGATCCCATACAGATCCGCGAGATCCGGCATCTCGTGCGCGAACTCGGAAAGGAGCATGGGGTGATTTTGTCCACCCATATACTCCCCGAGGTGCAGGCAACCTGCGATCGGGTGCAGATCATCAACAAAGGCAATCTGGTGCTCAATGACAGCATCGAGGGCCTGTCCCGGCATATGCAGTCCTCGACCCTGTCCTTGGGACTGCGTAACGCCCCCGATCTCGGCCTGATACAGGCCATACCAGGCGTCAAGTCCGTGCAGGACCAGGGGGACGGCCGGCTGCATGTGTTCTACGATCCTGATAGCGATCCGACCGATAGGCTGGTAGAGCTGGCGGTTCAGAAGCGCTGGGGCTTGTACGAGCTGCAACCTCAGCGCGCATCGCTTGAGGACATTTTCGTGCAAATCACCACCGAAGAGCACCAAACCCCGACGGGGGACGCGGCATGATTCTGACGATCGCACGCAACGAACTGCGGCGCATGTTCCTATCGCCACTCGCCTGGACCATCCTGGCGGTAGTCATGATGATCCTGGCGTTCATGTTTCTCAGCAGCCTGCAGTACTTCGTGATGATCCAGTCGCGGCTCCTGAGCATGGGAAGCGACGACGGGATTACCGCGGTCGTTGTGGCACCGCTGCTCGGTAACGCGGCGGTCGTGCTGCTGCTGGTCGTTCCGCTGGTCAGCATGCGCCTGGTAGCCGACGAGCGCCGCAACAAGACGCTGAGCCTGCTGTTCAGCGCGCCGGTTTCGATGACCGAGATTGTGCTCGGCAAATACCTGAGCCTGGTAGCTTTCCTGTGGCTGATTCTGGCCCTGGTGGCGCTGATGCCACTGTCACTGCTCGCCGGGGGCACGCTCGATTTCGGGCTGTTCGGTGCCGGACTCCTGGGCCTGGCGCTGCTGCTCGCCGGATTCGCCGCAGTCGGACTCTTCATGTCCACGCTCACGCAGAACCAGACCGTCGCTGCAGTCAGCACTTTTGGCGTGCTGCTGCTGTTCTGGATCCTCGACTGGGCCGGCCAAGGTTCTGGCGCTGCCGGAATTCTTGGGTATATGTCAATCTTGAATCATTACGAACCGTTTCTGCAGGGCATTTTCGATACGCGTGACGCCGCCTACCTGGTGCTGTTCATCCTGACATTCCTCATGCTGAGCGTACGGCGGCTTGACATGGACCGGCTCGGGGGCTGAGGCATATGCGCACATCCCGCCAATTGCGCATTCAGATGCGTCTTGCCAGCAGCAGCTTCGTCGTGCTGTTCCTGATCATCGTGGCGCTGCTGCTGGCGCTGAGCCGTCAGTACCACCGGCAGTTCGACTGGACCGAATCGGGCCGAAACAGCCTTTCACCGGCAAGCGTGGCGCTCCTGAAGAAGCTGCCGAAGCCGATTACGATCACGGCCTTCGTCACCGACAAGCGCAACCTGCGCATGCGCATTAGCGAACTTGTCGAGCGCTACAAGGAGCACGACTCCAGGATAAAGCTGGAATTTGTCAATCCCGACAAGCACCCCGGCCGCGTTCGTGACGCAGGCATACGTTTTGACGGAGAACTGCTGGTCGACTACGGCGGCCGGACACAGACGGTCGAGCAGATAAACGAACAGGCCCTGACGAACGCGATCGCGCGCGCCGGTCGCGGTGGAGATCGTCAGGTGGTGTTTCTGAGCGGACAGGGCGAGCGCAGCCCTGACGGCAACGCCAACTTCGATCTCTCGACCTGGGCCATGCAGATGAACAAGCGCGGACTCAAGACACGCAGCCTGACGCTTGGCGAAACGGGCCAGATTCCAGCGGACACCTCAGTGCTGGTCATTGCGAGTCCGACCGCACGATTCCTTCCCGGTGAGGTCAAGGAACTCGAGAACTACATCCACCGCGGCGGCAACCTGCTGTGGTTGAGCGATCCTGGCACGCATGCCGGGTTGACCCCGCTCGCCGACATGCTCGGTGTCGTGTTCCAGCCGGGCGTGATCGTGGACCCGGTCTCACAGCTCCTGACCGGGGGGCAGTCCGCCACTGATCTGGTCGTTACGCGCTACGGCGAACAGCCGGTGGTACGCGGATTCAATTTGATGACGCTGTTTCCGGATGCCCGCGGCATCACCTTCAAGGCACCGAAACACTGGCAGGGGCAAGTGATCATCGACACATCGCCGACCGCCTGGTCGGCGATCGGGCCACTCGGCAAGGTCACTAGCTTCCGGAAAGGCAGGGACATACCCGGTCCACTTGATATCGCCGTGGCACTCACGCGCCAGCGCGCCAAACGGCAGCAGCGGATCGCCATCATCGGAAACGGGAATTTCCTGTCGAATACCTTCATCGGCAACGGGGGCAACCTCGACCTCGGCATGAATCTGATCAACTGGCTGGCCAATGATGAAGCCTACATCAACGTGCCGGCACGGATTGCGCCGGATCTGCGCCTGGATCTGTCCCGGACAGCTGAGGCTGCAATCGGCATCGGATTCCTGGTCGTGCTGCCGCTGATTCTGCTCATGACCGGGATCGGAATATGGCTGCGCCGGCGCAAGCGCTGAGCCATCGGGGGTGCGCGTGAACAGTCGCTGGGCGCTCAATGCCGGGATGGTTGTTCTGGTCATCGCCCTCGCGCTGGTCCTGATCTTCAAGCCCGGACAGCATAAGCCGCCGGCAATCCCGCCGCTCACCGACCTATCCGCCAGCCGTATCGACCACATCCGGCTGCAGCGCCCGGGCGAACCTGAAATTGACCTCGACAAATCGGCAGGGCGGTGGATGATGACTGCCCCACGCAGGGCGCGCGCGAACAGCTTTCGGATCAACGAGCTGCTGCACCTCGCCGCAGCCAGGATCGCAACACATTTCGCCGTGCCGCCGGCCGATCTCGCCAGGTACGGGCTGGCCAAACCAAGCGCAGTCGTCTGGCTAGACAACGAGAAGATCAGTTTCGGCGGACCCCATCCACTGGACCCCGACCACTACGTCCTATACCGGGGGCAGGTCTATGTGGTGCCCGATCACTATGACAATGCCGCCACAGCACCGTTATCGGGCTTCTTCAGCACCCGCCTGATCAACATCCACAGGAGACTCTTGGCAATGGAGATGCCGGGGCTCATCCTGACGCGCAAACCTGACGGTAGCTGGAAGGTGGCGCCCCCGGACAGCAAATTGTCGACTGATCGCGTGAATACATTTGTCGATGACTGGCGCTACGCGGAAGCCCTGTCCGTCAAGCCGTATTCGGGCAAGCCCGTCATTGCCCATGTGCGTCTCACGTTTGCGCCGGCACCTGCCAAGACGGCGGGCGGCCATCCTGCCGCCAGTCCGGGCCGGGGGCCACTTCGCAGCCGGGTACTGGTTATCGGTATCCTGGAGCGCAGGCCGGAACTGATCTTCTACCGCAAGGATGAGGGGCTCGAATACAAATTCCCGGCCGATATGGCCTCACAGCTGCTCACACTCAAGCCCCGCTGAGGCGCGCCTCAGCGGGGCTCGTCGCCCACAATCCATGCCGGAACTTCCGGAAGTCGAGACCACGCGCCGCGGGATCGAATCCCACCTGCTGGGTCGCTGCGTCGAGGCAGTAGTCATACGAAACCCCAATCTGCGCTGGAAGGTCCCGGACACACTGGCGCGGGAGCTGCCGGGACAGACCGTGCACGCAGTAGAGCGACGGGCCAAGTATCTGCTGCTGTACGCTGATCGGGGCACAGTCATTGTCCACCTCGGCATGAGCGGCAGTCTGCGTGTCGTGGCCTGCTCCGAGCCGGCGGAACGATACGACCACGTAGACCTGGTGCTGACCGGCGGCACATGCCTGCGCCTGCGCGATCCCAGGCGTTTCGGCTCCGTGCTATGGACCCGCAGCGCCCCGGCAGATCATGCGCTGCTCAAAAACATCGGCCCGGAGCCGCTGGCCGCAGCGTTCGATGGCGCCTACCTTCACACCTGCACCCGCCGGCGCACCGTTGCCATACGCGACTTGCTGCTCAATACCCGGATTGTCGCCGGCATTGGCAACATCTATGCCAACGAGGCGCTGTTCCAGGCCCGTATCCGTCCGGCGCGACGCGCAGGTCGGCTGAGCCGCGCCGACTGCGATCGCCTGGTTGGGGCGATCCGCGCGACGCTCGCGCAGGCTATCGAGGCGGGCGGCACAACACTGCGTGATTTTCAGAACGCAGACGGTAACCCCGGCTATTTCCAGCAGGTTCTGTCCGTCTATGGACGTGCCGGCGAACCGTGCCGGCAATGTGGCACACCCGTCCGCGCGCTCCGCATCGGTCAGCGACGGGCATTCTTCTGTCCCCGGTGCCAACACTGACCGGACTTAAAGTGGCACGTTACTTGCTTGCTTAAATATTTTGATTCCCCTGACTTTTTGGTTAGGATGAAACTCGGGAAATGGGTGGCCGTAGCCGACCGGCGGTCGGGCGGATGCGGCCGCCGGTAGGCGGCCATCGGGGCCGGCGGCTAACATTCTGATAGGCGGCTGCGCACAACCTCTCTCAAGGATCGCTCGATGAATGACATAGAACGCCAATTTGAGGCTTACAGCGCCTGGCGCACGGGTTTGTTCGAATCGATCAGCCAATTCAGAGGATGGCTGCGCAGCCAGGAAATTGCTGACACCCAGGTCGATCAACGCCTGGAGCAGGTGCTATCGACACTGCGCGACGACAAGCTCTATGTAGCCTTTGTTGCTGAATTCTCCCGCGGCAAATCCGAACTTATCAATGCCATCTTCTTCGCCGGATTCGGACAGCGTGTGCTGCCTTCGAGCGCCGGACGCACGACCATGTGCCCCACGGAGCTCGTATACGAACACAATACGGACCCCTTTATCCGGCTGCTCCCAATCGAGACCCGCACCAGCGGCACGACGGTCTCGGAACTCAAAGCCTTCCCGGACGAATGGACCACGATCCCCCTGGACACGGGGTCTCCCGACAAAGTGGCCGAGGCACTGCAACATATCGCACAGATCAAGTCAGTATCGAGGGACATTGCACAATCGATGGGGCTGCACATCGCCGAGGAGGAGACCGACAACGGCATGCATGTCACTGCGGACGGCCTAGTGGAAATCCCCCAGTGGCGTCACGCCATCATCAATTTTCCGCATCCGCTGCTCGAGCAGGGCCTGGTGATCCTCGACACGCCGGGCCTCAACGCGTTGGGGACCGAACCGGAGCTCACGCTAAGCCTGCTGCCGAGCGCCCATGCGGTACTCTTCATTCTCGCTGCCGACACGGGCGTGACCAAGTCCGATATCCAGGTTTGGCACAATTTCATCAGCAATCCGAATAGCGGTGCAGCAAAAGGCCGCATGGTGGTGCTCAACAAGATCGACGGCCTGTGGGATGAGCTGCGGGACTGGGAGGAGGTGCAGCGCGAAATTGACCGCCAGATCCAGGAAACGGCAAGACACCTCGGGATCGGAGAACACAATATCTACCCAGTTTCGGCGCAGAAGGCGCTGCTCGGCAAAATCAGGGGCGACAGGACCGTCCTCGAACGCAGCCGCATAGGGGCCCTGGAGAAAGCGCTGGGAGAAGAGCTCCTGCCAGCCAAACGCGATATCGTGCGCGCAAACATCGGCGGCGACATGATGGATATCATCAAGGCCGTGCGCACCATCCTTGCGCAACGGCTCAAGGGGGTCCAAGAGCACATGGAGGAGCTGGAGGGCCTCAACGGAAAGAATCTGGACGTCATCGACCATATGATGGAAAAGGTCAGAGTAGACAAGGAGCACTTCGAGAAGAGCCTGCAGCGCTTCCAGGCAACCCGCAGCATCTTCTCACAGCAGACCAACCTGCTCTATTCGCACCTCAACCTCAAGGCCATCGATAAGCTGATTGCGGAAACTAAGCGCGACATGGAAATCAGCCTGACGACGTCAGGACTGAAGGCGCGGATGCAAACCTTCTTCAGGCAGATGCACGGCATCATGGAAGATGCGGCCAGACAAGCCCAGGAGATCAAGGAGCTCATGGAGGGTGTATACAGGAAATTCCAGGAAGAGCACGGGCTGTCCAACATCAAGCCGCACGGCTTTTCGGTAATGAAATACTTGCGGGAGATCAAGCGCATAGAGGACAAGCACATGCAGTTTTTTGGCGGCATGTCGCTGCTGGTAACCGAACAGAAATCGGTCACCCGCAGATTCTACGAATCTGCAGTCGCCCGCATTCGGGCAATCTTCGCCACCGCCAACCGCGATGCCGACAACTGGCTGCGGACCATCATGTCGCCCATGGAATCGCAGGTGCGTGAACACCAGATACAGCTGCGGCGGCGCCTTGAAAGCATAAAGCGTATCCACAAGGCAAGCGACACGCTCGAAGATAGGCTGAACGAACTCAAGGACGTACGCGATGGAATCCGCGCCCAAGACGGGGCGCTCAAGGCTCAGGCTGACACCATCGTCCGGATTCTCAGCGCTTCGGCAGGATCGAAGTCTGACACCGATCCGGCGCCTGATATCAACCTGTCCGCCTGAACCCGAGGCAACTGCATCTCCACTCGGCCCGGAGCGGATCCGCTGCCTCGCAGTCAGGCATGCGCTGCGGGCCGGCGACTGCACAGCCTTGATCAGGAGCCGTTCAATCGACCGCTCCCGCGGCTTCGGAGCCCCACGCTCGCAGGACAGCCCCCGGCAAGAGAGGCTGACGGACGATCAGTGCAGCACGGGGCGCCGGTCCGCCCTGTCGTTGGCTACCACGAAACGCTCCTCGGTCCCTTCATCGCGGCGTGCTGCGTGCCCGAAAATCACGGCAACAATGAAAGACGCCACTAACCAGCCCAGAATAATCCACCACATAACGGCACCTCCAGGGGGAATCTGACCGCCAAACCGCGAACCGTTGCCCCTCGCCGCAGCGACGCCCGCGGAACCCTCCCCAACCCCCCGCTCCCTGGTTGTTCTAGTTTGGACCGAAAGTCTCCGGACGAATACGCTACCACTGCTGGTCAGGGGGTCGAGAGAATTTCGCCGAACGCCGCGAATCAGCAGATCGGTGGCGGATGCCAGCCATTCGGCGCCGGGCGCCCGGGAAACCGGCGTGGAGACGCGCAGGGTGCGCGGCACGTCGCAGCCACTACGGGAAGATCAGGCGCACCGGGACACTGGTGCCGTCCTGGAACGGCCGGGCCGGATTGCGCGCCGGCCGGGCGTCAGCGCGGCCGCAGCGATCCGCGATGAGGTTCCGTCACGAAAGCTGGCAGCAGCCGTCAGTCAGATGTCAGGGGATCGGAATTAGCCGGCCGCGGCGCCTGGCTTGCGGGACAGCTCGAGGTACTTAGCGTAAAGCTCGTCGCGGCTTTCAACAACGTTTGGATCGTGAATGATGCAATCTACCGGACAGACCTCGACACACTGCGACGTGTCATAGTGACCAACGCATTCGGTGCACAGCTTCGAATCGATAACGTAGATCTCCTCGCCCTGGGAGATTGCACCGTTGGGGCACTCCGGTTCGCACACATCGCAATTGATGCATTCGTCGGTAATGAGCAGAGACATGGCAAAACCCTATGAAACCCTTGGGAATAAACCGTCCAAATTCTAGCGCATTTTCACAGCCAGCGCAGCCCTGACCGCCGGATGGACGAATTCGGCCACATCGCCGCCCAGGGATGCGATCTCCTTGACCAGAGACGCGGAAACGAACATTTCCCGCTCGGATGGGGTCATGAATACGGTTTCAATATCAGGGCCGAGACGCCGGTTCATCCCTGCCAGCTGAAATTCGAACTCAAAATCCGATACCGCGCGCAATCCGCGCAGAATCACCTGCGCCCCCTGCTGGCGCACACACTCGATGAGCAGCGTATTGAAGCCGATTACCGAAACCCGGTCCGTATCGGCCAGGACCTGGCGCGCGAGATCCACGCGTTCGGCCAGACTGAACAGGGGCTGCTTCGCCGGATTCGCGGCGACTGCAACGATCACCTGGTCAAAAACCCGCGCCGCCCGCCGTACCAGATCGCTGTGGCCATTGGTGACCGGATCGAAGGTTCCCGGGTAAAGTGCTATCACATGCATGAGACCACCTCCGCTGACACTATTGATCTGCAGAAAGAGGCAGGCGTGGCGGCAGGCCGCTCCGCGCCAGATGGTAACCCACCTGTCCGGCTCGCTTGCTGCGCTCGAGCGTCCAGCCCTCCGGCAGCTCCGGCATCTGTGCTGCGGACGCTTCTAGGTACACCAGCCCGCCCGGACGAACCCAGCCCCCAGCCGCCAGCAGCACGCAGCAGCGCCCCAGCAGCCCGCTGCGATACGGCGGGTCTACAAAAACGATATCGAACTGCCGGCCCGCTCCCTGGAGATAATCCAGGCAGTCGGCAGCAACTACTTCGGCGTCGCGGGCCGCGAGTGCGGCCACATTGAGCCTGAGCACTGCGATCGCCGCCGGATCACGCTCAACCAGAACCGCACTGGCGGCGCCGCGCGACAGGGCCTCCAGTCCCAGCGCGCCGCTGCCCGCAAAGAGGTCGAGACAGTCTGCGCCACCGACCCAGGGCTCAATCCAATTGAACAGGGTTTCGCGGACCCGGTCAGGCGTCGGGCGCAGGTCTACAGCCGGCGCCACCTGCAGTTGGCGGCTACGCCATTGCCCGCCGATGATCCGCAGATGCCCACGTCCGGCCGGACGCCTTCCCGAGCTTGCCACGGGGATCAGCCTCGGCTGCGATCCGGTACGCGGCGGCGGGCGGACGGAGACGCCGCTGGTCGCCTGGGTAACATGGGCTTCCTTTATCCGAAAGGTGTACGGGTGATAGGATAACCCATCACTCCGATTCTTTGTAATCTCAATGGGTCTTTTCAGCAAAACCAAGCGTACCGAGGCCATTGACGCCGGAAGCGGCGAGGGATTTCTCGCGCGGATCAGTGATCGTCTGACGGCGACCCGCCGGGGCCTCGGTCAGCGCCTCGCCGCACTCATCAGCGGCCGCTCCTCGGTAGACGCCAGTCTCGCCGAAGACATCGAGGCGTTGTTGCTCGGCGCCGATGTCGGCATCGAGGCGACCCGCGACATCATTGGCCGCATCACGCGGGCACAGGCGCGCACGCCCGAGGAACTATATGCCGAACTCCAGGCCGCCATGCTCGCCATCATTGCACCCTGCGCACAGCCGCTGACAATCCCGGCGGGCGTGCGACCTTACGTGATCATGGTCGTTGGAGTGAACGGAGCCGGCAAGACCACCACTGTCGGCAAGCTGGCGCACCGCCTTCAATCCGAGGGCTATAGTCTGATGCTGGCCGCGGGCGACACCTTCCGCGCGGCCGCAGTCGAGCAGCTGCAGGCCTGGGGGGAACGCAACGGGATTCCGGTCATGGCGCAGGGGGGTGGTGCGGATGCGGCAGCTGTCGCCCACGACGCCATGCAGGCAGCGGTGGCGCGCGCCGTCGATGTGCTGATCATCGATACCGCCGGACGCCTGCATACCCAGACGGGCCTAATGGATGAGCTCAGGAAAATAAAGCGCGTCATCGGGCGCTTCGATGCCCGCGCGCCGCACGAGGTATTGCTGGTTCTTGATGCCGGCATTGGGCAGAACGCGCTGGCACAGCTGACGCACTTCCACAGTGCGGTAGGCGTGACCGGACTGTGTCTGACTAAGCTGGACGGCACCGCCAAAGGCGGCATATTGTTCGCAATGGCCGAAAAGCATGCCATCCCCATCCGCTTGATCGGGGTCGGAGAGGACATCGACGATCTGCGCGTGTTCGACGCTGCACAGTTCGTCGATGCCATCCTGCCCAGGGCGGAGTAGGCCGGACCTTGCGATTAATGGATAGGCCCTCCCGCCGTGCAGGTACACGACATCCGGTATCTCCGCACCCGCCATCTGCCATGCGCCAGCGATGATCCGGCTCAACAACGTATTCAAGCGATACCCCGGCGGCTTCGACGCCCTACGCGACGTCAGCTTCGAGGTCGGCGCCGATGAGATGGTGTTTATCACCGGACATTCCGGCGCCGGCAAGAGCACTCTGCTCAAGATTTTGACGCTGATCGAGCACGCTTCGCGCGGGCAGGTCGTGGTCAACAACAAGAATGTCGCGCGGCTGCCGCGCCGCCGCATCCCGCACTTTCGCCGCGAGATCGGGGTGGTCTTTCAGGACAACAAGCTGCTGCACGACCGAACCGTGTTCGATAATGTTGCGCTGCCGCTGGTGGTGGCCGGCCTATCGCACCTGGAAATCGGTCGACGCGCGCGCGCGGCGCTGGCCAAGGTCGGGCTGCTCGGAAAGGAGAAGATGTATCCCATCACCCTGTCAGGCGGCGAGCAGCAGCGCGTCGGCATCGCGCGCGCAGTGGTAAACAAGCCCGCGCTACTGTTGGCCGACGAGCCGACCGGGAATCTGGATGCGGATATGGCCGACCAGATCATAGACTTGTTCCACGACTTCAACCAGCACGGGGTCTGCGTGGTGATCGCGACCCACGATCTCCGGCAGATCCAGCGTCTGCGCAAGCGGGTGATCGGACTGAAGGACGGGGAGATCATCATCGACAGCGGAAACCAGGCAGCATGAGAAGCCACCTGCTGCGCCACCTGCAGGTGCTTTTTTACAGCCTCGGAGAACTGGCGCGCGCACCGCTGACCGCCTTCATGACAATCGCCGTAATCGGCATCACTCTGGCCCTGCCGGCGGCGCTCTATGCGCTTCTCGGCAACCTGCAGCGCGTCGGCGGCGGCTGGGACCAGGGCGCGCAGATATCGCTGTTCCTGAAGCTGGATGCGCCCCGGACCGCAGCCGAGACACTGGCCGGACAGATACGTGCCATGCCCGGAGTCGCCCGTGTACGCTACATCTCCCCCGCCGCCGCCCTCAAGGAATTCAAGCGTCTGTCGGGGTTCGGCAACACCCTGGACCTGCTCAATTCGAATCCGCTGCCCGCGGTGCTGCTGGTACGTCCGACAGGCCATGCCGCCCGACCCCGTGCGGCTCAGGACCTGGCGCGGACCCTCGGAAAGCTTCCCGGCGTGGCGCAGGCGCAGTTTGACCTCGAATGGGTCAGGCGGCTAGACGCCATACTGCGGCTGGCCCAAAGAGGAGTGCTGATCCTGGCGTTGCTTCTCGGCATCGCGGTGCTGCTAGTAGTCGGCAATACCATCCGGCTGGCCATTCTCAGCCGCCGAGCCGAAATCGAGGTCATCAAGCTGATCGGCGGCACGGATGCCTTCATCCGCAGGCCCTTCCTGTATGCCGGCCTCTTTCAGGGCCTGTTCGGCGGCCTGCTCGCCTGGATACTGGTGGCGGCCAGCCTGGCCCTGCTGGCCGGCCCGGTGCGGGACCTGGCCGGTTTATACGGGAGCGGCTTCGAGCTGGCAGGCCTTGGTCTGCGGGCTGGGGCAATCCTACTGCTCGGCGGAGCCTTCCTGGGCTGGACAGGCTCGCGCCTTGCAGTCGGCCGGCATCTGCGCGCCATTGAGCCTGGCTAGGCCAATTCCCGCAATCTGAGGCCCTCCTGGGCCCATTTTTGACCGGGATTAAGGCAGCCCGGGTCGGTCCGTCCTAGGATTCTGTGAACTTTGGCTCGAATTGGCACTCTCAGGTGACGAGTGCTAAAATTGCCTGGTCGATGGCCAGACAGAACGTTTACAGAAGCTGGGGAGTTCAACCATGACGCAGACGCTTTCATTACCCATTGCCATGAATCTTAGTTCCGAGGGCGGACTCTCGGGGTATGTCCGCGCGGTCAACGCGGCTCCCGTGCTCAGCGTCGAAGAAGAGCGACGGCTTGCCGAACGCCTCCATCGGGAAGGCGACCTTGATGCCGCCAGACAGCTTGTCGTCTCCCACCTGCGTTACGTCGTGCGGGTGGCGCGCGGCTTCAGCGGCTACGGCCTGCCGCAGGCGGACCTCATCCAGGAGGGCAATATCGGTCTCATGAAGGCCGTCCGCCACTTTGATCCGGGACACGGGGTTAGGTTGCTGTCTTTTGCGATCCACTGGATCCGTGCCGAAATCTACGACTTCGTATTGCGCAACTGGCGCATCGTGAAAGTGGCCACGACCAAGGCCCAGCGCAAGCTGTTTTTCAATCTGCGCAAGTCGCGCAATCGCATCGGTTGGATGAACCAGGGCGAGGTGGACAGCCTGGCGACCGATCTGGACGTGCCGACTGAGACCGTGAAGGAAATGGAGTCGCGCATGACGAACACGGACGTTCCCTTCGACGCGCACGACGACGCCGACGACGACGAATTCCACGCGTCCCCTGCCGGATACCTGAAGGATATGCGCTACAACCCGGAAAGCCTGTACGCCGAATCGACCGGAGAGCAGGCGCGCGGGAGACAGCTGTCGAGCGCGCTTGCCGACCTGGATCCACGCAGCCGCGCGATTATCCAGCGACGCTGGCTGGACGAGGACAAGCCGACGCTCCACGAACTGGCACACGAATATGGAGTATCGGCCGAACGCATACGTCAGATCGAGAAAAAGGCCCTCACCCACATGAAGGAGGCGCTCGACTCCGGGGTCGTGACGGACTAGCCGGAACGGGGCAGGGTTGCTATCCGCACGGCCGTCCCGCGCCGGGTGTCGCTCAAAGCGCCGGACGGCCGGCGATAATCTGATCGGTCGTACGCACCAACCCCATGCGGGGGAAAATCCGGGTGATGCTTATTTCGTGTTCCTCTGCGGAGCGCGCGGCCATCGCGTCAGACGCAAAAATCTGGCGATAATTGCGCTCATAGGCATCGCGTGCCGTACTTTCGACACCGATGTTCGTCGCGATGCCGCACAGGATCAGGGTGTCGATTCCCCGCCGCCGCAACTGGAGGTCGAGCTCAGTGCCATAGAATGCGCCCCATTGACGCTTCGTAATCACCAGGTCGCCTGGCTGCGGACCCAATTCCGGAACCAGGTCTGCCCAGCCCTCCGGCAGCGTCGGCCCGAGCGTAGAGGGCTGATCCGCCACGGGACGCAGCGCATCCGCGCCATCTGGCGAAGGCGTGACCCGTACCAGTACAACGGGGGCGCCGGCAGCACGGCAGGCCCCGGCCAACCGGATCGCATTGCGGACCACGTCCGCACCCGGAACGGGCACAGTCGGCAGCCCCACGATGCCCTTCTGAAGATCAATCACAACCAAGGCGGTTCTTTGCGGAACCCACTGCACATCGCCGACCATACTGACCTCCTGAGTCCCGGCAGATGCCGGCCGGACACCGCGCCTGCCCCGCAGAAGCGGGGATTCGCTGCCTCGCGGCGGTTCGTCTGGCTGCCTCGGCAGTGCGGCGCCGCGGACGTCCTAACGCACCACCTTGGGGTAAAGCCTCGCCGCCACCACCACCGCCACGGTCGCAAGCAATGCCAGCACCCCAAAATCGGTCCATAAGCCGAACGCGCCCGGCACCGACC
>JAJYEK010000034.1 GCA_021785795.1 Pseudomonadota bacterium
CGGCGGAACAGCACCGGATTCTGTGCTTGTTGGTCGAGTGGGTGCAGCTCAAGGTCGATGGTCTCGACACTGTCTGGTGGGATGAGGGCTGGCGAGAGTTCCGGAAAGAGCTCGAACAGTACCCCTTCGTTGAGGAGCAGTAAGAGGCAGAGATGGATAACGACAACGAAATCGAGATGACGCCATGACGACGGATACCGATACCACCCGGCAGGTCCCGGCGCAGCAAAAGGTCGAAATCACGGCGGCAGGCGAAGCGCGTAAGTTCGAAGCCGGCGGCCGGTCCGTGACCTTCGTGCCGCTGTCCATCAAGCACCGCAATCAAGCCATCGATCGATCTGCCCCTGATCCACACCCTAGGCAAAGCGTACTACTGGCAGCATCTCCTGGATTCCGGTAAGGCGGACACCGTTGCCGAGATCTCGCCCGACAGCTCAATCTCGAACCCGTGCTGTCGGGCAACGCTTCCGACTGCCTAATGTTTGGTGTGAATTCGTCGGTATTGGAAGTTGACATTCAAATTCCCAATACCGCTACAGGCAGCAATGGGCCGCATTGCCGACGTAGCGCTCGATATATCCCGCTGGCTGCTTCGGCCGATCAAGAGTCAGCGGGTCGAGAAATCTGAATGGCAGCACCCGCTGCATTGCTGCCATTGGCCCTTCGGTATCCAACCCTATATTACACAAGACGGCCCGATCCCAAGGCGCCGTTGAACACCGGATTTCCAACCTCAGATTGCAAATAGCCGAAAAAAGTCATCCCATTTCTGCCCTGGCGAGAACATTATGGCCCGCCTTTCCGGTATCGTCGGCATGGCTACCTCGGAAACTCCTACCTGCGCCGCGCCGCACCCGTCAGAAGACCGGGCAAGATGCTGTACGTACAGCGAATGCGACAATTCCTCGTCGCGCAGACAGCCGTCACCCGTCGCCGCGGTCGCCCATCTCGTAGCTGATGACCCCATCGGGATTTCCCGATTAGAACTTCTGCGAATTGCCTTTTTTGCCGGCAATTTGGTCCGAAAATCTATTGAAAATCGAGGATTTGTTAAGAGATGCCGGATATGCACGATCCGAAAGCCGATTAGGTTGAGGCCGCGTGCTGCCGCCCCACGGCAGCCACGACCTGCACGGCAGCTGCTTCACGCCGGGCGCCGGAATATCCACGCTGCCAAAAGCAGCCCGGCCCCCGCCAGACCCATCAGCCAGCCCGCGACAGGCAGTCCCGACCAGGACCGCGCCCCCGGCCCCGCCAAATAGACGACAGCGGCAGCCAGCACCAGTCCGCCTCCCGCCAAGGCAAGCGCCATGCGTCGCTGGCTGTACGCCAAATCCCTGCGCAGCCGCTCGAATTCGCGCCCATCGCTGGCAACCGTGCTGACGCCGCGCTGCAGCGCCTCGTAGAACAGCACAGGAAGCTCTGGCAACACGCTGGACCACTTCGGCATTTCTTTTGCCAGATTGCGCAGGAGCGCGCGAGGCCCGACCTGGCCACGCATCCAGCGCTCAAGGAAGGGTTTGGCCGTCTCCCACAGATCCAATTCCGGATAGAGCCGCCTGCCCAGCCCTTCGATGTTGAACAAGGTCTTCTGCAGCAGTACGAGCTGGGGCTGCACTTCCATGTTGAAGCGCCGGGCGGTCTGGAACAGTCGCAACAGCAGACGACCGAAGGATATGTCCTTGAGCGGGCGCGCAAAAATGGGCTCGCAGACCGCGCGGATCGCGGCCTCGAATTCATCCATGCGGGTATCGCCCGCCACCCATCCGGCACGCACGTGCGCCTCGGCGATGGCGCGATAGTCGCGCCGGAAGAACCCCAGGAAGTTCTGCGCAAGATACCACTTGTCGCGGTCGGTCAGGGTTCCCATGATGCCGAAATCGAGCGCAATGTACTGTCCGCGCGGGGATACGAGGATGTTGCCGGGATGCATGTCGGCGTGAAAGAAGCCATCGCGGAACGCCTGGGTGAAGAAGATCTCGACACCATTGTGAGCCAGGCGGTGCAGATCGATCCCTGCGTCCTTCAATGCCTGGATGTCGCTGACCGGGATGCCGCTGAGGCGCTCCATCACCATGACCTCGGTGCGGGTCAGGTCCCAATAGATCTTGGGAACATACAGCAGCCGGGATCCGGCAAAGTTGGCGCGCAGCTGACTGCCGTTGGACGCTTCGCGCATAAGATCGAGTTCGGCGTGGATCGTGTTGCGGTATTCGTCAACGACTTCGAGTGGGCGCAGGCGCCGTGCCTCCGGCCAGTAGCGCTGTGCCAGACCGGCCAAGGTATAGAGCAGAGCGAGATCGCGCTCGATCACCGACTCGATGCCAGGCCGCAGCACCTTGACCGCCACCGGGGTCCCGTCCGGCAGCTCTGCGAAATGCACCTGTGCCACCGAGGCCGATGCTGCGGGCTGCAGATCGAACGCCTTCAGGAATCCGTCAAGCTTTCCGCCATAGGCGCGTTCGATCACTCCGACCGCCCGCTCTCCGGGGAAAGGCGGAACCCGATCCTGCAGCCGGCTGAGTTCTTCGGCGACGTCCTCGGGCAGCAGATCCGGACGCGTGGACAGCAGCTGCCCGAATTTCACGAATACCGGCCCCAGTTCTTCGAGCGCTTCCCGCAGGCGCCGGGCCCGCGGCGCGGAACTGGTGCAAAACCACCGCCACGGCATCAGGCGCAGTAGCAACCGGTAGGGGCGGAACAGATGCAGGACCCTCACGAACTCGTCGAGGTCGTGGCGCACGAACACCTGCGTGATCCGCAGGAGGCGTCCGATCTGTGCCATGCGCGTCATGGACGATCCGGTCCGGCGGGTTGCGCGAGCCGTGCGAGACGCTGCTCTAGGCGATCGACATCCAGACGCAGCACATCAACACCATCGAGAAAGGCGTCAACCTCATGGCGCTGCGGAAGGTCGCGCCGCTCGCACTGAAGATATTCCGCCAGATCCTGCAGGATGACCGCACCCGAAGCGCGCGCACCGGTTCTGGCTGCCCGCACGGCATTACCCAGCTGATGGGCCAGCGGATCGCCGAGCAGCCGCGCCGCAGCTTCTTCCCAGTCGAGGTGTATGCGCTGCAGGATTGTCTGAAAGCGCTGGCCAAGCTCGAGGTCACCGCTGATCTCGACCTCGCCGGAAGAGAAGGCCTGCGACCATCGCCCGCGCGCCAGATTTGCAAGCCCGCTGACGCTGGCGCTCAGGGTCGCATCGGGAACACCCGCATGTGCACTACGCACGTCCAGCCCGGCTTCCGACGGAAACAGGTAAAGCGGCCTGCCCAGGCCACGAATGTCCAGGCAGATGACGTGCCCCGAGAGCCCGCCCAGGTCGCGCAGGCTGTCTTGATCGAGCCGCAGCATCCGGTTTGCCGCATCCCCGACGGCGCCGATCAATACCTGCAGGACGTCAGCCATCGATTGCGGTTCGGGATGCGGCGGCCGTCAGAGCTTGTAACCCCGGTGCAGGGCAACGATTCCGCCGCTCAGGTTGAAATAGTGCACTTTCTCGAAACCGGCCGCCTCCATCATGGATTTGAGCGTTTCCTGATCCGGATGCTTGCGTATCGACTCCACCAGATACCGGTAGCTGCCCTCGTCATTGGCGATGATCCGCCCCAGCAGCGGCAGCAGCGAGAACGAGTAGACGTCATACAGCGTTCCCAGGCCGGGAAAAATTGGCTGCGAAAACTCCAGAACAAGCAACCTGCCGCCCGGCTTCAACACGCGAAACATGGAGGCTAGCGCTGCATCCTTGCGCGTCACATTGCGCAAGCCGAAGGCGATGCTGACGCAGTCGAACTGGTCGTCGCCGAAGGGCAGGCACTCCGCGTCGGCCTGGACGAATTCCACATTACCCGCGATGCCGCGATCGGCCAGACGCCGGCGCCCGACGTCCAGCATAGAGGAATTGATGTCGGCGACGACCACGTTTCCCGCGGAACCGACCCGCCTGGCAAATTTTGCCGCCAGGTCGCCAGTGCCGCCGGCGACATCAAGTACGCGCTGCCCCGTGCGCACCCCGCTCTGGCCCACGGCAAACTGCTTCCACAGCCGATGGACGCCGAACGACATGGCGTCGTTCATCAGGTCGTACTTGGTGGCGACCGAATCGAACACCTGCGCGACGAGGCCGGCCTTCGCCTGCACGGGAACCTCGCGAAAGCCGAAATGGGTCACCGCGTCGTTTGAACCCGGATCGCGATGCTGTTTCAATGGCCTATGCTCCATCCGCGGGTTGGGGATTGCGTTTATAGCCGGCCTTTTCCAGACGCTCGAGGTACTGGCCCCACAGCTGCTGCTGATTGACCCCGAGGCTGTGCAGCAAATCCCAGGAATAGATTCCGGTATTGTGCCCGTCGTCGAAATAGAGGCACACGGCGTAGGTGCCCACCGGCTCGATATTGGTGATGTTCACGTTCTCCTTTCCCACCTGCAGCACTTCCTGTCCGGGGCCATGGCCGCGGACTTCTGCCGACGGAGAATAAACGCGCAGATACTCGCACGGAAACCTGAAGTGGCTGCCGTCGTCAAAGCTGACCTCGAGCGCACGTGATTTCTGGTGCAGCTTGATGTCGGTTGGCCTTACCGCATTCTTTCGCATGATCTGCCTATTAAGCCCTTGTGCCTGGCTAAGTAAACGGAAATGAAATGGTGTGGACTCCTCCACGTCGGCCGTCCAGCTCCGGACCTTCGACCCACGCCCCGCCGCACAGGAGCTGCCCTGCATCCCGGTCCCCGGCGCCCCGGGGAATTATACCGGTTTTGCCGGGGGATACGCGCCTGGTAACCGAACTGTCATACTTATGGTATGAAATATGCCCGCAAAAAACGAGCAACACCGAACCCTGCATGACCGGCAACCGACCCATGGCGGCAAAAATTTTGATCGTAGAGGACGAACAGGCCATCCGCGAGATGGTATGCGTGGCGCTGCGCCACGCCGGCTTCGAATGCCTGGAGGCGGCTGATGCCACCCAGGCCCAGGCCAGGATCCTCGCAACCATGCCAGACATGGTGCTTCTGGACTGGATGCTGCCGGGTATCAGTGGGGTCGACTACGCCCGCCGTTTGCGCCAGGACAGGCTCACCCGACACCTGCCGATCATCATGCTGACGGCACGCACCCAGGAAGAGGACAAGCTCAAGGGCCTGGAGACCGGCGCCGATGACTATGTCACAAAGCCTTTTTCCACACGCGAACTGCTGGCTCGCATCAAGGCACTGCTGCGGCGCAGCGCACCACAAGCGGCCGATATCGCCGTGGCGATCGGCGGGCTGCATCTCGATCCGGTTACGCACCGGGTACAGGCAAACGGCGCCAAGCTCGCACTCGGGCCGATGGAGTTCCGGTTGCTGCACTTCTTCATGACCCACCCCGAGCGTGTACACAGCCGCGAACGGATACTCGACAGCGTCTGGGGCGGCAATGTGTATGTCGAGGAGCGCACGGTGGATGTCCACATCCGCCGCCTACGTAAGGTGCTCGAGGCCACCGGCCACGATTCCCTTATACAGACCGTACGCGGCGCAGGCTATCGCATGTCGGCTCAGGACTAACCGGGTGCGCGACAGTTGGGTACGCGAGATCTGGGTATTGATTGGCATCCTCGCCGCCTTTTCCGCGTTCGGCCTGGTCTCGGGCCATCTGTTTGCCGCCGTGCTGGTTGGCCTCGGCATCTACCTGGCGCTCAATCTGCGGCATCTCTTTTTGCTGCACCGCTGGCTGCAGAGCCGCCGCCGGGAGGATATTCCCGAAGCGGCGGGGCTGTGGGGGGATGTGTTCGACAGCATACGGGTCCTGATGAAGGAGACCGAGCGCCGCGAAGACCAGCTCACGCAGATGCTGGCGCGCTTCCAGAACACCAGCGCCGCGACACCCGATGCCATGGTGGTGCTGGCGCACAATGACGTCATCGAATGGGCCAACCCCGCGGCTGAACGTCTCCTGGGTATCGCGTTCGCGCGCGACCATGGCTTGCGGGTAACGAACCTGCTGCGCGATCCCGATTTCGCCAACTACCTAAAAAAAGGCGACTTCGCTGACGCCATCACCGTTCCCTCGCCTGAACGTTCAGAGAAGACCCTGACCCTGCAGATCATTCCGTTCGGCAGCAGCCAGAAGCTGCTGATCGGGCGGGACATCACCCGCCTCGAGCGGCTGGAGGCGATGCGGCGCGATTTCGTGGCGAACATTTCCCATGAGCTGCGCACGCCGCTCACCGTGATTTCGGGATTTCTCGAGACCCTGCAGGACATGGACACGCCCCAGATGGACGAAATCCGCAAGTACCTCGCCACAATGCACGAGCAGGCGGTGCGGATGCAGCGCCTGGTGAATGATCTGCTGACCCTGTCGCGTCTTGAGACCGAACCCCCGCTGGTACACCAGTTCGCCGTTGACGTACCGGCCATGCTGTCCGGATTGAAGGAGATGGCCGAGATCCTGAGCGGAGACCGCCGCCACCGCATCACCCTCGAAGCCGATCCCGACTTGCGACTTCTCGGCAATGAAGACGAGCTGCGCAGCGCTTTCTCCAACCTGATCAACAATGCCGTCCGGTACACGCCTGCGGACCAGTCGATCCAGCTCAAGTGGACCGCCACACCTGAAGGGGCGAGATTTTCGGTTGCCGACACGGGCGAGGGGATCGCCCCTCAGCATCTCCCGCACCTGACGGAACGCTTCTATCGCGTGGACAGCGCCCGCTCGCGCGCTACCGGAGGGACCGGGCTGGGATTGTCCATAGTCAAGCACGTGCTTCTGCGTCACGACGCGAAGCTGCTGATCGAAAGCACGCTCGGTCGGGGCAGCACCTTCGTTTGCCAGTTTCCGCCGTCGCGCACGCAGCGCGTGATCCGCTCCGGCACCATGTAATCCCGGCGTCATCGTCCGGAAACTCATCGGTCAACGGCGCTTGCTAGTCTTTGCGGCCCGTGACTGGCAGCCGAGGATGGCGCGTCGCGGGGCGGAAGCGCGCGTCGCCGAAGATCGCGACCATAAACTGGAGAACGCCAGCCGCCGGCAGGGAAGCTTTGCTCCGTGTGCGGGGGTCACACGTACAGGACGTTGCATCGGGCCACGCCGGCTCGAAAACCCCACCAATTTGGCCAGTTCGCCGTAGCCGGGACGAGATCCGGACCCGCCCAGGCCGGCGGGCACGGCAGATGAATCCGTCCGAGCCGGGGCTCGGCTACCGCGGCCGGGCGCCCGAATCCGGGGCGCCACGCACCCCGGACGATTGACCGTGCCGGTATTTGAGCATACATTTTTCGAATGCCTATCGATGCGGTGGAGCGGGCCTCCGTCCGGAGATGTGCGACACCCAGGTGTCCAGGTGCCGCATCGCGGCACCGGTATCGACCGCGCCCGCCGGACTGCAGGGACAGCACCGGGCCCAGACAATTCGCGCCGCAGCCGGCCGGGGCGCCCCAGCAAACCGGTCAGCACGTCATCCTTCCATGACCGCGGCCGGATCCGGGTCGCCCGATGAACAAAGCGAAGAGCTGGCACGCGTCCTGAACCGCGATTGCCATTGCATCAGTATCGACCCGGACGCACTACGACGCGAGCTCGAGCAGGATCCGGAAAACAGCGACCTCTATCGTTCGATCATCGAGTCTCGCCCTTATCTGTTCAGCGCCTCGGCCGTGTTCGTCTCGCGGCCGGACGTGGAGCGCATGGCCGCCATCATCCGCGCCGTAGAGAGCGTGGTGGCCTTGCCCTCCTATCGCGAGACCGTCCTCGGCTGGGCGCCAGCCATCGCCCACGCGGATCACGGCCCGCGGGGCGTATTTCTGGGCTACGACTTCCATCTCGGAGCAGGTGGACCGCGGCTTATCGAGATCAACACCAACGCCGGCGGGGCGTTACTCAACACCGCGCTTGCCCGAGCCCAGCGCGCCTGCTGCGACCAAGTCCGACACCTGGCCACCGGTCCCATGGACCTCCGAATGCTCGAACAGGTGTTCTACGACATGTTCCTTGCTGAGTGGCAGCTGCAGCGCGGCGACCGCCGCCCGGCGGTCATCGCTATCGTCGACGACGATCCGCCGCAGCAGTACCTGTATCCCGAATTCGTGCTTTTCAAGCAGTTGTTCACGCGGCGCGGCCTTAGGTGCGTCATCGCCGACCCCCGCGATCTGGCCTACCACGGCGGAACACTGTGGCACAACGGCCAGCGCATCGACCTCGTCTACAACCGTCTGACTGATTTCTCTCTTGAGCAGCCGCTCCATGGACCGCTGCGCGCCGCCTACGCCGAAGACGCCGTGGTGCTGACACCGCATCCTCGCGCCCACGCGCTCTATGCCGACAAACGTAATCTCGCCGTTCTCACCAATACGCAGCTTCTGACTGCCTGGGGGGTACCCGAACCCACACAGCGGGTCCTGCAGGCAGGCATACCGCATACCACGCTCATAGAGCCAGACCGGCACGATGGGCTATGGACGGACCGCCGCCGGCTGTTCTTCAAGCCGGTGGCCGGCTACGGGAGCAAGGCAGCATACCGCGGTGACAAGCTCACCAAGCGGGCATGGTCGGAGATTGTCGCCGGGCAATTTGTAGCTCAGGAAACCGTACCCCCGAGCGAGCGCCGATTGCGCGTGGGCGGCGAGGAAGTCAGCCTGAAACTCGATATGCGCAACTATGTCTATCACGGTTCCGTCCAGCTCCTCTCGGCACGGCTGTATCGGGGCCAAACCACTAATTTTCGCACGCCCGGCGGGGGGTTCGCGCCGGTTTTTCTGCCTGATCGTGCGTGCGAGCCCCGGAATTAAGGCGGCACAACGCACGCCAGCCTGAGGAGACCGGAGGGGACGGCGATGTACAAACGCAACGCACGCGTCCTGTTCCTGGGGATGGGCCACTTCTCCCGCTCATCGATGGCCCAGGGCTGGGTCGGGCATCTTGGCACGGGTCGCCTCGAGGCACGGGCGGCGGACATCGAACCTCAGGCCAGGAACCCCGCCGCCATGGCGGTGATGCGTGAAGCCGGGGTCGACATGCCGGGCGGACTCCCCGTCCACCCCACTCCTGCGTTGCTGGCCTGGGCGGACCTGGTGATCAGCGTCTGCCCTGATGCGGACAAACGTTGCCCGGCACTCCCGGCAGGGACGCAGAAAAGGCTCTGGCGGCTCTCCACCCCCGACGACGGGGGAGCCGATGAAGAATCGGATTTGTATGCCTGGCGCACTGTTCGGGATGAAATCCGGAGCCGGATCGAAGGCATGATCGGCGGCATGAACATGCTGGAGCGGATGGATCGGGAATAGGCCGTGATACCCCGCTACGCCCCTCAGCAACGCCGGCCGGCGAAGGCAAAACGGCTCGAACGCTAACTTAAGGATCTGAATCTACGACACAATAAATATTCACACGTCTGTCACATTTGTTCATCAAACTGTCACATCACGGCCGGATCATATGGCCCGCTGCAAATCTACCCCAATTTCTGGAGAGTAACATGTCAAATTCTGTGCACAAAAAAGGTCGCCGGTCGGCCGGTCGGCTTGCGGTCGCCGTAGGGACCATAGCTCTGGCGCTTGGGATAGCCAACGCCCGGGCGGATGAAATCACCGGTGCGGGCAGCACCTGGGTATATCCTCTGGTCGTCAAGTGGGCGGCTGCCTACCAGCAGAAGACAGGCACCCGGGTCAACTACCAGGGAATCGGCTCCGGCGGCGGTATCGCCCAGATCGATGCCGGCACGGTTGCGTTCGGAGCGAGTGACATGCCACTTACTCCGGCATACCTGCGCAAGCATCATCTGATCCAGTTCCCGACGGCCATTGCCGGCGAGGATCTGGTCATGAACGTCCCCGGCATCAAGCCTGGTGAACTGATCCTGAGCGGCCCGGTCGTTGCCAAGATCTATCTGCATGAAATTACGAAGTGGAATGATCCCCGCATCGAGGCCCTGAACCCGGGGTTGAAGCTGCCTGATCTGGACATCGCAGTCGTCCATCGCTCCGATGGCTCCGGTACGACCTTCACGTTCACCAATTATCTGTCCAAGGTGAGCCCCGAATGGAAGAGCCGGATTGGCGCCAATACCGTCGTCGCCTGGCCCACCGGCCTCGGCGGCAAAGGCAATGAAGGCGTCGCCGCTTACGTACAGCGCATCCGCGGTGCGATCGGTTACGTCGAATACGCCTACATCCTGGAAAATCATATGACCTACGCCCGGATGTACAACCGGGAGCACCGGCTGGTCAGCCCCAGCCTGGCCGGATTCCAGGCAGCAGCCTCACATGTGGACTTCACCAAAGCCCATGATTTCTATGTCATCCTGACGGACCAGCCCGGTCCGACGACCTGGCCGATCTCGGGCTGCACCTGGCAGATCCTGCGCACCGATGCGCCCAAGGCTTCCAACGAAAAGGTGGTAAAGTTCTTCCGTTGGGGCTTCGAGCACGGCCAGAGCATGGCGCGGTCCATAGCATTCGGCCCCCTGCCGCCGCCCACGGTGCACGCCATCAAAGCGTACTGGAAGAAGAATCTGGGCATCTAGTCAGGCCCGGAGTAACAAGCTGCGATTCATTTCGACACGGGGCCGTTTCGGCCCCGTTCTTTTCTTGGCTCGTGTGCTTTGATATAACCTGCCCCGGACTGTTGCCGTTCACAAGACCGTTTGCCCAGGAGATCCCGTGGAAAAGCCGCAATCGCCGTCCCGCTTGGCCCGTTTATGGGACCCCCTGTTCAAAGGAACAACGGCGACCCTGGCTTATCTGGTACTGATATTGCTGGTGGCAATCTGCCTGGCCCTGCTGCATCAGGGCTGGCTCGCTTTCCGGACCTTCGGCTGGCATTTCCTGATCAGCAAGGTCTGGGATCCGGTCAACAACAAATTCGGCGCCCTGATTCCGATCTACGGAACCCTGGTCAGTTCGCTGATTGCCGTCGTCATCGCGGTGCCGGTCAGCCTGGGCATCGCGCTGTTCATCACCGAACTTTCACCGCGGTGGCTACGCCAGCCGGTCGCTGCCGCCATCGAACTGCTCGCCGCCATCCCCAGCATCATTTTCGGAATGTGGGGCCTGTTCACCTTTGCCCCCTGGTTTTCCGGCTATGAACCCTGGATCAGTGACCATCTTGGAACGATTCCAGAAGTCGGCGCCCTGTTTCGCGGCCCACCGTTCGGAATCGGGATGCTCACGGCAGGTATCATTCTTGCCATCATGATCATTCCCTTCATCGCGGCCATCATGCGCGAGGTGTTTCTGCTCACGCCACCGCTGCTGAAAGAATCCGCCTACGGAGTCGGCGCGACCACCTGGGAGGTGGTGCGCAACGTCGTACTGCCGTACACCCGCACGGCCGTGGCTGGCGGCATCTTTCTTGGGCTGGGCCGGGCGCTGGGCGAGACCATGGCCGTGACCTTTGTAATCGGCAATGCGCACAGCATCAGCGCTTCTTTGCTCAATCCCGGCTATTCGATCGCCGCAGCGCTGGCCAACGAGTTCACTGAAGCCTTCTCGCCCCTGTACAAGTCGTCCCTGATCGCGCTTGGATTCATTCTGTTCGTCATCACCTTCATCATTCTGGTCCTGGCCAAGCTGCTTCTCCTGAAGCTTGAGCGCGCCCAGGGCGATTCCGCATAGGACCGTCCGCATAATGGATCTGCGCTACCTGAGACGACGCGTCACCAACGTCTTCAATCTGGGCATGGCGGTCGCGACCACCCTGCTCGGGCTTTTCTGGCTTTTCTGGATCCTCTACACCACCGCGCGCTTCGGCTACCACAGTCTCAACCTGGCCCTATTTACCCAGGATACGCCTGCTCCCGGAGAACCCGGCGGAATGCGGAACGCGTTTGTGGGCAGTCTGGTTATGATCGCCGTGGGCATTGTGGCCGGAACACCCATCGGAGTGCTGGCAGGCACCTACCTCGCGGAATTCGCCGGGCGCAAGCGCATCGGGGAGATTGTTCGGTTTTTCAACGACATTCTGCTGAGCGCGCCCTCCATTGTGATAGGGCTGTTCGTCTATTCCGTGGCGGTGACAATGATGGGCAATTTCTCCGGGCTCGCCGGGGGGCTGGCGCTCGCCGTTGTCCTGCTTCCAGTCGTGGTGCGGACCACCGACGAAATGTTGCGCCTGGTGCCATCGACCATGCGGGAAGCGGCGATGGCACTCGGCTCGCCGTATTGGCGGGTGGTGGTGCAGATCACCTACCGGGCGGCACGTTCCGGAATCCTGACCGGGGTGCTGCTCGGCGTTGCGCGGATCAGCGGTGAAACGGCGCCGCTACTGTTTACGGCCCTTAATAACCAGTTCTGGAGCACGGACCTGACGAAACCCATGGCCAACGTCCCCGTCACGATATTTCAGTTCGCCCTGAGTCCCTACCAAGGATGGCAGCATCTGGCCTGGGCCGGAGCTCTCGTCGCCACCCTTGCCGTTCTCGCGTTGAGCATCTTTTCCCGCTTCCTCATCAGGCAAAGGAACAGTTAAATGAGCGGTACAGCGTTACCGGAACCGAAGATAAGCGTGCGCAATCTTAATTTCCATTACGGCAAGTTTCACGCGCTCAAGAATATCAGCCTCGACATCGCCGAGCGCGAAGTCACTGCCTTCATCGGTCCCTCCGGCTGCGGCAAGTCCACGTTGCTGCGGGTCTTCAACCGCATGTACGCGCTATATCCGAATCAGGTGGCGACCGGAGAGGTGCTGCTGGACCAGCAGAACATCCTCGATCGCCGCCAGGATCTGCACCACCTTCGCTCCCGGGTCGGCATGGTCTTCCAGAAGCCGACGCCGTTTCCGATGACGATCTACGAGAACATCGCCTTCGGGGTACGCCTGCACGAACGCATGAGCAAGGGGGCCATGGACGACCGCGTCGAGGCGGCGCTGCGACAGGCGGCGCTGTGGGACGAGGTCAAGGACAAGCTCAAACAGAGCGGGATGCGCCTCTCCGGTGGACAGCAGCAGCGGCTGTGCATTGCGCGCGCGATCGCGGTCAAGCCGGAAGTGCTGCTGCTCGACGAACCGGCATCGGCCCTGGACCCGATATCAACCCTAAAAATAGAAGAACTGATCTATGAATTGCGGCAGAATTACACGATAGTAATCGTTACGCACAACATGCAGCAGGCCGCGCGCGTGTCCGACTACACGGCGTTCATGTACATCGGGGAACTGGTGGAATTCGGCGACACCAACTCGATCTTCACCAACCCGAGCCAGAAACAGACGGAAGACTACATCACCGGCCGCTACGGCTGATTGAAGGAGCGCAGGCCATGGAACCAATTCATACGCATATTTCCCGCCAGTTCAATGCCGAACTGGAGGACATTCGCACCCGGGTTCTGCAGATGGGCGGCCTGGTCGAGCGGCAGATAGAGCGCGCCATCGAATCCCTGGTCCAAGGGGATGTGAACCTGGGTGAGTCGGTCATCATGGACGACACCAAGGTGAACGGCATGGAAGTGTCGATCGACGAGGAATGCAACCAGATCATCGCCAAACGCCAGCCGGCGGCAAGCGACCTGCGGCTGGTCGTTGCGGTGATCAAGACGATAACGGACCTGGAGCGCATCGGTGACGAGGCCGAGAAGATCGCCCGCATGGCGGTGCGCCTGGCACAGGAAGAGCGGCCGAAAAACAACTACATGGAGATCCAGGCGCTCGGCAACCGCGTACAGCAGATGCTGCGTGACGCCTTGAACGCGTTCGCGCGCCTGGATGCCACCGCGGCGGTCCACTCCGCCCAGGAAGATATCAAGGTGGACCAGGACTACGATGGCGTCATGCGGCAGATGATCACATTCATGATGGAAGACCCACGGACCATCACCCGCATGCTGAATGTCATCTGGGCTGCCCGCGCGCTGGAGCGCATTGGCGACCACGCCAGCAACATCTGTGAGTACGTCATCTATCTGGTCAAGGGCAAGGACGTGCGGCACGTCAGCCTGGAGCAGATCGAAAAGGAAGTCCTGGGAGGAAAAATCGTCTAGCCGTCCCCGCCTGCCGGGTTTCAGGCGTGATGAGCTGGCAATCCTTCGCTCTTGAGGGTCTCCCTGATGCGTCGGCGAATGAGCACCGGCAGGTATTCCATGATCTTGGCGCCCGCCTTGAGCTTCTCGAGTTCCGACTCGTAAAGCGCCTCGATTTGGCCCTCAGGCAGGCCGCTTTCGAGAGAGATCGCATGGATCAATTCCTGGTGGACTGCGCGTTCCTTCTCGTTCCGGTAGAGCTTGTTCAGCATAGCGCCTCCGTAGTCGATTATTGATTTCCCGGTACCAATCCGAAACCGCCACGACCTCGATTCTACTCCGATCATACCGGTCAGGCGCGCCAAATTTCGGGACGGACGGGACCATCCGCGCCCCGGAAAGCTGTGCGTCAGATAAAATAATGTTGTATAAATAACGATAAACGGACCAATTTTCAGCTATTACTTAAGGTCTATGCTGCAAGTTGGGTATGCTTGGCCGGGATGAGCCCGGCCTGTCCGACCGAAAGCTGAGATGCCGGCAAACCGGTCCGGGCTCACTACCGAGACCCTATCGCCGGATGGCCGCCAAGACGCACACGTTGCAATATTTCCGTCATGTTCACGGCGTATAATGTTTTTTGGGAGTTTGTGCGCTTCAAAAAGGCTCCACCTACATGAGCGTGGCTGAATCCGCCGTTGTACCGGCCCAACAATCCTCTCTCCTGAGCAATCGGGAACTGGACCTGCTGGCGTTCAACGGCAGAGTACTCGAGCAGGCCCGGGACACGACCACGCCCCTGCTTGAGCGCCTGCGCTTCCTGTGCATTTCCAGCACCAACCTTGATGAATTCTTTGAAATCCGCAAGGCGCGACTGCAGGAACAGGTCGCCTCGGGGTCGGTGGATACCGGCCCCGACAACCGCAGTCCGCAGGAACTGCTGCAGCAGATCAGCGCCGAGACGCACCGTCTGGTCAACGAGCAGTACCGCGTGCTTAATGATGAACTCATTCCGGCGCTCGAGCGGGAGGACGTACGCTTTTTGCGGCGCACCGAATGGGCCCCTGCGGCGACCGAATGGGTGAAGGGCTACTTCGAAAACGAGCTGCTGCCCATGCTCACGCCCATGGGCCTCGACCCCGCACACCCTTTTCCGCGCATCCTGAACAAGAGTCTGAATTTCCTGGTAACCCTGCAGGGAAATGACGCCTTCGGCAGGCGCAGCGGCATCGCCATAGTGCAGGCCCCGCGCGCCCTGCCGCGCGTGATCAGGCTTCCGAAGGAGTGCGACAGCGGACCGCACGCTTTTGTCTTTCTAACCTCCATCATCCACGCCCACGTAGGCGACCTATTTCCAGGAATGGAAGTCACCGGGTGCTACCAGTTCCGCGTCACCCGCAATTCCGAACTGTTCGTGGACGAGGAGGAGGTGCAGGATCTGCTGCGCGCGCTCGAGGGCGAACTGGCGTCACGCCGCTACGGCGATTCCGTGCGTCTCGAAATCGCCGACAACTGCCCCATGGACATGGCCACCTACCTCCTGCGCCAGTTCGAACTGGAGCCGCAGGACCTGTACCAGGTGAACGGGCCGGTGAACCTCAACCGGCTGATGGCGGTCGCCGACATGGTCGACCGGCCGGATCTGAAGTACCCGTCCTTCACACCCGGCCTGCCGCGCCGCCTGACGGGGACCCACAGCCTGTTCGACGCCATTCGCCAGGACGATATCCTGCTTCACCACCCCTTCGACTCGTTCGCGCCGGTGGTCGACTTCGTGCGCCAGGCGGCGGCCGACCCCAGCGTGCTCGCCATCAAGCAGACGCTCTACCGCACCGGACCGCAATCGGCGCTGGTTGACGCACTGGTGGCTGCGGCGCGCGCCGGCAAGGAAGTCACCGTAGTCATCGAACTGCGCGCACGCTTTGATGAAGAGGCGAATATAGGCCTCGCAACCGTGCTTCAGGAAGCCGGGGCACACGTTGTCTACGGCGTGGTCGGGTACAAGACCCACGCCAAGATGATACTGGTCATGCGCCGCGAGCGCGGCCGGCTGCGCCATTACGTTCATCTAGGTACCGGCAATTACCATGACCGCACCGCGCGCCTGTACACGGATTTCGGCCTGTTTACCTGCTCCGACACCATCGGCGAGGACGTGAACAAGCTGTTCCGGCAGCTGACCAGCCTCGGGCGGGTGCCGAAACTTACCAAGCTTCTGCAATCGCCGTTCACCCTGCACGCGGAATTGCGCCGACGCATCGAACACGAGGCCGAGCTGGCGCGTCAAGGCAGGCCCGCACGCATTGTCGCCAAGCTCAACGCGCTGACCGAACCCCAGATTATCCAGGCCCTGTACGACGCCTCGTGCGCGGGGGTGCGTATCGACCTGATCGTGCGCGGCATCTGCTGCCTACGCCCGGGCCTGACGGGCGTTTCCGAGAACATCCGGGTCCGGTCGGTCATTGGGAGGTTTCTCGAACACACCCGGGTGTACTGGTTCCTCAACGGAGGGCGGGGCCCGTTGGGCAAGAGCAACATTCAGGATCCGGAAATCGTGCCCGGCAGCGGGGAAGTATTCTGTGCCAGCGCCGACTGGATGGACCGCAACTTTTTCCGGCGCGTCGAAGTCGCTTTCCCCATAGAGAACCGCAGGCTGCACGAGCGTGTCGTGCGCGAATCCCTCAACTATTACTTGCGCGACAACACCCACGCATGGGTTCTGGATTCCGACGGCGGCTACCATCGCCTGCATCCGGATGGTGCCGAGCCCTGGTCAGCCCAGGCGAAGCTTGTCCAGGAACTGTCCGAGCCCTCCTGAACGACAGGCGCCACGGCCGCAGCGGTACCGGCCGGCCGAAAGACAGCGCCCCTAGCTGAACTCCAGGGCGATTCCGGCCGCCTTGAGCCACGCCGCCTCCTGAGCCAAGTCCGCCTCGGTCAGGGGATGGCGGCGCAGCCAGCCGCGAGCAAACCGCACTTTCAGCGACCGTCTTCCCGCCCGCATACGGAGGTCACGCGGGGTATTCCCGGCGCGCGAGCGATGCAGCAGGACCGCAAGCCGCAGCAAGACGCACAGACGACCGGCAGCCGAACACTGCCGCACGGGCAAGGCCTCGAATACATCTGCCGGGAATTTCCGGCGGTGCCCGCGGATGATCGCCGCCAGCTGCTGCTGCTTCTGCCAAGAGAACCCGGGCATATCCGACTTCTCGGCCAGATAGGCGCCGTGCTTGTGATACTGGTTGTGCGCTACGGCCAGCCCGATCTCGTGCAGCCGTGCCGCCCAGTTGAGCAGGCGTTCGTCATCTTCCGTAAGACCCCAGTCACGGGCCACCTGCTTGAAACCGTACCGGGCGGTGCGCATCACCCGCTCCGCCTGGGCGAGGTCTGCGTGGAAGCGACGCGCCAGCATTGCAACCGTGTGTTCCCGGACGTCGTCGTGCCGCAGGCGGCCCGCCAGATCGTAAAGTAGCCCTTCCCGCAACGCGCCATCGGCAACCTGCATGCGCTTGATCCCGAGAGATTCGTGCGCGGCAAGCAGGATGGCGACGCCCCCGGGGAACACCGACGCCCGGTCGGCACCGAGCCCTGGCAGCCGGATACGATCCAGGCGACGTGCCGCAATCAGTGCCGCCCGCAGGCGGCGGAGCGCGGCGGGCGTGATCGTGCCGTCGGTCCAGCCCTGCGCACGCAGCACTGAACGCACCGCACGTATCGTCCCCGACGTGCCGATGACCGTCTCCCAGCCGTGGCGAAATTGTGCCTGTACCGGCCGCAACTCCAGTCGCGCCGCGGTTTCGGCCCGACTCATGGCCTCGTCACCGATCAGGCCATCTCCGAAGTAGGCCTCGCTCACGCTCACGCACCCCATGTACAGGCTTTCCATGGTGATGGCGTCGAGTCCCTGGCCGATAATGATCTCCGTGCTTCCGCCGCCGATGTCGACAACGAGCCGGGGCCGCCCGTCGTCCGGCCAGCTGTGCGCCATGCCCTGGTAGATCAGCCGGGCCTCCTCGCGTCCGGCGATGATCTCGATCGGGTGGCCGAGCGCACGTTCGGCGACACCCAGGAATTCCGGGGCATTGTGCATGCGCCGCAGCGTATTGGTTCCGACGGCTCGTACGCTCCCACGCGGAAAGCCGCGCAGGCGCTGGCCAAAGCGGGCAAGACAGGCGAGCGCCCGCGACCGCGCCGCGGGCATCAGGCGGTCGCGGGCGTCGAGACCGCCGCCCAGCCGGACCATTTCCTGCAACCGGTCGAGCACATGCAGGCGCCCGTCCCGCATCTGCGCCACAATCATGTGAAAACTGTTCGATCCGAGATCGAGCGCTGCGACGGTGTGCGGCGAATCGTGCCGATTGCGACGCACCGGTCGTACCCGGGCAGAACGGATGGGGCCACCACTTCGCGGCTTCTTCACTCAGCCTCTCCCAACGCGGCCATGATGACGTGCCCGGACCGCAGCTTCGGCGGCGAGCTGCCGCGCCAGATCCCGCGGCGCCCGCAGGAGCGCCCGTGCGCGCCCGCCCAGAAAGCGGCGGGTGATGTCCTCCTGCAGATCGTCGGCTTCCCGGCGGTTCTGCTGCGCGACTGCCCTCAGTCCCGGGACCAGGTCATGGCGCGAACCGCGGGGCACACCATCTTTCAGCGCCCAAATGATAAGGTGCGCCATCACGTGACGATCGTGCAGATCCCCGAGGCTATCCTGGAGCGCTTTCAGAGGTCCGAGCACCCGTTCCGCCTTTTCTCCCCGTACTAGCGGCTCGACCAGGTATCGCAACCGTTTGGCCTCAATGCGCGCGACATGCACCTCAGCTTCGTCTTCTGCCGAACCGATGCGCCTCAGGTCCCCGGCCAGCACGGCGGTGGATTGCCGCACCCGCCGCCCCGCCGCCTGCGCAAACGTCACCTGGCGCCGCACAGCAGCGGGCCGCGGCCGTGTCGGCTTGGATTCCAGCGCATGCCGCATTTTTCGGGCTAGCCGGTCGAACTCCGGGAGCGCTTCACTGCGGATCTTGCGGTAAAGCGATTTGCGCTGCGATACCAGATGCGCCCGTAACCAACGCCTGCCGGGCCGCTCCGCCGGGCGTGGGTAACGTGCAGCGGAATCCATCCATTCGAGCTGAACCTCAGCGTCACGCGCGGCATTGGTCGCGTGCGCCAGGACACGCAGGCGTTTCCTGAACCTGCCATAAATCCCATCGGCAAGAAACGGTGCATAGGCGCGCAAAATGACGCGCAGCCGCCGCACGGCAACCCGCAGATCATGCATTGCTCCGGGGTCGGATTTATGCCCCATCCGGGCACGTGCGGCGATCGCCGCTTTCAGATTGCGGCGCGCGAGCCGCCGCGCCGCGCGAGCCGCCGGAAGATCCAAAATGACGGGCCCCATTCGTTAACCCCCGAGCCGCCGCAGCGCATTGGGTGTCAGCAGCCACACAATGAGACCGGCTCCGGGGGCCGGGGTTCCGGCAAACTCGATCAGGCAGGCGCCGCCTTTCCTGAACGGAAGGAACGATTCCCGGCACCCGGCAAGCAGCCAGCTCGCCATGACGCCGAGATCAGGCTCATGCCCAACTGCCGCAAGGACCGCATCGCCTGGCTGCTGCCTTAGCCAGCCCAGCATGGCACGCGGCGCGTTCCCCGGAGCCAGCGCCGGCAGACTGACGATGTCCGGCAACGCATACCGGTCGGCCACGATCAGTGCCGACTGCTGCGTCCGTACCGTCGGGCTTGCTGCGATTTGCGTGATGCGCGGGATTAGGATTCTCAGTCCCTTTGCCGCCGCCCGCATGCGCCGGCGTCCTTCGGCGGTGAGCGGCCGGGCATGATCGCGTCCAGCGGGCGGGCGCTCTGCAGCGGCAGCATGACGAATCAGCACAAGCCTCATTGCCGCCAGTATATCGGAATCGGCTCGGCTCCGACGACTTCTGCCGGCCTGGGAACATGCGCCGGTCGCCCGGGGCCACACTTCCCGCTGACTCCGGTACGCCGTGGTGCCGGCTGCCGGCACCGCCGAGATCAAGAACCAGGCCGGCCCTCGCGCAGCCAGCCGGCTACCCGCGCCGCGAAATAGGAAAGGATCGCGTCCGCCCCGGCTCGCTTGAATGCCGCAAGCGATTCGAGTACGGCGGCACGCTCGTCCAGCCATCCATTCTGTGCCGCCGCCATGAGCATTGCGTATTCGCCGCTCACCTGGTAGACGAAGGTCGGCACACCATAGGCATCCTTGACGCGCCGCACGATATCAAGATAAGGCAGACCGGGCTTGACCATCACCATGTCCGCGCCCTCCTGCAGGTCCAGCGCTACCTCGCGCAGGGCCTCATCGCTGTTTCCGATGTCCATCTGGTAGCTGTACTTGTTCCCGCTGGCGAGATTCGCGGCCGAACCGACAGCCTCCCGGAAGGGGCCGTAGAAGCTCGAGGCATACTTTGCGGAATAGGCCAGGATACGGGTATGGATGTGTCCGGCGCGCTCGAGGGCGTCGCGAATCGCGCCGATACGTCCGTCCATCATGTCGGAGGGCGCCACGATATCGGCACCCGCCTCGGCATGAGACAGCGCCTGCCGTACCAGTACTGCGACGGTCTCGTCATTCAATACATAGCCGGCGGCATCCACCAGGCCGTCCTGACCGTGCACCGTGAAGGGATCGAGCGCTACGTCAGTGATTACGCCCAGACCGGGAAGCTCTTTCTTGAGCGCAAGTACTGCGCGCTGCGCCAGACCCTGCGGATTGTATGCTTCGCGTGCATCGGTGGTCTTCAACGTAGCGTCGACCACCGGGAACAGGGCGAGCGCCGGGATACCATCCCGAGCCCAGCCTTCGGCCTGACGCAGCAGCAGGTCGATCGTTAGCCGGCTGATCCCGGGCATCGAGGGCACCGGCTCCGATCGGTTTCTGCCGTCAATAATGAAGACGGGCTGGATGAGATCGTCGCAACCCAGACGCGTCTCGCGCACCAGGCGGCGTGTGAACTCGTCCCGCCGCAGCCGCCTGGGTCTTGCCTGCGGAAAACGGACACCGGTCCACGAACCTGACGCCACAGCATTGCTCCCGCCGGACAGAGCCTTGGCGGCAAGCCGGCCTGATCGATTGACAAAAAGGCCCGGGCTTGGCCGGGCCTCGAACATGGCTGCCGCCTCGCGGCGGCTTATTTCTTCTTTTTGGCCTTCTTGGCCGCCTTCTTTACCGCTGCCTTGACCGCCTTCTTAGCAGCCTTTTTCGGCGCCGCCTTCTTGGCCGCCTTCTTTACCGCTGCCTTGACCGCCTTCTTAGCAGCCTTTTTCGGCGCCGCCTTGGCCGTCGGAGCGGCGGCCTTGGCCGCTGCCGCCTTGGCTTGGCCTGCCGGCTTTGCTGCGGTCATCGCGGCGCCCACGGCTGCCAAAGGACGCATCTGCGCCTCGATGATGTCACTGACCGACTTGAAGATGTCGCTAATGCTTCCGACGCCGCGGGCCGTCCGCAACTTGCCCTGGGCCTTGTAGTACGACACCAGCGGTGCGGTCTGCTCCTCGTATACCTTGAGCCGGTTGCGGACGGTCGTCTCGTTGTCGTCCGAACGGTGCTGCAAGGCTCCGCCGCATTTGTCACACTTCCCGGGTAGCTTCGGGGGCGTGTAATAGACATTGTAGATTGCCCCGCAGGTACCGCAGGTGCGGCGGCCCGTGAGGCGCTTCATCAATACCTCGATATCCACATCCACCAGCAGCGCCAGCTGCAGCGGCTGCCCCACACGGGCCAGCATCGCATCCAGGGATTGCGCTTGGGGAATATTCCGCGGAAACCCGTCCAGAATGAAGCCGCCCTTGGAATCGGCTGAAGCCAGTCGTTCCTGGATCATCCCCAAAACCACGTCATCGGCCACCAATTGTCCGGCATCCATGGCCGCCTTTGCTTTTTTCCCGAGCTCGGTGCCCGCCGTTACGGCCGCCCGCAGGAGATCGCCCGTGGAAATCTGGGGTATTTTATACTTTTCAACCAACAACTTGGATTGCGTTCCTTTTCCGGAACCCGGCGCTCCCAGTAGCACAATTCGCATAGTTTTTTCTCGCTTTAGGTTCTTGGATGCGAACCCACCTTTATGATCCTCCCCCACTCGGGGTCCAGTGCCCCGGTAAACTACCTTCTGGTTTTGCTGCCGTCAATGCTTTTGGTGCCATAAATAGCGCCTATCTGTACATATAATCTTTGCGGTGATCCACTTTGGGATTTCAGTTAATCTACCCCCCGCGCTGCCGGCCGAATCGGTCGCGACGCAGCGGGTCGGGCCCAAGCGGGAAACAAGTTCAAACAGCCATGAACCAGATACCGGATTTCAGCGAAACGGAATTGTGGGTCATTCGCTCAACCGTGAATCAGCGCTATGGCAAAGCCGTCGCACTTCAGCTGGCCGACAGCGAGCTGAGGCTTGATCCGTCCGCTGCGGTTCTCACGACCTGTCCGACCGTATTCTGGACGGAGCGGGACGCCAATTTTGTCATCTGCAAGGTTGGCGATGGCCGTTATCGCAGCCAGTTCTTCTACAGCATTCGTGACCAATACGGCACCGGGCGCGAGATCTACGACGATCTCGCCGAATGCGTGACGGTTCTCCTGCAGGTTCAGTCGGATCACGAACGCGATCGGGCCCAGGGAGCCGAGGCTGGCGGTCCCCGGGACTCTGACTAGCCCAGGGAAACAGAATTAATCACACTACGGGGAGCGGGATAATATGCCAAAAAAGTCGCCAAAAAACGCCTTCTACGCCCAGTCCGGCGGGGTAACGGCTGTCATCAACGCTTCCGCCTGTGGTGTCATCGAGACCGCCCGAAAGCACCGCAATAAGATCGGTAAGGTTTATGCAGGACGTAACGGGATCATCGGGGCGTTGACTGAAGACCTGATCGACACCAGCCGGGAGTCAGCGGGCGCGATCCGGGCACTGCGCCATACTCCGGCGGGCGCCTTCGGCTCCTGCCGCTACAAGCTTAAGAGCCTGGAACAGAACCGGCGCGAGTACGAACGCCTCATCGAGGTCTTTCAGGCGCACGACATTGGCTACTTCTTCTATAACGGCGGTGGCGATTCAGCCGACACCTGCCTGAAGATCTCGCAGCTTTCCGAGACGATGGGCTACCCGATTGCCGCGGTACACGTGCCGAAGACGGTGGATAACGACCTGCCGGTTACCGACAACTGCCCCGGCTTCGGCTCGGTAGCCAAGTACATCGCGGTGTCCACCCGCGAAGCAAGCTTCGATGTGGCGTCCATGGCTAAGACATCGACCAAGGTATTCATCCTGGAGGTTATGGGACGGCATGCGGGCTGGATTGCAGCTGCGGGCGGACTGGCATCGAGCCGTGACACCGAGATCCCGATAGTAATCCTGTTTCCGGAGGTTGCGTTCGACCGGGACAAGTTCCTCGCCAAGGTAGACGCCGCTGTCAAACGCTTTGGCTATTGCACCGTTGTGGTATCGGAAGGCGTCAAGAGCGACGATGGCAAGTTCCTTGCCGACCAAGGCTTGCGTGATGCCTTCGGTCACGCCCAGCTCGGCGGAGTGGCGCCCGTAGTGGCCTCGATTGTTAAAGACGGTTTGGGGCTCAAGTATCACTGGGGCGTGGCGGATTACCTGCAGCGCGCAGCGCGTCACATCGCTTCGAAGACCGACGTGGACCAGGCCTACGCCATGGGCAAGGCAGCGGTTGAACTGGCCATCCGCGGCAACAATTCGGTAATGCCGACCATCGTGCGCAAGGCGAACAAGCCCTATCGGTGGGCCGTCGGCGTAGCGCCACTCAGCAAGGTCGCAAACGTCGAGAAGATGATGCCGGGCGATTTCATCACACCGGATGGATTCGGAATTACCGCCAAATGCCGCGCCTATCTCGAGCCGCTCATAAAGGGCGAAGACTATCCCCCGTACCGGGACGGCATGCCGCAGTATGTGCGCCTGAAGAATACGCCCGTGAAGAAGCGACTCAAGGGCGAGTTCAAGCTGTGAGTACGGATTCGACGGACGCCGGGTTGGCGGGTGAAATCACCCGGTTCGGCGTCCTTTGTTCACGATGGGCCACGCTGGAACGCGCGGCGGCTGCCCTCCCGTGACACTCGACAAGGCAAGAGAGCTGTTGCAGGTTCAGGCTGATTTCGGCGGTTTTTACAATGGCAATTCGGCCAAGCTGATCCTGTCGGAAGTCAGCCGCGAACACGGCCAGGAGGCGGTGGACCGGCTGATCCGCGAGCTGCATCTCGACCAGGTTTTCGGCTTTGTTCCCGGCACTCGTTTCGAGGGAGGACTGGCTGTCAAGGACAAGCACTCCTGACGGCGCAATTATCTACATTGACGGAGATCAATGTGACGGCTTTCGGTGCATGGCATTTTAGAGGTCTTTGCTAAAAATGCCTTGCTGCAATCCCCGATAAGCGGTTGTTGAGTTTCATCTAACTGGGAGGATCAATATGTCTGACAGTTTAGTATTCGCGTTCGTATGCGCGGCCGCGGCCCTGGTTTATGGGGTCATTTCAGTCTGGTGGATATTACAAAAGCCGACCGGCGACGCACGCATGCGGGAAATTGCGCTGGCGATTCAGCAAGGCGCCTCCGCCTACCTCAAGCGGCAATATTCCACCATTGCGATCGTCGGCGTCATTCTGTTCGCCGTCATCTTCTTTGTACTAAACAGGCTGACCGCCTACGGGTTCGCCATCGGCGCGATATGCTCCGGCCTGGCGGGCGTGCTGGGCATGAACATCTCGGTAAGATCGAACGTGCGCACCGCCGAGGCCGCCAAGGGCGGACTCAACGCGGCGCTGAAGGTCGCATTCCACGGCGGCGCCATCACCGGCCTGCTGGTCGTGGGACTGGGGCTGCTGGGCGTCACCGGCTACTACACGGTGCTGCATTACCTTACGCCGGCTGGCGAGAGCATCAACCTCTCGCCCCTGGTCGGACTGGCCTTCGGTGCGTCCCTGATTTCGATCTTCGCCCGTCTCGGTGGCGGCATCTTCACCAAGGGCGCGGACGTCGGGGCGGACCTCGTAGGAAAGGTCGAGGCAGGCATTCCGGAGGACGACCCGCGCAATCCGGCGGTCATCGCTGACAACGTCGGCGACAACGTCGGCGACTGTGCCGGCATGGCTGCGGATCTTTTTGAAACCTACGCCGTCACGATCGTCGCCAGCATGTTGCTCGGCAGCCTAGTGCTCAAGGGGTTCGATAACGCGGTGTATTATCCGCTGGTCCTCGGCGGCGTATCCATCCTGGCATCAATCGTGGGCACGTTCTTCGTCAAAGCGCGCGAGGGCGGCAAGATCATGAATGCACTGTACCGCGGCCTGATAGTTGCCGGCGTGATCTCGGCAATCGCATTCTACTTTGCGACTCGTAAACTGATGGCTGGCAACGGCGTTTATGCCTGGCATTCGATTTATTATTGCGCGCTGGTCGGGCTGGCCGTAACTGCGGGGCTGGTGCTGATCACCGAGTACTACACCGCCACCGAGTTCAAGCCGGTACGCTATATCGCCGAAGCCTCTACGACCGGCCACGGCACCAACGTAATCGCCGGGCTCGCGGTCTCCATGAAGTCGACCGCCGCGCCGGTGCTGGTGATATGCGCCGGAATCTGGGGCGCATACACGCTTGCCGGCCTCTACGGTATCGCTGTCGCCGCCACCTCCATGCTGTCGATGACCGGCATCATCGTGGCGCTCGACGCATACGGACCGATCACAGACAACGCTGGGGGTATCGCGGAGATGGCCAACCTTCCGGCCGAAATCCGCGATATCACCGACCCACTGGATGCGGTCGGCAACACAACCAAGGCGGTCACCAAGGGCTATGCGATCGGTTCGGCCGGCCTTGCCGCGCTCGTGCTGTTTGCAGATTACACCCATGACCTTGCAGCTCACGGCAAGATGGTGACGTTCTCCCTGTCCGACCACCTCGTGATCATAGGGCTGTTCATCGGCGGACTCGTGCCCTATCTGTTCGGCGCCATGGCCATGGAAGCGGTTGGCCGCGCGGCAGGTTCCGTGGTGATCGAGGTGCGCCGCCAGTTCAAGGAAATCAAGGGGATCATGGAGGGCAAGGCCAAGCCTGACTACTCCAAGGCGGTCGACATGCTCACGCGCGCCGCAATCAAGGAGATGATCATTCCCTCCCTGCTGCCGATCCTGGTACCGGTCGTCGTAGGCCTGGTGCTCGGCCCGCAGGCGCTGGGCGGAGTGCTGGTAGGGTCCATCGTCACCGGACTGTTCGTTGCGATCTCCATGACCACCGGCGGCGGTGCCTGGGACAACGCCAAGAAGTACATCGAGTCGGGCAACTTTGGCGGTAAGGGCTCCGACACCCACAAGGCCGCAGTCACCGGGGACACCGTAGGCGACCCCTACAAGGACACCGCCGGACCGGCGATCAACCCGCTGATCAAGATCATCAACATCGTGGCTCTGCTTCTCGTGGTAGTGCTGTAACCGCGGGCTGGCGCCACGCCCGGGACACCGCGCGCGGCGCCAGTATCGAAGTTGCAGACAAAGGGGGCCGGCAATCGCCGGCCCCTGCTTTTTTCGTGTACAATGCGCCCAGAAAACAGTACGACCGAGATCGGAAGCTCATCGTGAACCGTGGCAACTGCATACCGCATTCCCCGCAGCAGGCAGCATTTTCGCACCGCCCGCTGGCAGGCAGATGGTGCCGGCCGGATACATCCGGGGCACGCCTCGGGCTGCGCTTCGGCCTGAGCCAGCCGGATCTGCTGTTCGCCCCCGGAATCAGGTTGGCCAATGCCGGCGCGGCGCCCACCGCCTACGGCCTATGAAGATCTGCATCGTCTCGGACAGCCACGACAACCGCCAGCGGCTGGCTGCAGCGGTTCGGGATGCCAGACATTGGGGAGCCCAGGCTGTCCTGCACTGCGGCGATGTGGTCGCTCCGAGCACCTTGCACGCCGTCATGCCGTTCGGCCTGCCGACACACGTCATACACGGCAATAATGCGGGCGACACCTACCACATGAGCCGCCTGGCCCACGATCCCGACAGCCGGATTCATTACCATGGTCAGGACGCGAGCATCAACCTGGGCGGCCGCCGTATTTTTCTGGTGCATTTTCCGCACTACGCCCGGGCATTGGCCTTAACCGGAGACTATGACCTCGTCTGCAGCGGGCATGAGCACCGTGCCCACCTGGAGCGGATCAAGACCGTAACAGGCACCGAGACCCTTTGGGTCAACCCCGGCACGGTCGGCGGCGTCGGCGCTCCCGCAACCTATGTTCTGGGCGACCTGGAAACCATGGAGTTTTTCATTCGCAAGGTGCCGGAAGACACCATGGTCACCAGCGTCCCCAGAGCGGCCTCCGGCACGTAATCGACTTGCCCCACCTTCACCCTACAGCGAACGGGCGCGCCTGAACGCCCTCACTTGCCACCCGTCTACCCATGGCCGAAGAACACGACAAGCCCACGCACTGGATCAAGGATGTCTTGGTGCTGGGCTTTGTCATCGGCCTGCTGTTCAGCTTCATGTTGGGCAGCCGCGCTTTCTGGGAGCCCGATGAGGGACGCTATGTCGAGATTCCCCGGGAAATGGTTGCCACCGGCAATTATGTGACGCCCCGCCTCGATGGCGTGATCTACCTGGAAAAGCCGGTGCTTTTTTACTGGATGGAAAGCGCCTCCATCAAACTCTTCGGCCTCAACCAGTGGAGCATGCGTGTATGGCCGGCGCTGCTCGGACTGCTCGGCTGTATCGCGGTGTACTTTGCGGGTCGAAGCCTCTATGGCCGGCCCGCCGGTCTCATCGCCGCGACCGTGCTGGCCACGAACGTCCTCTACTACGCGCTTGCCCGCATTATCACGATAGACATGCCGGTCACGGCGCTGGTCAGCATATCGATGCTCGCATTTCTGCTTGGCACCAGAGAACCGCCCGGCACGCGACGACGCTGGCTTATGTGGTCATTCTACGCCTTTGCCGCCCTGGCGCTGCTCGCCAAGGGCCTTATAGGGATCGTCTTTCCCGGAATGGTGATCGGTGCCTGGATCCTGATCCGCAACGACTGGCGATTGCTGCGCTCCATTTACCTGCCGAGCGGGCTCATCCTGCTGTTTGCCATTGCCGCTCCCTGGCATATCCTGGTGGCACGCGCCAATCCGACCTTCCTCTACTATTACTTCATCCGCCAACATTTCGAGCGCTATCTGACCACGGTTGCGCACCGTTACGAGCCGGTATGGTTCTTCATACCGATCATCCTGGCTGGACTGTATCCATGGACAGTATTCCTGTTTCAGGCGGTGCGCCGCAGTTTGCCATCCTCATGGGCAGAGCGGGAGCGGGAGCGCGACGCGCTGTATCTGCTACTGTGGGCAGGCCTGATTTTCGTCTTTTTCTCGTTTTCTGATTCCAAGCTCATTCCTTATATCCTGCCGGTATTTCCACCACTGGCGATTCTGATCGGGCGCTATCTGGCCCCGGCCTGGCACGGAGCGGAGGTACCGGGGATGCGTGCCGGGCTTTGGGCATTGCTCGCTGCAAGCATCGCGCTGGCGGCCGTCATGGTTGCAGCACCGCGGCTTACTGCCGCAGATCCCAATGTAGGAATATATACCGCGATGCTGAGCCACTACCTCTATGCCATGGCAGCAACGCTCGTGGTCGGAAGTGTGGCAGCACTTGTTTTCGTCTATCGCGGACGCCCCTTGCGCTCTCTGGCGGTCACTGCGGTGATGGGCGGCCTGTTTCTCAGCATACTGACGAGCGGCCTGCCGCTGATGGACAGCAGGCAATCCGTCAAAGCGCTCGCCATGGATCTCAAGCCGCTGCTCGGGCCACATACAGAGGTCATGAATTACCACGCGTACTACCAGGATCTGCCGGCCTACATTGGACGTAAGGTGACCATCGTCGGATTCAAGGGTGAGCTGGCTTATGGCACCACCCTGGAGAACGACAGCGCCTGGATCATCGGCGACCGCACCTTCTGGCGGCGCTGGCAAAGTGGCAGGACCATCTATATGCTAACGACCCGCAAGCTCTACGCACAGCTTCGCGCCAGCGGGCGGGGGAAATTCGACCTGCTGGCCACAAGCGGCGACAACGTCCTGCTCACCAATAACGAGACCCGAAGATGAGCTATCTTCCGCTGATTCTGCTGGGCGTGCTGCTCAACGCCGGGGCCCAGCTGCTGCTAAAAGAAGGGATGCGCCGGATCGGCCACTTCGCTTTTGCGTGGACGAACGTAATTCCGATAGGCATGCAGGTGGTCGTCAATCCCTTCATCCTGTCCGGCCTGTTCAGCTATGCAGTGAGCGTCGTGGTGTGGATACTGGTGCTGTCACGCGTGCAGGTAAGTTTCGCCTATCCGATGCTGAGCATTGGATACATCGTCAATGCCGTCGCCGCCCATTATCTGTTCAATGAGAACCTTTCGTTCACGCGCGTGACCGGCATTCTGGTCGTCGTCGCCGGCGTGTACCTCATTACCCGCAGCTGAGGCGCGCTCTCATGTCCGATGAATTTCTTCCATTTTCCCGCCCGACCATCAGCCGCGAAGCGATCGACGAGGTAGTCGCCTGCCTGCAATCCGGCTGGATCACTACCGGCCCCAGGGTAAAAAGATTCGAGGAGGCGCTCGCCACCTACGTCGGGGCACCCCGGGTGCTGGCGCTTTCTTCGGCAACAGCCGGACTGCATCTGGCGCTGGCGGCACTGGAACTCGAGCCGGGCGATGAGGTCATTACTACCCCCATGACCTTTGCCGCGACACTGAACACGATTGTACTTGCCGGCGGCAGGCCAGTGCTCGTTGACGTTGAGCCGGACACCTACAACATGGATGTAGGCCGGCTCGCCGGCGCCATCACCGGACGCACCCGCGCCATCGTGCCCGTCCACTTCGCGGGGCTGCCGGTCGACATGGACCCGCTTTATGCGCTGGCGGAGAGACACGACCTGCACGTGATCGAGGATGCCGCACATGCAATTGGCACGGAATACCGCGGGCGGCGCATCGGAAGTTTCGGCGACACCCAGGTATTCAGCTTTCACCCGAACAAGAACATAACAACCGGGGAGGGCGGCGCGGTCGCGACACGTGACGCAAAGCTTGCCGATACCATTGCGCTGCTGCGCTTCCACGGCATGGACCGCGAAGCCTGGAACCGCTTCGGCAAGAGCGGAAACCAGCACTACGAGATCATTGTCCCCGGATATAAGTACAACATGATGGACATGCAGGCGGCGCTTGGCCTGCATCAGCTTCCGGCCCTGGACGGATTCATCCGCCGCCGCACCGAGATCGCCGGGCGCTATCGCGCGATTCTCTCGGCCTGGCCGCAGTGGACTCTGCCTGGCACGCCGGCCTTCCCTCACCGCCACGCCTGGCACCTGTTCGCGCCGCTCATCAATCCGGAGGTTGCGAAGATGGACCGCGATGCGTTCATGCAGGGGATGAAGGAGCGCAACATAGGAACCGGCCTGCACTACCGCGCGGTTCACCTCTATCCATACTATCGCGATCGTTTCGGCTTCAGGCGCGGCGATTTCCCGAATGCCGAGAGCATATCTGACCGCATCGTCAGCCTGCCGCTGTTTCCAGGGATGAGCGACTCCGATTTTGATCGGGTAATCGCGGCCATGGCGAACCTGTTCGGGCGGGCTTGAGTCATGACGCGACCCTATCTCAGCGTCGTTGTTCCCGTTTTCAACGAAGAAGCGAATCTCGAGGCTCTTTTCGCGCGCCTGGTTCTCGTGCTGGACACAATCGGCAAGCCCTACGAGATGGTATTTACCAACGACGGCAGCCGCGATCGATCCGCGATGCTGCTGGAACAGTTCCACCGGCGCCATCCGGACCGGGTATGCGTGATCGACTTCAACGGCAACTTCGGCCAGCACATGGCAATCATGGCCGCGTTCGAGCACGTACGCGGAGATGTGATCGTGACCCTGGATGCCGACTTGCAGAACCCGCCTGAGGAGATCCCCAAGCTCCTGGCAGCGATCGAGGCCGGTCATGACCTGGTCGGCGGCTACCGCAAGGACCGTCGCGACACCCTGTTCCGCCGCTACGCCTCGAAGCTCATCAATTCCCTGCGCGCTCGTATCACCCACATTCGCATGCGCGACCAGGGATGCATGCTGCGCGCGTACCGGCGCGAGATAGTGGACAACATCAACGCTAGCAACGAGACATCGACGTTTATACCGGCACTGGCCTACAGCTTCTCGGCTAATCCGACAGAGATCGAAGTCGAGCATCGTGCGCGCGCTGCCGGAAAATCCAAGTACCGCCTCTACGATCTTATTCGTTTGAACTTCGATTTGATGACCGGATTTTCCGTGGTTCCGCTGCAGATGTTCACCA
>JAJYEK010000195.1 GCA_021785795.1 Pseudomonadota bacterium
GAAGTGGGCAGACGTAGATATTGAGGGCAGGGCGTTCACGGTCAGAAACACGAAAAACGGCACCGACCACACCTTGCCTATGGGCGCATGGCTGACCGACATGATCGCGGCACGTCCCCGGCATAACGAGTTCGTATTCAGCAGCGAGCGCGGTCGCCCTACCAACCGGCGCGGCGGCATCGACAAGGCGGCGGAGCTTTCCGGTCTCGACATTCAGAAGCATGACCTGCGGCGGACCTTCCTCACCGTAGCGGACGCGGTCGACGTGCCGTACTACGCGCTGAAAGCCCTTGTGAACCACAAGAGCGGGTCCGGCGGCGACGTGACTGCGGGATACATCCAGACCAGCATCGAGCGGCTCAGAAAGCCTGTGCAGAGCATCGAGAGCTATATCCTGTCAGCAGCAGGGGTTACGGCTGGCGCTGAGGTCGTGAAGTTGCGGGAGGTGGCGCAATGACCTATGAGCGCATGCTCTCTGCGGATGCCCTTTGCGATCTGGCCGCAACGATAGCCGTCAACCACTTTCAGCCTCTGCCCACCTACGGCCCCCCCCCCCTCAGCATTGATGCCTTGGCCGCACGGTTTCAAATCGAGGCGTACTTAAGACGCTGCATCAACCTCGGCACCATCCCGACCCGGCGCTGGCCCCTGTTCGGCATTGAACCGGCACCAGTGGCCCCTGTGACCGGCAGCTTGATGCAGATCGAGGACACCGGCCTCATGGTATCTCTTGCTGATTTTCGGGTATGGATCAAAGCCTCTGGAGTGAAGGCACCCGAAACATGGGCAGACGCTTTGAGCGATTCCGTGTATTGGAACGACCAACCCATCGAGGGGACCAATGTGGTCACCGGGCGACCGCGCAAGATGGCAGACAATGGGCAGGACGAGGCCAACGAGATCGCGCTAGAGCTTTTCAAAGCCAACCGCAGGATGCCGGGGCAAAAGCAGATCGCCGACCGGCTGGCCGTGCGGCATGGCATGTCGTGGACCTCGGTAAAGGATCGCTTTTCAGTCCTGGAATGTCGCACATACATTGAAGCGAAAAAGCAGTAAAACTCGCGCTATCAGTTTTACGACAATTAGCATCCCCTAAGCCACTGTAACAGGTGGCTTTTTTGCATCTTTATTCCGTTCGCTTGCACCCGTGTTAAACGGCATTTGCACTGCCATTCTTTTGTCGTGGTTTTAATTCAGCGACTCAAGAGGGAACGGAAATGCAAGTATTCGAAGATAATGTGACCTATACGCAGGCGGAAGCGGCGCCAAAGCTTAGAAAATCTGTAAGTTGGTTCGAGCGGTCACGATGGGCTGGCACCGGCCCCAGATTTATTAAGGTCGGGCGCTCGGTCTTGTATCTTGGGAAGGATTTAAACGCATGGATTGAGTCCCAAGCCCGCGCAAACACGGGGCAATAAAAATGGACGCCCCCGACAAGAACGCCCAGCACGATCAGCCCATCAATTATACATCAATAAAAGCCATCCGGCACCTGCTAAATGCACTGGACGCCCTGCAACAACTCGAAACCGCGACGGACGCGGCTTGTGTTATCGCTCATCTCATCTCTGATGGAATCAGGGTCGAGGTCGCGCGGTTGTGGGGGAATGGCGATGAATGAACAGCCCTTCCAATTCGGCATTGTGCAGGCCATCCGCCAGCCCGCCATCAGGCCGGTCAACACCACGTGGGAAAGATTCTGCAAGGCTTTAGAATCTCCCAAAATCCGCGACCAGAAGGACGGTCCGGGTGCGGTATTCGCCACTTTCGACAAACAATGGCGCAATCGGGAAAACGTGCAATCCGTGACCTCGCTGGCCTACGACCTTGAAGCCCAACCGGGCGGACCCGCGATACCAGCACCAGCGGCCATAGCAGAAGATTTGCGGGGTCTTGGGCTGGCGTTTGCGGTATGGACCACCTTCAGCGACAAGCCCGAAGCTCGACGCATCCGGGTCGTGCTTCCTATCGAGGGCGGTATCGACCCCGACCTGCTCCGGGCGGCATATCTTCTGCCACTGAAGTATGTGCCCATCATCGACCCGGCCATGCTCGACCAGGCATGCGCGGAACCAGCTCGGATGATGATTCTGCCAGCAGCACCAGCAGAGCGGGCGGCGGCTTATGAGTGTTACCACAACGCGGGAGATTGGCTTCTAGGCGCATCGCTGGCGCTGACCGCTACGAAGTGCTCCGGGCGGAGAAGGATGCAGCAGCGGCCAAGCAAAGGGCTTTCAGGCCCGGTCCACTTAGCGGTCGGGAATCTGTCATCGAGGCGTTTAACCGGGAGCATCCAGTCGAAGAGATTCTCGAAGGCAGCGGCTATAAACGGCGCGGGAAAAAGTGGGTCTCTCCAAACTCTCACAGTGGGCAGGCCGGTGTCATCGTCAAGAACGGCAAGGCTTTCAGCCACCATGCCGACGCACTCGGCGATCACTTTTGGCATGACGCCTTCGACCTATTCGTCAAGCTCCAACACGGCGGCGACAAGCGCACTGCGGCTGCGGCCCTGCGTGGGAGGATCTAACAAATGGCTCACGTAGCAAACAATTCCGGCAATAATGAATGGTACACCCCCCTGCTCTATCTCGACGCGGCACGGCAGACTATGGGTGGCATTGACTGCGACCCGGCATCCAGCGAGATTGCGAACCAGACGGTCGGCGCGACCACGTTCTTCTCCAAAGATCAGGACGGACTCAGCCAGTTTTGGCATGGGCGGGTCTGGCTTAACCCACCGTATGCACAACCGCTGATACGGCTTTTCTGCGAAGCGGCGGTCGGAAAGTTCCAATCCGGCGAGATCGAACAAGCGGTCGTGCTGGTCAACAATGGCACAGAAACCGCGTGGGGGCAGACGCTTTTGAGTGCTGCGAGCGCGGCTTGTTTCCCACGTGGTCGCATCCGTTTTCTGGACCCCGATGGCAACCCCGGCGCACCGCTCCAAGGTCAGGTCGTGGTCTATCTCGGCGCGTGCCCTCAACGATTCCGAAAAGCCTTTGCAGACTTCGGAACGATCACCTACCCGGTCGGGAGGGCATCATGAGCGCCCTTCCATTCACCCGCAAACTATCCCCGGAAGAAGCAGCGGCGGCAGCGGCCCCCGATTGGGACGACCCATTACCCCTCACCGAACATGAGGAAGGCGACCCCTATCCTCTGGACGCCCTGCCCGACCCCATCAAAGAGACTGTACAAGAGGTGCAAGGCTTCATTCAGGCACCGACCGCACTGGTGGCGGCTTCGGTACTCAGCGCCCTGTCAGCGGCGGCGCAAGGGCTGGCAAACGTGCAGCGGGACAAAGGTCTAGCCGGACCTTGTTCTCTGTATTTTCTTTCCATCGCTGAATCGGGCGAGCGCAAGAGCGCCATCGACACAGCGGTCCTTGCAGGCATCCGAAAATATGAGGAGGAGGAAGAACAGAACGCAAAGGGGCTGCGGAAGATTCACGCGGCCAAGCTCCGGTCGTGGGAAGCTCAGGTCGACGGCGTGGTCGCATCCATCAGGGCAGACGCCAAAACCGGGAAGCCGGTCGGAGAGCTTGAATCAAGGCTCACTGAACTGGAGCGCAACAAGCCCGCCCCGGTCATCGTGCCCCGCGCACTTTGGGACGATACCACCACAGAGGCCCTTATCGCGGGGATGGCTTCCAACTGGCCCAGCGCGGCGATTATCAGCGCGGAAGCTGGGGTCGTGTTCGGCGGCCATTCCATGCGGAAGGACAATCAGGTCGGCTCCCTTTCCGTGCTCAATAAACTATGGTCGGGCGAACCCATCCGGGCGGATCGCAAAACCGAGGGCGCATCAGTCATCCTCAACACCGGGCGGCTGACCCTTGGCCTTGCCGTACAGCAGAGCGTGGTCCGGCAATTCTTTGAATCCTCAAAAGGCATCGCACGGGGGTCCGGCTTTGCGGCACGTTTCCTGATTAGCTGGCCCACATCCACTCAAGGAACCCGCTTCTATAAATCTATGGCCACCACGGTCGCGACCCTTCGGTTTACGGAACGACTCAAGGCGATGATCGGCGCGACCGAGTTGTTGGTCGACGGCTGCGACCTTAAAACCATACCGCTATCACCAGCAGGAAAAGCGGCGTGGGTCACCTTCCATGACGGCATCGAGCGCGAGCTATTGCCTGACCGGGAGTTCAGCGACAACAAAGACTCTGCCAGCAAAGCGGCGGAAAACGTGGCGCGGTTGGCCTGCCTGTTCCACCTGTTCGAGCACGGACCCGCCGGCGAGATCGGCGCGGACCATGTGGAGGCGGCGGCGGCCATCGTCACATGGCACTTGTACGAGGCGCGGCGCTTCCTTGGAGAGATCGCCCAGCCCGCCGACCAGATCGCGGCGGAACGTCTGGACGCATGGTTATTGCAACAGCCGGGTCCGGTTTCAGCCCGGACCGTCATGCGCGAGGGCCCGGCAGATACCCGCAAAAGATCGGCACTGGATAAAGCCTTGCAGGAGCTTACAACCTGCCACCGGGTCCGCGTATCTAAGGTCGGCAAGTCTTCCTTCGTTTCACTGAATCCGGCTTTACGGCAAGGAGGGTAATGTGGCGCTTCGTGATTACTACCGGAAGTATTTGCCGGACCCATATCCGGCTCTTGAGCGGGAGGCCATCCAGAGCGAGGACGACCTGCCCCCGGATCGCGGCTGGGACGATATACCCGGCTTCGAGAACGTGGTCCCTATCAGCCTTGAAGCCTACCGTGCACTACTGACCCGCATTCACGGCTGGAGGTATCCAGAATGAACGCCAGCCCCTCAAATCTGCCCGCTACGGCCTTGAATAGCAGGTCGTGCGGCATCCCTACCCCAAGCACGAAAACGAGGTATTTATGGCAAGCAAAGTGAAACAGGCGAACATCGACATCACCACCACCCAACCCAGCGGCGGCGAGTTGCAGGTCGTACCGGGTCGCAAAAAGACGATCACAGACACCCCTTGCGATATTGGCGGGATGATTACGGCGGCGGTTGATGAAGGATTCATGCACACACCATCACGGTCGGCGACGCATGACCTGATTGCAATGGCGACCTATAGCCTGCAAATCCATGACCGCGGCCAAGAAAAGCGGTACAGGATCGCCCTTGAGCAAATTCGTATGCTCGAACCCCGCGACGGCATGGAAGCCCAGATATGCACCATGATGGTCAGCACCATGCAATGCGCCCTTGAGACTCTGCAACGCTCTACAGCCCCCGGCCAACATGCTGACGTAGCACGGCACCAAAGGAACAGCGCGACCCGGCTGGTGCGAACCTACGCGGATTTAGCCGACCTGCTCGACAGGCACAGGAACAAGGGTACTCAGAAAATCGTAGTGCAGCACCAGACCGTTATGGTCAACGGCGACGCTCAGGTCGCCCAGATCACCGGGAAGGGAGAAGCGGGTCATGAGTGAAAAACAGCCAGAAGGACTTGCAAGGTGTTTGCGCTGCAATGCCAAGAGCAAGCGGTCGGGGGTGCGATGCAACAGCCCTGCGGTCAAGGGAAAGGTAAAGTGCCGTATGCACGGCGGCACCAGCCGGGGTCCATCCGAAGCCGGTAAGCAGAGGCTTTCTGAGCTTCACATGATCCACGGCAACTACACCCGCGACGAGCGGCGGAATACAGCCCGGTACAATGCGGTCGTCAAAGCTGCGCGGGAACTTCTCAAGAAGGAGCGGTCATGAAGCGGCGACCATCGGTATCAGTGCCTAAAGGTTACGCAGCGGCTTGGGCAAAGCTGTTTGCTCGATCACCTGAAGAACTCGCAGAGCAAGCAAAAGCATCGGCAGCTGGCCGCATGGTGAACGCTGATAGCCAGCCCCGGCAGGCGTTACAGCCCCATGATGACCGCCGTGACCGAGGTGCAATGAATTAAATTCACCGGGCACGGCATGTGCTTATTATTAGCAAGTCTTGTGCCTGAGAATCCGGCTCATGGCGACCAGGAGACGCGGCGGGAAATGCCCCGAAAGGCCCGGTAATGGGGCGACGCCGCCACGTTATGTGAGTATCACGACCGCCTCCCTGCACAGTCTTCCTCCCCCATCGCACAACCCGCCACATCCACCAGTGCCAGCAATATCAACAGCTTGCAGCGTATGCGCTCCCAATCGTCGCAATCGTCGCAGACAGTCGCACAGAATCGCAGAGCAAAAAACGGCACCACCCCTTGCAGAGTCTTTCATGTTTTCAACGGGTTACACTTGACGACCATCCAATCGTCGCAAGAGTCGCAAGAGTCGCAAGCAATATTCCCCAAAGTCGCAAAGTCGCTATAGTCGCTATAAAGTACTTTAGAGAATATATTATTATTAAATAATATTCTGATAGTAGGCATAGACCAGAGAGAGGAAGACTGTGCAAAGGGGGTGAAGATTCTGCCAGATCAGGGGGCGGTTTTAGCCCCGATTTTCCCCAAATGCTTACAATGCGCTTACACGAAAAAGGAAAGGCACCTAGGAACCTGTCCTAAGTGCCTGTTTTATATGGTGCTGGCGAGAGGAATCGAACCCCCGACCCACTGATTACAAATCAGTAGCTCTACCGACTGAGCTACGCCAGCAAGACGCGCAGTTTAACGCGAGGCGGGCGGTGTTTTCA
>JAJYEK010000196.1 GCA_021785795.1 Pseudomonadota bacterium
CAAGGTCACTGTCGATGTGGTTCTTGGATATCCGGCAAAGGGCTCCAGAGACAGTCTTGCCGAAAAGCTGAAGGAAAAAGTTGCCGCGATTGCGGGGGTGAAGGAGGTCAGCATGAACGTCTCCTCCAAGATCGCCTCCCACGGGGTGCAGAAAGGTGTGAAGCCCATCGAAGGAGTGAAGAACATCATTGCCGTTGCTTCGGGCAAAGGCGGCGTTGGCAAGTCCACGGTCGCGGTGAATCTGGCTCTGGCCCTGTCGGTAGAGGGGGCAAACGTGGGGATTCTGGACGCGGATATCTATGGTCCCAGCCAGCCGCGCATGCTCGGCACCCATGCCAAGCCGGAGTCGAAGGACGGCCGCAAGATGGAACCGGTGGTGAGTTACCACCTTCAGTCCATGTCCATCGGTTACCTGATCGACGAGGAGACTCCGATGATCTGGCGTGGCCCGATGGTCACACAGGCGCTGGAACAGCTGCTCAAGGAAACCAACTGGAGCGACGTCGATTACCTCGTGATCGATTTGCCGCCCGGCACCGGAGACACCCAGCTTACGCTTGCCCAAAAGGTCCCGGTCACGGGCGCGGTGATCGTCACCACGCCACAGGACATCGCGCTTCTCGATGCGCGCAAGGGATTCAAGATGTTCGAGAAAGTGGAAATACCGGTTCTCGGGATCGTCGAGAACATGAGTACCCATATCTGCAGCAAATGCGGACACGAGGAGCATATTTTCGGCGAGGGCGGCGGAGTGCGCATGGCCGAGCAGTACGACGTCGATTTCCTTGGGGCGATTCCGCTTGATATCCGCATCCGCGAACAGACCGACAACGGCAAGCCGACGGTGGTGGCCGATCCGGACGGGCGCCTGGCGCAGGTCTACCGCGAAATCGCGCGGCGTGTGGCGGCCAAGCTGTCGCTGCAGAAGAAGGACTTCAGCGCCAAGTTCCCGAACATTGTGATCCAGAATACCTGACGGAAAGGTTGCGTACTTCGGGGCGGTGTTCACGGGCACCGACACCAGCCCTGCGGTTCGCAGTACGATAAAAATCCGATGAGCATTAAATCCGACAAGTGGATCCGGCGCATGGCGCTGGAGCAGGGAATGATCGAGCCGTTCGAGCCGAAGCAGGTGAGGCGCAATGGCGGCGGTCCGATCATCTCTTACGGCACGTCCAGCTACGGCTACGACATCCGGTGCTCGGACGAATTCAAGATCTTCACCAACATCAACTCCACAATTGTCGATCCCAAGAACTTCGACGCCAAAAGTTTCGTCGACTTCAAGGGTGAGGTATGCATCATTCCACCGAACTCGTTCGCGCTCGCTCGCACGGTCGAATACTTCCGTATCCCGCGCAACGTGCTGACGATCTGTCTGGGAAAATCGACCTATGCGCGTTGCGGCGTAATAGTCAACGTGACGCCGCTCGAGCCGGAATGGGAAGGGCACGTGACCCTTGAGTTCTCGAATACCACGCCGCTGCCGGCAAAGATCTATGCCAACGAGGGCGTGGCGCAGGTGATCTTCATCGAAGGCGACGAGGTATGCGAGGTGTCCTACCGGGACCGCGGCGGAAAATACCAGGGACAGACCGGAGTGACGCTGCCGAAGACCTAGCGATTCCGGAATGCGCGCCGCGCCGGTCTCGACAGCGCGAACGGTCCGTGGCTAGGGTTTGAGATAGGACCAGCCCTCGCGCTGTCTGGTGATGATCTCGGCGACCCCCAGCGGAACGAATGTGACCCCCGGGTACATGTCTTTGCGCATAATTCTGCGGGCGCGCATGCTGGTCTCGCAGGCAACGAAGCGCACGCCATGCTGCATCGCCCGGCGCAGGCCGTTGCGTACCACCGAATTGCGCATCAGCATGTAGACGCCGGGACCGAACGCGACAACTTCGATCGGAAGGCTGTTTTTCGTGGTCTGTTCCTGTATATATTTGATGTTGAGCAGAGTGAGGTCCCACGATTCGGGGTCTTTGTTGCTGACCTGGACGATCACCCCGGGGTGGTACGCGGATGCTGCTGCCGGCGCGGGAACCGAAGACAGGAACAGCGCCAGAGTGGCGATGAGGAATGCCGTCTTGCGTGCGTAATGCATCGATGTCTGCCTGGGTTGCGAATCCGGGGATCTGACGGAAGCATCGCGCATGGCGCGGCTCGACACAAGCTTTCCGTGCTGCCTGCGGAGCCCGGTGGGCAACGAAGTTCAGCGGCCGGCCCGGATTCCCGGGTGACATGCCGCAATCCTATTCGCAGGCACCTCTGTCCCAGTGGAAGAACTGGGCATGTGCCTGCCGGTAGACCCATACGCCGAACAGAATCCCGAGCAGAGTAAACGCCGCCGCCAGCTGGCCTTCGCCCAGCTGCACGATCGCGATCGCCGGGCAGGAACCGGTCAGGGCCCAGCCTGCGCCGAACAGGATGCTGCCGGGGATCGTGCCGGGATGGAAGGGTTTGGACGGAATCCGCTGTCCGTGGGCAAACACCAGGAATCCGATCATGGTGAGGACGACGGCGCCGGCGAAGGTATAGAGCAGGCGCAGATCGGAAAAGACGAACATGCGGTGCACCTGGCTGTAGCTGGCAAAACCGATGCGGCTCAGGGAAAACCCCAGGGCCAGCCCCAGAAGTCCGTAGACGAGATGCTGTCCGAAGACCGATTGCTTTTTCATCTTGCCAGTACCTGTGCGAGGAAGGAGATTCCGACCGCGGTCGCGAAGAATATCGCGGTAGCCAGCAGGCTTGCTGGCACCAGGCGCGAGCAGCCGCTCAATCCGTGTCCCGAGGTGCATCCGCCCGCCATCTGGGTACCGAAGCCGACCAGTCCGCCGCCGAGCATCAGCAGCAGCCAGGAATGCCATCCCGACCCGAACAGCTGCGTATATACCGGTCCGAGATCAAAGCGAAGCGCAAAGGTGCCGTTCAGCGTCGCTGCGATGAATCCGCCCACAAACATTGCGGCAAGGAAGGTCAGATGAACGGACCAGTGTGCGCGTGCGCCCGGCGAGATCGCTTTGGAGGGAGACTTGGCACCTGCACCGGGTCTCGCCAGGGACTGGAGTGTGGCCTGTTCGCCGAATTCGGCCAGCGTGGCCGCCAGCAGGGCGTCACCCATGGCTGTTGCGTTGACGCGCAAAGGGGCTTCGGCCCGCGCAACGGCGCGCGCCTCACGCCAGCCGACGATGCTTGCCCAGCTGCCGGAAACGCCCAGCGGGCGTCGCAACAGCAGCCAGAAGCCGATAGTGATGGCAGCAAGCGCCAAAGATCCGAGCCACCACGGCCAGTAGTTCATCATGTCGCGGTTCTCGCCAGTTCCGGCATTGCGATTGATTCGAGCCGCATGCAGCGGATCGGACCCGATACTGCGCTGAATGTCTCGAGACGCCGGACTATGCCCAGGATCGTGTCCTCGTCGCCAACCGGACCGGTGATCACGATGACCGAGGCAGGGCTCTGGTCGTCGGCCGCTGCCTTGTGGACCATCGCCTCGATGGTGATGTAGCTGTCGCCGCAGGCATGCGTGATTTCCTGGGCGACCCCGTGGGCATCGCGCGTCGGGATCCACAGGCAACAGCCCTGTCCGCGATCGGCGGCGTGCGCGCGTTCGCCAGCGAGCGGTACGAACTGCGCTGCCGGCGTTCGAGGCAGTTGTTCGTCCGCCTCCTGGTGTGCCGCTGCGGGCTCCGCGACGGTGCTTGCCAGGGGAATGCCACTCGGCCGCCCGCCGGCGGCAGCGATGATCTTGGCGGCCTGCGAGAGACCTGTCTGGATCGCCAGGTCATGGGCGTTCATCCCATGCAGGTTGGTCGCGGAGACGTCAGCACCCTTGGAAAGCAGCAGGCGAATGATGGGGATATTGCCGCGGGTTGCCGCCGCCATGAGCGGAGTCATGCCCTCGGGGTTGCGGACGCTGATATTGACGCCAGTGCGCAGCAGGGACTCCACCATGTGCACGCGATCCTTCAGGATCGCATTGAAAAGGGCCGCTGCACCGTAGGCGGTCGAAGTGCGCGGTGTTTCAATGCGCTTGCCGTTGGGCAGCAGATTCAGAGGAATTGTTTTCCCTTCGAGGGAACGCTGGTAGCGCGCGCACTGGGTGAATTCGCCTTCGCAGTAGTGAACCTGCCAGACTTTCAGTGCAGGGTTCAGTGCGAACTGCGGGAAAAGCTCACAGTTTTTCGTGTGACTGCATGCCATGAGACCGACCCCCTCTGGGTAGTAACAGCATTTCAGATGGTTTGTTCGGTATGTCCTTATGGCCTAAATCCAAGCATAAAACATGCCATTTCACAGAGACGGATCTCGGTAGTAAAGCCGGTGCAGAAAACGGGTAAGGCCGCATTGGATCAATGCGCGCTTGTTGGCGATGCGCGGCCCGGATGGACGGAACTGGAGTGATTCCGGACTCGGCTTCTGCCCCGTGCTTTGGCACTCTATGGGAATAATAATAGACGTTGTCCGTGGGATAGCCAGGGAACGGCGTCCCGGATGGACCCGGCCACGGCAGGGTGGCCGCGCGCCGTAAGGACTCACCCGAGTCCGGATCCTGGTTTCTGTCTCGGCAACCGGGACTGGGGCGGATAGTGGGTGGCGTGCGGTCAGTCCGGAGTCGGATCTCCAAACACCGCGAGGGTCTCGGTCAGAAGCCCTTCGAGCAAGGCATCGGGGTTGGCCCGGAAGAACGCATCGGCATCGCTGTTCGGCGCATCCGCGGTGCCGGAGCGGGAATTTTCGTGCCGGCATGCGTTCGGTGTGGCCGTTTGCGGAACCGGTCCGAAAATCACGGTGGATGCGGAGTTCGATGCGTCAGTGGAAGCGATCTGTTCCTTTTGCCCAGTCATGCGAAGCACTCCTTGCTCTGGAGGAAGGTCGACCGCAGGTGTCCTGCGGAATATCACCCATGCGGTTGATTAACCGTAGGTCAACGGTGCGAATTTGCAAGGCCGCGCAGGCTTGCAAGGGGCGAATTTCCGGGGAAGAGGCGACCGGTGGCGGGGCGCGCAGGATGTCCGGTCGTGCCGCTCGACGTCCACCTGGCGGTGTTCGCCGGTCGCGGTGTGTTTGCGGGGCACCTCCCCGGTTTCGCGGCGCGCGGAGGAATTGCGCGCCGGTGGCGGGGCGAAGGCTCAGAACGGCAGTGAAAGCCCGGGCCGTACCTGGTTAATCAAAGCCCTGAAGTCGTCCTGGATGCGGTTTAGCGCGGCAACGCTGTCGGCCTCGAACCGCAGCACGAGGACCGGGGTTGTGTTGGAGGCACGCACAAGACCGAAGCCGTCACGATAGTCGACGCGCAGCCCGTCGAGCGTGGTCACCCGCGATCCCGGAAACCGTGCGCGCTCCATCAGCTCCCTCACTACGACGTAGTGCTCGCCCTCGCCCAGCTTGATGTGCAGCTCCGGAGTATTGAAAGTGTCCGGCAGAGACCCGAAGATCTCCGCCGGCGGGCGCGGATCGCGTGACAGCAGCTCCAGCAGCCGTGCAGCCGCGTACAGCCCGTCGTCGAAACCGTACCAGCGCTCCTTGAAAAAGATATGGCCGCTCATTTCACCGGCCAGCAGTGCGCCAGTTTCCCGGAGTTTGGCCTTGATGAAGGAATGTCCGGTCTTCCATAACAGCGGCCGTCCGCCGGCCTCGCGTATGGCTGCCTCGAGGGTACGCGAAGATTTGACGTCGTAGATGATCTCGGCACCCGGATTACGCGACAGCACGTCGCGCGCGAACAGGATCATCTGCCGGTCCGGCCAGATGATCGAACCGTCCGGTGATACCACGCCAAGGCGGTCTCCATCGCCGTCAAAGGCGAGGCCCACGTCGATGGTGCCGCTGGTCACCGCGCTGATCAGGTCTGCCAGGTTCTGTGGTTGGCTCGGATCAGGGTGATGGTTCGGAAAGCGGCCATCGACATCGCAGTAAAGTTCGCGCACCTCGCACCCCAGGCGACGGGCAAGCTCCGGAGCAAGTTCGCCGGCGACGCCGTTGCCGCAGTCGATGATGATGCGCAGTCTGCGTTCGAGCCTGACATCGGAGGTGATGCGCTGGAGATAGGCTTCGCGCACATCCGACTGCCTGAGCGTGCCGTGGCCAGACGAGAGATCGCCCTCCACCAGCCGGCGGCGGAGATCCTGTATCGCCGCGCCCGAGAGCGTTTCGCCCCCGAGAACGATCTTGAGGCCGTTGTACTCGGGCGGGTTGTGGCTGCCCGTCACCATTACGCCCGAGTGTGTTCCGAGGTGATGCGTGGTGAAATACAGTACCGGTGTCGGAACTCTGCCGACGTCCACGACGTCGCAGCCGGTTGCGACGAGGCCGTGTGCCAGGGCCTGCGCCAGGTCCGGACCTGAAAGCCGGCCATCGCGCGCCACGGCAACTTGCCGGGTACCGCGTGCCAGCGCCTCGCTTCCGATCGCCCGGCCGATCTGTTCGGTGATCGCGGGCGTAAGGGTCTTTCCGACTATGCCGCGGATATCATAGGCCTTGAAGATTTCTGCCGGGAGCTGGCCGGGCAGCGCCGGTGCGGGCGGGCGGGATTCGGACATGGCTTTCTCTGCTCGGATGCGTTT
>JAJYEK010000197.1 GCA_021785795.1 Pseudomonadota bacterium
CCATCGAGGCCACCGGCAACAGTCTCTACCAGGGTGTGAATGTCTATTCGGAAGACAACCCGGTTGGCGCGCTCCATGTGTTCGGCAACGCCGGCTACGAACGCGCTCACTATATGAACTACGCGACGGGCGGGGTGTCGTACGCCGGATTGCCTGTGCCCTATGTGCCACAAGAAACATTCAGCGCAGGCCTCTATTACCGCTATTACCGCAGCGGACGGGTCTACGAGCCCAGGCTCTGGGATACGTTCACGGGGGCGCAGCATATATTCAACAACGACACCGGGACGCCGTCTGCGCAGAATCTTGCCGGTTATAATCTCGTCAATGCGTCGCTCGGCGTGAAGATGCCAATGGGGAACCTCTATGGCCGGAGCGCCTCGGTGAAGATTACGCTGTCCGTTCTGAATATCCTCGGTAATCAGTACAACGAATACGAGTACGTCAGCTCCGGCGGTTACCTTGGCGGCAACAGTGCCGGTGCGACATTGGGTTATCCCGGAGCGCCGCGTACCTACTACCTGTCTGCGGACATGCAGTTTTAAAAGCGCGTCAGGCCCCATCCGTGCTGACAGATCCCGATAACAGGGCGCAACCGCCCGCGCGCGTGGTGCCGACCATGCTGTCAAGAGGGGAGGCCGGGTTGCCGGCCGTCCCTGCAACCGGGAGACCACGGTGAGATTTCAGTCAACGTCGAGGCGTCAGTTTCTCAAAACCATCGGTATGGCAACGGCGTCCGTGGTGAGTGCGCCTTATCTGGGAGGCGTTGCACGCGCGACAAGCCTTGATCCGGTCGCCGAATTGCGCGGCAAGATCGATCACATCGTGATAATTTTTCAGGAAAATCGCAGCTTCGACCATTATTTCGGAACATACAGGCAGCCAAGTGGCAAAACGCCCCTGAATCTGCTGGATGCCAACGGTGATATCGATCCGCGCTTTGCGGGCCTGCAAAAGAACCCGGCGGGCATTCCCTATACGATTTTGCCCACGCCGCGGCACATTCCCGGTTTCCAGACGGCCGAGCTGGCCAATGCCCCTTTCCATCTCGCCCCTTATATCCCGGCGGATGATAACGCGCGCTGGGACCCGAAGCATCGTTTCTTCCGGATGGCAGGAGAGATAAACGGAGGAAAAATGGACCGCTTCGTGGCGCTCGCAATGGGTGATCATCGCCACCTGTCCAGGGTGGAGCTCGAAAAGTATAAGGCCCGACGTCTGGACTTCGATCTGGCCCATCCCGGCGGACCCGTGCTTGGCTACTATGAGCGCGCAGACCTCCCGTTCTACCACAGGCTTGCCGACCATTACACGCTCTATGACCGGTTTTTCCAGGCCATGACAGGCGGCTCCACCGGAAACGCCCTCTATCTGGCGGCCGCGCGGTCCTGCATCAATCCCCGGGCACCCGTGGACGCGCGCAGTCCCTATGATCCGCGCGCAGGGGCCCTGGAGCACCCATTCTTTGATCTGCCGTATGACCGCAAGGGTGTGTTGATCAATGATCTGCCGCCCACGCAGGGTCCAATCGGTGCCGGCCAGTTGCGCGCCCTGAAGCTCTCGCCGCCGCCTCGATATCAGACATTTCCCACCATCGGCGACCGCCTGAACGATGCCCACGTGTCGTGGGCGTGGTACAACGAAAACTGGAATCTTGTGAAGCCGTGGGCGCTGAAGACCGCCTTTGGGCCGGGTGATGGTTCAGCCGTGATTGATACGGGCCGACTGTACGAGGCTCACCACAACCCTTTTCAGTATTTCCCGCGTTGGTCAGACTATGTGCGCACGGGTCATATGCGCAGTAGCGAGGACTTCCTCGCGGACGCGGCGGCGGGTCGCCTGCCTGGTGTGGCTTTTTTAAAGGCGACCGCAGCGCACACCGAGCACCCTGCGGATTGCGCTCCGGTATCGGGCATGGGCTGGGTTGAAGAACTGGTCCGCGCGGTGGCCGACGGGCCGGCCTGGGCGAAAACCGCCGTACTCATTACCTATGACGAAGGTGGGGGTTTCTGGGACTCTGTTCCCCCTCCGCAGCTCGACGCCTACGGTCTTGGCACGCGCACACCGGCTTTGCTTGTCAGTCCCTACGCGCGCCGGGGTTTCATCGACAACCACATTGCTCACACCGGCAGCATCCTGAAGCTTATCGAAACCCGATTCGGACTGCGGCCGCTCAATCATCGTGACCGGGACGCCTATGACCTGCTCGGCTCCTTTGACTGGCAGCAAACCGTAAGACCCTTCGGTCTATGACGATGGGGATAACGCACGCCGGTGCGCGGGACGATCTGACAGGGCAGCGGACGGGCGGCATGGCTTTCAAAGGCCGCGCACCCGGTCTGGCCAGCACTATCGGCTTTTTTTTGGCCGGTCCGGATCCCGGCGCGACACCGTGGAGCAGACGGTGTTCACGCCGGAGGCGGCGGGGCGCCAGGCGTCGTTGCCAGGGCTGTGCTGGTTGTCACATGGGCGTCATGAGTGCGTCATTGCCCCTTAATACGTGGCCCCTATGCTTTGTCCGTCCTGATTCTCTGCGAGAGGTCGTTAGCCATGACATTTTCCTATCTCATCCATCTCGCCAACTACTCAGACGGCGTCTTGTATCTTATGGTCGGGATCCTGACGATCGCGCTCGCCGTCATCATCGATCGCTTCTGGTATCTGCGCCGGACCCTGATCGGAGGAGACTCCGTGGTCGCAGCCCTCGGCAACCAGGGAGAAATCACGCGGGCCCAGCTGGCGACGCTTGCCGGCGAGGCGGCCGATCTGCCGGAAGGGCAGCTCCTTGATGTGGCTGTCCGTCATTTCGGTCTTCTGAGCAGCGCGCAATTGGCAACCCGGCTTGACGAGGCGACGCTGCGGCAGGCGCCAGCTCTGGACAAGCGGCTGTGGGTGCTCGATACGATCGTGACGCTGGCGCCGCTACTGGGCCTTTTCGGCACCATTGTCGGAATGTTTCATGCGTTTTCCATCCTGTCGGCTCCGGGCAATGCCCCTACCGCCGTGACCGGCGGCATCGCCGATGCACTGGTGGCAACCGCTTCGGGCCTTTTTATCGCGATGATCGGGCTGCTGGCTTTCAATGCGCTAAACAACAAGATTCGCGTCATCCTCCACCAGCTCGATCTTGTGCAGACCATGCTGCAGAATCGTCTGGATGGCGGCCCGGTCGTGCCGGAGAGCGCGCCGGTGACTACCAGTGGCCACGCGCCGTTGCATGCGCCGCTGGCCGCTGAGTGACGCCGCCGATGAGGATCCGCTATTTCGAAGCCAGGAAAAGTCGCATCGAGCTCATTCCCATGATCGATGTGATGTTCTTTCTGCTGGTGTTTTTCATGATCCTGACGCTGCGCATGATTCCCGATCAGGGGATCAAGCTGGCCCTGCCGCAGTCAACCACTGCCAAGGTCCTGCCAAAACCCAAGGTGCTGATCAGTCTTGCCCGTACCGGAGTCATTCACGTCGCCGGTATGACGATGAGCGCGGCGGCCCTTGAGCAGATGTTGCAGGCGCGGGCCTCCGAACACCCGCAGGTGACGATCGCTGCTGCCAAAGGCGTGCCGTTTCAGGATTTCATCGGGGTTATGGATGCCTGCCGGAAGGCCGGGGTCGCGAACATTGGCATCGCCACCCGGCCATCGGCGTGACGAGAGATGGCGACCATGAGTAGCCCGTCTGCAATATCGCCGCCGCCGGCTTTTCGCCGGTCGTTAGGGATGGCTGTGGCCGTGGAGCTGCTGGTACTGGCGAGCTACGTTGCCTACCACCACCTCACGCCGCCCGTTACCGTGGGCCTCAAGCGGGCACCGACACGCATCCATATGGTGACTTTGCCCCGACCGTTGCCAAAGCCTGCGCCGGTGCCAGTGCGGCCTCATCCGCGCTTGCCGGCGCCTGTGCACCATCCTGTCCCGCTTCCGCGTCCGGTCCCTCCCCGCGTGGTCAGGCGGTTGCCCCCTCCGCCGCCGCCCCGCCCGGCGCCTCCGGTCAACCTGGCCACGGCGGCCCAGGCAGTTGATCGCTACGCGGTCATGCTGCGGACCCGTATCCAGGCCGGTCTGCGGGTTCCCGGCGAAGTGCGCGCCCTGGGATTATCCGGCGCGGCGGTCGTTACCTTCAAGCTCACACCACAGGGTCAGCTGCTCTGGGTAAGGCTCGGGCGTTCCAGTGGTTTTGGGCCCATTGACCGCGCCTGTCTCGCGGCTGTCAGGATGCGCACCTATCCGCCCTTCACGGCGGCGATGCCGCATTATGCCCTGGTATTCAATGTTGTCGTTTCCATGCGCGAGAACCGTTCATAGGGGTCGGTGCAGAGCGTGACCGCCTACCCGAAAGGGATCCTGGCCGACCACTTTGCGAGGCACGCCTGGAACCGGGCGGGCTCGTATCGGCCGTGCGTCATTTCTTGTCGCGTGCGCCCGGAGGAAAACATCTCTCTGGGTGCCCGACCCCGCTTGCTGATATGGGAACGATGCCCATGAAGAAAACATGGTGCAAGCCGGGGCGGGCAGGCGGGCTGACCAAATCCTTCGGCGCCTCGTCGGGTTCGAGTATCGGCAAGAGGCCCTCTGCGCTCACCGCGCCAGGGGAAAAGGCGTTGCCATGGCCTGACTCCCCTTGGTCTGTTGGCCGACGAAAAAGCGATTGCCGATGTGCCATTGGTCCGCGCTCGAGCCCATCTTTTGTGCGAAGGCCGCGCCCGCACCGTTTCCGCGTGCATGCTGGCGGATCTTTTTTTGGGCTCTTTTACCGGCGATAGCGTTGCCTGTTCCTAAATGCCCGCCGCGCACGGTAGGGGTGACCTATCAGGCGCGGGTGATGCGCCATGAAGCGGCGACCCCGCGGCCCCTGGGGCATCATGGGCCGCACGCGCCGCGCAAAACCCGGGTGGTGCGTAGCATACCGCAAGGCGCGGGCGCGTAATGCGGGATGATGGGCGGCAAATTCGGGATGGCGCAGGGTGTAGCGCCATTGCTGGCGGCGAATAAAGGGGCGCGTAAAGACGGGGCGCATGCCGGGTCGCCGCCATAGAAAGTCGGGATGCGCGGCATACAGGGGCACGACCCGGGTGCGCCAAAGCGCGTAATGGGCGAGGAACCTGCGATGCCGCATCCACCAGCCCGGATGAACACGGGCGTACCAGGGGCCGACAGCCATGCGCCACCACAGGAAATAGGGGCGATAGAAGACCACCGGCGGAGGGGGGCCATACAGCAGGGCGGGCGGCAGGATCACGGTCGGGGCTAGCGGCAACCACGGTCCCATGAACGCCGGCGCGTACAGCCAGCTCCCATCCACCCAGCGGTAATAGATGCCGCCACTTCCATAAAGATAAGTGTTATAAGCCGGCCAGTAGTAGGCGTTGATCTGGCCGCCGAAGGAGAAAGTATACGCCGGGCCCGCCACTCCCACCGAAATCGCCATGCCGGCTTGTGCCGGGCGCGCACCCGCCGCCCACAGTCCCAAAATCACCGCAGCCACGACCACCATGTGCCGGTTCATCGTACGCCTCCGTGTTTTACGACTACGACCATGCCGCATCGTCTCTATGCGCAGGCGGCGCGCAGCAAGACGCCCTCACCCTTGCAGACCCCGTGCGCCATGTCGTGTGGCGTGCACATCGCGCCTGCAGGGCGGTTTGCCTGTTCGCGCGTCATCCGCGCGCACGCCGCATTTCCCTGTGAGACCAAGCGAGCTCATGGCCCATGCTCGCCCGCATCTATTCCACACAGTCAGGCGATGGTCGTCAAGTTATGTGTGCAGGCTGTACGCGGCAGGACCGCCGGTCATCAAACCATTCGGAGAAAGGCGCAGTGGCCGGTGGTTACAGACGTTGCATGTCCATGGAGCGGCAATCTCGCGGCTTTCGCTCATCGGTTGCGATCCCGCGTCGCGCGTCATGAATTCTGGTTCTTTGGACTTTCATGCAAGCGAGCGCCTGAATGATCACAGGGCGCAGCCCACGCGATAAAGATCAAGGCCGCAGTGGAAGAGGATCGTGACGCGGTACGGGGCGAAGTGGCGCCAGCCCCGGACATTCACTTTGATCAGCTGGATGTGGCCGTTGGTGCCTTCGGCCACGGCATGGGTGATGCGGGCCTCCTGCAGGCAAGGAGTCCGGTGAGATGGCGCCTCAAAGTCCTGGCAGCGGGGATGACCGGAGGCGGCCGCGAATCGGTCGCTGAAGCCCCAGCGGTCGAAGAACCAGCTTGCGCAGGCCGTGTAGTAGTATCCCGGCAACCCGGAAAAAACCTCTTTGACCCCCCGGGCACGACCCACCTTGAGGGTATCGACTACACGTTTCCGGTGCGAGGGCATGTCCGGTCTGTCTGTCGCAGGACCTGTCGATTGTGCGCAGACGCGGCGCAGGCTACCCTTCCCAGGGAGCGCCCTTTCCGGTGCGCCCGATCACGCCTGTGTGCGGAAGGAGTGTCACACAATGAGTACCACGGAGATTTCGGTCAAGACGGTTTTGGACGCCATGCGTTTTCGGCACGCGTGCAAGGTTTTTGATGCCAGCCGGCGTATCCCCGACGACCAATTTCAGGCGATTCTCGAA
>JAJYEK010000035.1 GCA_021785795.1 Pseudomonadota bacterium
CCGGGTTGCCGCGCAACATCTAAGGCCAGGGCTTCCCGTGGAGCACCGCTTTCTGACGCAACACCTTCCGGACGTGCGTATCAGGCAGCGGCTTTCTGGCGTACCTGGGCGTTCTTGATCAGGATGGCGGTCTGCGAGAATCCGCCCTTGGTGGCTGCGGTGAGGGCGGTGTTGCCGGCAGCGTCGGTAGCGTCGACGGAGGCGCCGTTGTCGAGCAGCAGCTTGACAACCAGGGCATGTCCCCGGGAGGCTGCCAGCACCAGAGGCAGATGGCCGTTTTCATCCCGGAAGTTCGGATTGATGCCGGCGCTGACCAACGAGTAGACCATGGACGCATGGCCTTTCTGTGCCGCATGGCACAGAGCGCGTGCGCCATGACTGCTGTTGATCTGGGCGATCGGCTTCACGCCTTTCGGCAGTTTCAACACGAAGTTCGTGAACGAGGTGACCACCATGGCGACCAGGGCAAACAGCATGATATGCGGGTCGACTCCGAGCCTCTGGGCAATATCGCCGGGAAGGTTGGCGCCGATGGCCAGTATGGCGATGACGAGGATCAGGGCGAACTTGAGGTAGCGGACCAACGAAACGCCGATGATGGCGATCAGGCCGATGAGCAGATAGTCCTTGTTCAGCCCGATGACCCGGGAAACCCGGTCGGGAAGGTTGGCCCCGATGCTCATCAGGGTGACCAGCACGATGATTGTGATGTCCTGCGCCCAGGACGAGAATTTCTTCAGCTTGATCATGCTGCCCCCCTTACTGATGTGCCCCTTCCCTTTTCATTGCAGTCATCGAGCCAAAGCAAAAGGCATGCCAACCATGATCCTCGTGCTGGCGTCCTGCCGGTTCACGGCAGCTGACCCGCATCTTGTTCTATAGGGATACACTAGCGGGTCCTCAATCGAAAATCCATCGGGACACGGCGCCGCACCGGTCGCTTCGGGCCAGGCAGTGCCTGGCCCGCCTAAGCCCGGGATCCTGTTCGCGAAGCCAGAGACCGGGCCCAATCGAGAACCGGCTGCAGCCGCGGCGGCAGCAGCACGCGCGCTTCGGCGTAACTGACCCAGCGGAATTCATCGTGTTCCGGTCGACCGAGTTCGGCGCTCACCGGCAGTATGATCGCCTCGGTGTCGGTCACTCCGATGTAGTAGCGGGCTATCTTTCCGCTTCCGTACGGGCCGGTCTCGCGATAGCCCGTTCCCCACGGAAAAGTCAGGTCCGTAATACCGGTCTCCTCTCGGGTTTCGCGGATCGCTGTTTCTAAGTCTTGTTCGCCGGCCTCCCGCTGACCTTTCGGAAAATCCCAGTTGGCATATGCGCGCAGTACCAGAAAACGCTGTGCCTGGCCGCTTCCGCGCACCACTACCACTCCGGCCGAGCGGATCGCAGCGGCGGCGCCGGTCACCGCACAGCACCCCAGGCTGTTGGCTTGCGGCGGCCGGCAGATCCGACGCCGGCCGGTCGTTGCGGCCAGCCGTCGCTGCGGCGGTCCGGGTGTAGAGGAGGCGGGCAAGGCCGGTGACAGTGCCGGCAGCCGGCGGCACTGCCGCCCGGCGGCACCCGGCAGCGCGTGCGGATTGCGCCGGGTCCCGGCGACGACCGCCGGAACAGTGCGCAGGGCCTCGCCCGAACTTTCGGGTCGGGTGCGGACCGGGCCGGTGCCGATGTTGAGCACAGTAGCGCCAAGGCAGGATTCATCCACCAGGATTCGTGGCCAATTCTGGCCCGATCGAAGTTCGGAGTCCATAAGCGGAAATGACGATTCAGCGCGGTCCCTGTGGCACGGTGGGTCCGATAGCCGATGCCTTGTCGGCAATGAGGCCGCGCGGCGAACGCGTTGGTGCGGGTGGACCGCAATGTCCACGTGTTCGGGTCACGGTGCCGATGCGGTGCCAAGTGAACGGGACAATGCGGACGTGGGATCGCTGTGCTGAATCGCGATGCGCGCACCCAGGAAGTGCTGCTCGCCTTGGGGCGTCAACCATGCGACTTTGGCCCGCGTATCATCTTGAATGCGACACGGGTGTTGCGCCCGCCTCGGTTTCACGGCCCATCATCTCAAGCGTGAGTTCCCTGCATCATCTCCGGTGCCGACCGTCATTCCAGTCCGCAGCCGCAGCGTCCGGGCCGGGATCCGGCGCGACCGCAGCATCGCGGCTGCCGGCCGCGTGGAAGCGATCGACGAGGATAAACAGACGCTTGGTTTCCTCTTCCAATTCCCGGAAACGGCTGAGCGTCGTGTCGTGTGTCGCGCTGCCCCGGGTCTTTGCGATTTCGCACCCGAGTCCATGAATGCGTGCATGGACCGCCTCCAGTTCCACAAAGGCCGGAAGTGCGCCGTAGCGGGCCTTGCCTGCGCCCCGATACCAGACGCCCAGCCGGCACTGGGTGTGGTCTATGAGTTCCGCCGCCTTCAGGTCGGCGTCGCCATGCACGACGTCGGCTATGCGGGACTTCCACAGGAGATGATCTCCCTTGATCGATTCCAGGAACGCTTCCTCCGTCCCATGCTCCGCAAGTGCTGACAGCTGGCGCCCGGTTGTCGCGATCACCGAGCGCACGAGATCGTTAATCTGCTCCACATCTCCGCCCTCCTGCTGCAGAGCGGCAGTGATTTTTGACAGGCTGCTCGCCATGTCGGCCGATACCGAACTCTGCTCTTCTGCGGCGGCAGCAATCTGGTGGACGCGGTCGTTGACGTCCTGGGCGACCTTCGCGCCCTCGCCGAGCGCGGTCGAGACCGTATCGAGTGTGCCGACGCTCTTGCTCAGGCGCGCCAGGCTCGCCTCCACGGACTCGTTCGCCTTGGATATCAGGCCATTCATGGTTGCGGTCACAGACTCTATTTCTGCAGTAGCGTGTGTGGTGTTCTCGGCGAGCTTCTTGACTTCGTCGGCGACCACGGCGAAGCCCCGACCCGCCTCTCCGGCGCGCGCAGCCTCGATGGCAGCGTTGAGCGCAAGCAGATTGGTCTGCTGGGCGATGCCCCGGACCGTGCCGGTGAGCTTGCCGATTTTGTGGTTGAATTCCAGGAATTCCTGCATGTTCAAACCCATCGTGGAGACGGCCTTCTCGAGCAGATTCATGTCTCCGGTGAGCAGGGCGACCGACTGCTTGCCGGCGGCGGATTTGGTCTTGCTGTCGTCGGAACGGGAAGCCGCCTCCTGGGCATTTCTGGATATCTCGGTGGCAGTGTTCGCCATCTGCTCGACCGCAGCGACCACGCTCGTGACGTGATCCAGGGTGGTATCGATTTCGCGCGTGAATGCGAGGCTCTTGACCAGTGTGGCAACGCTGGCTTCGAGCGCCGATACGGAGTGCCTGGCGGCCTCGAGGCCGCCGGCATTGCGCGAATCGATGATGCCCAGGACCGGCGACAGGCTGGTGGCGGTGGACGCGGACTGGCGCGAAAGTGCCAGGACCGCATCGCGGTCGGCGGCAAACGCGGCCTGCAGAAGGGATAGCGCGAAGCGGGTTTTCAGGAACATTGTTTGTGCCACGTGACTGCCTCTTTGTGATTTTCGCGTAACGCAGCCGTAGCTGCGCCACGAGCGGCGTCGTCCACTTCCTGCGGCCGGTCCCGGTGTGCCGGGTCTCCCCAAAAAACCATATCGGCCGCAAGCGCCAAAACATGAGCGCCCGGGGACTAGAGGGTGTGCCGCGGAGATGGGGCGGGTGCGGGCGTCCGGTCATTGTGCCGGTACGCGGATGCGTCGCCTTTCGGGAAAGCGCAATCGCAGTGTGCGGTGCCGGCGCGGGAATCGGCCGCGACATGCCAAAAACTGGCACATTCCTAATGGTCTTTTGCGCGGTAGGCGGAAGCGCCATGCGCAGGGTGCACCAGCTGGGCTTGAGCCGGTTTGCGGTATCATGACAGCGGTGCTTGAGGCGCTGCAGTTGCAATGCTGCGCGACCGACGGCGTGGGCGCGGACGCGTGCGCCGGAAGACACGGAGGTGTGCGCTATGAGCAGAGTACGGGTTCTGGTTGGCACGCGAAAGGGTGCGTTCATTCTTGCCGCAGACGGCAAACGCCGGCACTGGTCGGTGCGCGGCCCGCTCTTTGCTGGATGGGAGATCTACCATATCAAGGGCTCGCCGGTCGATCCCGACCGGATCTACGCATCGCAGACCAGCAGCTGGTTCGGCCAGATCATCCAGCGTTCCGACGATGGCGGCCGGACCTGGCAGACGCCGGGCAGCGATACGGCAGGGCCGGCCGCAGCCGCCGGATTCGCAAAGGGTGAGAGCAACAGGTTCCTGTATGCCGGGGAGGTCGGCACCCACAAGTGGTATGACGGTACGCAGCGCGGTTGGGAATTCAAACGCGTATGGCACCTCGAACCGTCCGGGCGCAATCCCGACAGTGTCTATGCAGGCGTGGAAGATGCCGGGATTTTCAGGACGTCCAATGGAGGCGCGACCTGGGAGGAGCTTCCGGGACTGCGTTGCGCCAAGGGCCATCTCTGGCAGCCGGGCGCTGGCGGCATGGCGGTGCACACGATCCTCCTTGATCCCCGCAATGCGGACCGGATTTTCGTGGCGATTTCCGCGGCCGGTGTCTTCCGGACGGATGATGGCGGACAGACCTGGGCGCCGCGGAACCGCGGGCTGGTCTCAAAGTATGAACTTCCGGACCCGGATGCAGAAGTCGGACACTGTGTCCATCGGATTGCGATGCACCCATCCCGGCCGGATGTCCTGTTCATGCAGAAGCACTGGGATGTGATGCGCACCGACGACGCCGCAGAATCCTGGCACGAGGTGAGCGGTAATCTTCCGTCGGACTTCGGATTCCCGATCGAGGTGCATGCGCACGAGCCGGATACGGTCTTCGTGGTGCCGATCAAGAGCGACGCGGAACATTATCCGGTGGATGGGCGCCTGCGTGTGTATCGCAGCCGCTGCGGCGGAAACGAGTGGGAGGCGCTTACCCGGGGCCTGCCGCAGCAGGACTGCTATGTGAACGTTTTACGCGATGCGATGTCGGTGGATCCGCTCGAACCCTGCGGCATCTATTTCGGTACAACCGGGGGCCAGGTCTACGTCTCGGCGGACAGCGGGGATTCCTGGGAGTCCATCGTCCGCGATCTGCCCGCAGTGTTGTCGGTCGAAGTGCAGGCGCTACCATGATCCGGGTCGTGCTTCCGCAGCCGTTGCGCCAGCTGGCGGGCGTCGATGGCGAGGTGCGTCTGGATGTGGTCGGCCCGGTGACGCTCGGCGCCGTGCTCGATGCGCTCGAATTGCGCTACCCGGTACTGCGGGGGACGATCCGCGAGCACGCCACGCACCGGCGGCGGCCGCTCATCCGTCTTTTCGCCTGCGGGGAAGATCTGTCGTTCGAACCGCCGGCTGCGCGGCTGCCCGATGAGGTGGCGGGCGGATCCGAACCGCTTCTGATCATTGGGGCCATAGCAGGCGGCTGACGCATCCGCCAGAGGGTCCGCGCGCTGCACGCGGCCGCCGGGAAGGCATCAGGGATGCTTGCGGCCGGTCAGCATCGCGCGCGCGAGATTTTCCCTGTGCATCACGCTGGCCGCGATGACGCCGGCAATATGCAGTCCTGCCAGGCCGAGGGTGATGTTTGCCAGCAGTTCGTGGGGTTCCTTGAGTGTCCGCTTGCTGATGCCCTGCATCGCGCCGGCGAGTGGTCCGGCATGCTGGCTGGCGCCATACAGCATCACGCCGGTCACAGTGGTGGCGAGCAATCCCGCGAGCAGCAGGATCACCATCGCCCCGCCTGCGGGGCTGTGGCCGAGATAGCGGCGGGGGTGCGCAAGCAGGATATCCTTCAGATTGGCCAGCACCACGGACGGCGGATAGGTGAAATCGCGGAAGCGCGCATGTTCCGGTCCGACGAAGCCCCAGACGATGCGCAAAACGACCAGCACCAGCACGGCGTAGCCGGCCCAGACATGTGGTGTCAGCAGATCTTCCGTGAAGTACGCTACAAAGAAAAGTACCGCGGTGGTCCAGTGGAAGACGCGGACCGCCGGGTCCCAGACCGCCACAGTGTTCGGGTGTTCCATGGGGGTTCAGCTCGCGGACCGGACGATACGACAACTGCCGTTACCGGGGCGTGTTCGGCATCCCCGGTCATGCCTATAGTATAGTAAGCGGAGCAGCCAAGGCATTGACCTGCCTCCAGATCCCGGACGTTCTCTGCGGGAACCGGCTACGCTATGCCGACCGCCGTCCGGACGGCACCGGACGTGCGGCTTGCGGAGCTGTTCAGTCCGGCGAGCGCGCCCAGGCGTGCGAGGTCGTGCAACTCGACACTGCGTGCGCGGGTGTGGGCCAACCCCTCATCGTCGAAGCGCCGCAGCAGCCGGCTCACGGTTTCCAGGGCAAGACCGAGGTAGCAGCCGATTTCATAGCGGGACATGCTCAGCCGCAGGCTGTGCGCGGTGCGCTGCGGCCCGGAGAGACGGGCATCCAGTCCCAGCAGGAAGCCGGCCAGGCGCTCATCAGCATGCTTCTTGCTCAGCACCATCATGTGCTCGTACATTTCGGCAATGCGCTGGGCGAGCAGCAGATGAATCCAGTGCTGCACGGCCGGATTGCGCTGGTAAACACGGTTGATTTCCGCAACCGGCAGGGCCCGCAGCGTGGATGGTTCGAGTACCGCAGCGGAGGAGCCGTACTCGGGCGCTCCGAGGGCGTCCAATCCCAGAAAATCCCCGGGCAGGCAGAATGCGAAGATTTGTTCGCCGCCGTTACCGGTCGTGCCATAGAGCTTCACGGACCCGGATTCGACGTAATATACGGCCGATCCGGGATTGCCTGCGTGAAACAGATGCTGCCCCCGCACGTACCGGCGTGGCGGACCTGCAACCGAAAGAAGCGAGTCGCGGGTATCGTGCGTAGGAGTGCCGGCAATGACCGCTGACCTGCCGGCGGCGCCGAACGGCGCGGTGCCGGAAGCGTTGGTGCCTGGAACGAAGTTCATGGTTGCCTCCTTGATGAACAGGGGATCTCCGCGTCAGGCGGAGGTATGGGGCGGAACATCGGGTGCCCTCGATGGGCCGCGGCGCCAGATTCCGTCGGCGCCGCGCCGCTTGGCGATGTAACAGGCGCGGTCGGCGGCGGCAAGGACCGATGACGGCGTCTGGGTTCCGGAGAGGATTGCCACGGCGCCGATGCTTACGCCGAGCCGGAATGTGGTGCCGGACCAGAAAAAGTGCTTTTCGGCGATGGCCTGCATCAGGGTTCGCGCATGGGCGTTGGCGAGAGAGATCGGGCAATGCTCGAGCAGCAGCGCGAATTCGTCGCCTCCGAGACGGGCTAGGGTGTCGCGCTCGCGGACCCGTTCGCCGAATATCTCCGCCACCTGGCGCAGCACGAAGTCGCCGGCGGCGTGCCCGTGGGAGTCGTTGATCTCCTTGAAGTGGTCCAGATCCATGTAGAGGAGAGCGTGTGCGTCGCCGGGACGCAGCGTGTCGAACAGGCGACCCAGGCGGCGCTCGAACTCGTGACGGTTGGCGAGCCGGGTGAGCGAATCGTGCGTCGCGTCGCGCGCCAGCTCGCGCAGCGCCGTGGCGTCACGCAGCAGGAGAACGATTCCGTCGGTCTCGCGCCCCGGTTCCCGCAGGACGGAACAGGAGTCCTCCACGGGAATCTCTTTTCCGGTGGGCTGCCGCAGCAGATCGAAGTCGCCGAGCCCGAGGCGCGCGCCGCGTGAAATAAAGTGCGTGAGCGGATCGGCGACCGGACGGTGAGTGGTCCCGTCCAGCACCTTGATAACCTCGGACAGCGGCCGTCCGCGCACGCTGGCGCGGTTCGCGCCGATCAGGCGTATGGCGGTGGCGTTGAGATAAAGGATCTTTCCGGTGAAATCAGTGACGATGACGCCCACCGGCAGGGACTCGAGTACGGTGGAATGGAGCGCCGCAGCCGGGAAGCCGGAGATGCCAACGGAGCTATCGGGGGTCAGGGTTTCCATAAGCGGCTTTCCGGGCGGCGTTTCCGCTGCGAGGCCTGCATAGCGATTGCGGGATTATTGTTGGGCGGATGCCGTAAGGATATTGGTGCGAATGCGTACGCAATACTACGTACGGCCCGGATGGAGCGCGGGCGCTCGGGAACGGCTAATGATCCGCGGGGAAATTCAGCGCGGAGGTGCCGGAACGCCGGATGTGCAGAGCTGGGCGATGCGGATCAGATCGGCCAGGCTGTCGGCGCCAAGCTTGGTCATGATATGGCTGCGATGGACTTCGACGGTGCGCGGACTGATTCGCAGTGACCGGGCGATCTCCTTGCTGGTCCTGCCTTCCGCGACCTGCGCCAGGATTTCGCGCTCGCGTTCGGTGAGCCGGGTGTAGCGGGCGTCCATTTCAGCCTGCTGGGCACCGGCGGTGCGTCGCTCTACGTCCAGGGCAAGCGCCTCCTGCACGCGCGTGAGCAGCACATCGGGGTCGGCCGGTTTTTCGAAGAAATCGATGGCCCCGGCCTTCAGGGCGCGTACCGACATCGGGATGTCGCCGTGTCCGGTGAGAAATATGATGGGCAGGCCGACATTCCGGTCGGCAAGCGTCTTCTGCAGTTCGATGCCGCTCAGGCCGGACATGCGCAGGTCGAGCACGAGACAGCCGCAAGCGTCCGGAGGAAGGTCTGCCAGGAAGGCTTCCGCGCTTTCGTGCACCGACACGGCGAGCCCCTCGGCCCGGAACAGCGCGCCGAGCGCGTCGCGCACGGCGGCATCATCGTCCACGAGAAAGACCGTCGGAATCATGATTCGACCGGTACCGTCAGATGGAAGCTTGCGCCGCCCTGTCGGGCTTCAGCCCACAGCCGGCCGCCGTGGGCCTCCACGATGGTGCGGCTGATCGCAAGTCCCATACCGAGCCCCTCGGCCTTGGTGGTGAAAAACGGCTGGAACAGACGCTTGGCGTCTTCGGGGTCAATGCCCGGCCCCGTGTCTGTCACGCTGACGCGCACATAGCCGGCCGCATCCGGCTGGGTGCGCACCGTGACGGTGCCGCCTGCGATGCCGCCATCGCGAACGGCCTCGAGCGCGTTGTGCAGGAGATTGAGCAGCACCTTTTCGACCGCGATGTGTCCTATCCGCACACGCGGCACTTCCCCGGGGAGGATCTCGAGACGGATGCCGTGCAGTTCGGCCTCGGGCGCGAATTGCGCAGCGGCCTTGGCGACAAGGCTGTTCAGGTCCTGCGCAGTGGTTTCGGGAGCGCCGCGGCGCAGGAAGTGCCGGATGTCGCGGATGATATGCGCGGCCCGCTGCGCCTGCAGCGCGGTCTGTTCGATATTGTGGGCGAGTTGCCCGTTGTCCCGTCCGCTGCGCAGCAGGCGCCGGCTGGCTTCGCTATAGCTGACGATCGCCGCCAGCGGCTGGTTGAGTTCATGGGCGAAGACCGAGGCAAACGCTCCGAGCGCGTATTGGTGGTAGATCCGTTCGATTTCGGCCTGGTAGCGGCGCGCCTGATCCTCGGCGGCGCGCCGTTCGGTGATGTCGAGCCCGGTTGCGATCACATAGTCGACCCCCCCGTGCGGGTCGGTCAACGCGGTATTCGACCAGGCGATGAAACGCTGGGAGCCGTCCTTGCAGCGCCAGGAGTTCTCGAAGCGGCTGGGGAACAGGCCGCTCCGCAGCGTGGCGAAGACCTGTTTTACCGCTTCGATCTCCTCGGGCAGAAGCAGCAAGTCCCAGACAAACCGGCCATGCAACTCCTCGAAGCGGTATCCGGATATCGCTTCGCAGGCCTCGTTGACGCGCACGATCCGCCCGCTCGGATCCAGCACGATCACCACGGCCCCCACGGTGGCCAGTACCGCGGAATTGAAGTCCCGTTCAAGATGCAGGGCCTCTTCCGCGCGACGCTTGTCGGCACGAACCTGCTGTTCCCGCAGCACGCGCTCGATGACCGTGGGCAACAGCACGAGGTACTCCCCGGCGGCATCCTTGATCAAATAGTCGCGCGCGCCGGAGCGCATGGCTTGGATTGCGGTCGCCACGTCTCCGACCCCGGTGAGCATCACGATCGGCGGAGCTTGCGGCAGGCTGCCAAGTTCCGTCAGGACCTCCATGCCGGTCATATCGGGCAGGCGGTAGTCAAGCAGAATGAGGTCGGGGGCGCTGTTCCGTGCAAGTTCGATCCCGTCGCGCGCGGAATCAGCCTCCAGGATCTCGAACGACCGGTCTTGCTGCCGGCTGAGCGCGCGCTGGCAAGCGATGCGATCGACCTGATCATCCTCGATGAGCAGCAGGCGTACGGTCGGTGCGGACATTGCAGGCTTGCTACTCCGGCATCTCGCTGACGGTCCAGTAGCGGTCTATGGTGCGTACGGTCTCCACGAACTGCTGGTAGTCGACAGGCTTCTTCATGTAGCCGGCTACGCCGAGATTGAAGCTTTCCATCTTGTCCTGCTGTTCCGAGGAAGTTGTGAGCACAACAATGGGAATATGCCTGAGAACGTAGGCATTGTCTTTGACGGCGCGCAAAAATTCGATGCCACCCATGATCGGCATGTTGATGTCGAGAAGAACCAGGCAGGGAAGATCCTGCAGTTTGCCGTGCAGGTAGGCCAGCGCCCGCTCGCCGTTCTCGGTGCGGTCCAGGCGGTTCGTGATATGCAAAGCTTTGAACGCACGATACACCGCCATGGCATCGACATCATCGTCTTCCACCAGCAATATTGGTCTGCTCGTGATTTTCATGGGCCCTCCGCAATGTGTAAGTGCGACTCTTGTCGTGAGTGTTCTACTGCATGCCTGCCATGCGCGTAAACCCGGCCGCGGAGGCATGCGGGAAGGTGAAGAAAAACGTACTTCCCTGGCCGGGCATGGATTCGATCCAGATGCGCCCACCGTAGAGTTCGACAATCTTTTTTGCCAATGCCAGCCCCACACCCGTACCCTCGATGCGGTCACGCGGTGCCAGGGTCTGAAACAGCTGAAAGATCTTGTCCTGATGCCGGACCTCGACGCCCGGCCCGTTGTCGGCGACGCTGATGCGCCAGGAACCGTCGACCACAAGGGCAGAAACCCGGATCAGGCCCGCCGGTTTGTCCATGAATTTTATAGCGTTGGACAACAGGTTCTGAAAGAGTTGGCGCATGCGGGTGGGTTCAGCGGTCAGAACCGGCAGCGGATCGTCGATTTCGATCCGGATGCTGGGCGGGGGGGACAGAAGATCGACGATTTCGCGGATGATGACGCCGAGATCCACCGGCGCCAGCGCCTCCGTGACCCGGCCCACGCGGGAATACTCGAGGATGCCTTCGATGAGCTGGTCCATGCGGCGGACGCGGCCGCCGAGCAGACGCAGGTATTCCTGGCCTTCCTCTCCAAGCTGCCCGGCGTAGTCGGCGTTCAGCCAGTTGGCGAGCGATCCGATGGCACGCAGCGGCGCCTTCAGGTCGTGCGACACGACGTAGGCGAAGTTCTTGAGCTCCTCGTTCGAACTCTGCAGTTCGTGCATGGTCCGGGCGAGGTCCGCCTCGTGCTGGCGGCGTTCGCTTATGTCGCGCAGCACCCCGGTGAACAGCATCTTTGTGCCCAGCCGGGTCTCGCTGACCGAGAGTTCGATCGGAAATACATATCCGTCCTTGCGACGGGCGTCGGTCTCCCGGCCGATTCCGATGATATGCGGCGTGCCGGTGTTCAGGTAGCGCTGGAGGTAGCCGGCATGCGACTCGCTGTGGGGTGGGGGCATAAGGACCGACACGTTGGCACCGATCACCTCGTCGGCGCGGTACCCGAAGATGCGTTCGGCGGCAGCATTGAACCGGTCGATGGTTCCGTGCTCGTCGATCACGATGATGGCCTCAGCGGCGGTATCGAGAATGGCATGCATGCGCTGTTCGCTTTCCCGCAATCGTTCCGCCTGCATTACAAGCGCAGTCTCGGCGTCGCGACGCTCGCGGATCTCATGGCGGATGCCGACGTACAAGAAGGAGAGGGATGCTGCCGACAGCAGCAGCAGCAGTGCGAGCGCGGCGAGTGTCTCCCGCAGCCGCCGGTCGGTGTCGGCGCGGCGCAGACTCAGCCGGACGGTCTCCGACTGCCGCATCCGGTCGATGAGGTGATGGATCTGGCCCATCAGGGCACCGCTCGTCGGGCCCGCGATATCGGGGTGGATCGCCGGAAAGTGTCGCTGGCGGCGGGCGAGGGCTAGCGCCTGGTCGAGGAACCGAAGACGGGCGGAAACATCGTGGCGCAGCAGTTTCAGGCGTGCGGTTTGCTGCGGCTCGGTGGCCAGAAGGAGGTCGAGCTGGTCCAGGTAGGTGTGGACCTGATTGAGCGCATTCCGGCGTCGTGCGAGGTCGGTGGCGTCGCCGAGAACGAAGTAGCTGCGCTCGTGCGCATCCACCTCGTTCAGCGAGGCGTAGATTCCGTCGAATGCCGCAATCGCCTGTCGGGACGCAGCCGCGGCCTGGCTGGTGTTGATGAACCCGCTGATCGCCCGGTATACCAGGACGCCGGCGAGCGCGAGGACCGCGAGTGCGAGCGCAAATCCGGACAGAACTTGCGTTTCAACACGCCACTTGTTCAAGGTCATGCCCTGGATGGACGGTTTTTGGGGCTCGGGAGGCAATCAGCATGGCCGTTTGAATGCCGGATTCCACCTTAGGGTGAAGAGCGAAATACAGGTGTCACCCGAATGATATATAACCCCTTGTTTCAGCTTACCACGATTGCGTCGCGGTACGGAACGCCGCGCCGTCAGATGGGGGGCGGTGGGGCGGATACCGGCCGGCGGTCGGTCAAGCAGGCCGCAGCAACGGACTGACGGTCGCTGGCATGCCGCAACCGGATGTTCCTGGGTGCATGCGGCAGACGCCGGCTTGAAAGGATTCGCGCCGCCCCTGCGACACGGCGAGAAGTAAATCTGCCCGGCAGGACCGGCCGTCCGGTATGAGCGAGCGGCGCGGTGGTCATGTACGTAGATTCACGAATTTTCCAGGGGTGCGGCTAATGATTTAATGGAAAAGGTGGTCATGACCGGCAGGATGCAGGTCGGATTGGCGGCTGTAATCATCCGGTATCACCTCTGGACCGATGAGCGGCCGACTTTCTGTGACTGGCGGGACCATGGCGGTACGAAGAGGCGCCGCTGCGAAGGTCATACCGGATAACCGGGGCGCGGCGGGAAACGGAGTTTATCCAGGAGTGAACCGATCCGGGCAGCCGTCCGCGCGTGACGGATGAACGGGTCCGAGAGGACGGGTACATGAGAATGAACCATCGCTGGGGATTCCGGGAGCCGCTCGAGCGTCCGGTCCAGATCCGGCAGCGCGGTGCGCGCGGTGCGCGCGCAGGGCGAAGCCGGGATATGAGTTTCGACGGGATTTTCATCGCCGCCCCGATGGCGGTGCTCTATCCCGGAACCCTGGTGGATTTGATTGTGACGCGGCCCATGCGCGGAGTGACGTGGACAATGCGGATGTCCGCGGTCGTGGCGCGGCTTACCGACGAGGGCGTCGGACTGATGTTCACGATGCGCGATCCCGGCGAGATCATCCGGTTCACGGAGCTGGTTCGCGCAAGCGGATCGCTGCTCAGGGTCAGACCGGCCGGTTCGTATTATGCCTTCACGCGACGCAGCCGGAGCGGTGGTGTGGTGCTATCGATGAAACGTGGTCAAAAGACCGGGATGCCGGCCATGGCCTGCGATCCGGTCGGTGACTGCAAACTGATGACAGGAGAAAATCATGAGCATGACAAAGCGCGTTGAGCAGCGCTGGAACGAGCGGCGGCCGGTGGAGTTCGAAGTGGAACTGACGGCGCAAGGACAGTCCCCGCTGCGGGCGATCTGCCGGGATCTTGGTTTCGGCGGCATGTATGTCGAAGCCAATTCGCGGACGTTTTCGGTCAATGAGGGGCTCGAGGTCGATCTGAGCCTCGGGGAGACCGAACCGCAGATGCGTCAACATCTTCCGGCCCGCGTGGTCCGGGTCAACGCGCAAGGCGCGGGTCTCATGTTCAGCGGCTTCAAGCTCGAAAACGTGCGGGCGCTGCGTGCCGTCATCTACGGCGATGACGGGGTGGCCCGCCACGCCCGGGGCTGATCCCTAGGCATCTGACGCCGACGATCGGGTTGCGGCGGCTGGGAAAGGCGGAGCGTGCGACAGCCTTGGCCGGTCGGAGCGGAGAGGTCGATGATCCGGCATCCGCTACCGCGCGCCTCCGGATCTGGTATTGATTTGCGTCAAAGCAGCGGCATCGACAGGGCCGTAGGGTACCTGCAGGCGGGAAACGGGCGGGGGCAGCAGATGCCCCCACAGATGCAGGCGATATGCAGATCCGGGCCGGGTGCAAAGCCTGAACCGTTTCGGATGCGGATCATGCCGGCCTGAATGTAAGGAGACGCGCGGGTGAGGGAAGACCACGCAGTTCCGGCAGCGGACGATGCGGCGGTGCAGGCATCGGGTCTGACGCGGCGGTTTGGCCGGCTGACGGCGGTCGATCGGCTGGATCTTATGGTTTCGAACCGCAGCATATTTGGCCTGCTCGGGCCTAATGGTGCCGGCAAGAGCACGACGATCAAGATGCTGACGACGCTTCTGCGGCCGACCGCCGGCACGGCGCGGGTGGCAGGTTCGGACATCATCAGCGCACCGCGTGCGGTCCGGCGCCGGATCGGCTACGTGCCGCAACTCCTGTCCGCGGATGGGGCATTGACCGGTGTCGAGAACCTGATGCTTTCGGCGCGGTTGTACGGAATCGGCGAACGCGAGAGCCGGACAAGAATCGACGAATCGCTCCGGTTCATGGGTCTGGAAGAGGCGGCAGGGAAGCTCGTGCGGACCTATTCGGGCGGCATGATACGCAGGCTTGAGGTGGCACAGGCCATGCTGCACCGGCCGCGCGTGCTGTTTCTCGACGAACCGACGATCGGCCTGGATCCGGTTGCGCGTGCCACGGTATGGAGCCGGCTTGAAGAACTTCAGCAGACCTACGGAACGACGGTATTTCTGACGACCCACGACATGGAAGAAGCCGACGAACTCTGCGACGAAATTGCCATCATGCACCGTGGCCACATCGCCGTAAACGGAGCGCCTGCCGACCTGAAGGAATCGGTTGGCCCCGACGCCGACCTGGGCGACGTATTCGCGCACTACAGCGGTGGCGCCATCGAAGAGGGAGGTGAATACCGAAATGTTCGCCGAATGCGGGTCACTGCAAAGCGTCTGGGCTGACTCGGAGTTGCGGGAGTTTCTGCGCGATGCCTGGGCGATTGCGGTGGTCGAAACCAGGAAACTGCTGCGCGATCCCACGGAGCTGTTCTCGCGCGCGGTACAGCCGGTTTTGTGGCTGGTGATTTTCGGTCAGGTATTCGCCCGCGCACGGGGGATCCCGACCGGAAACATCTCGTATCTGGCATTCATGACTCCGGGGATCCTTGGCCAGAGCGTCCTGTTCAGCGCGATCTTCTACGGCATCGCCGTCATCTGGGAACGCGATCTTGGCGTGGTGCACAAGTTGTTGGTCAGCCCGGCCACGCGCGCGGCGCTGGTATTCGGAAAGGCTGTTTCCTCCACGTTCCGGGGCGCGGTCCAGGCCGTTATTGTCTACCTCATTGCGCTCGCGCTGCAGATCGGCATCCGCTGGCAGCCCGTCCATATTGCCGGTGTGATGCTGGGCGTGATGCTGGGTTCGGCGATTTTTTCGACGTTTTCGCTGATCATTGCCTGTCTGGTCAAGACGCGGGAGCGGTTCATGGGCGTCGGCCAGGTTCTCACGATGCCGCTGTTTTTTGCGAGCAATGCGATCTACCCGCTGTCCCTCATGCCGGGATGGCTCCGGATGGTCGCCCGGGCCAATCCGCTGTCGTATCTGGTGGATGTGCTGCGGGGACTCATGATACAGGGCGGGCAGAGCACCCACAGCGCGTTGCTGGACTTCGGCGTCATGGGAGCCGTGTTTCTGGTGCTGTTGCTGATTGCGTCGAAACTGTACCCGACGCTGGTGCAGTAATGACTCGGACCCTGTTCCGGCCGGAAGCGGATTGCGGCATGGGTCGGAATGGAGCCGGGTGCAAAATCGCGGGATTCCGGGTAGCGGGCCGCGGGAAGGGATCCGATAGGAGGATGGGCGAGGTATCCGGGCGGTTCGGTGCACGCCAGGTTTGAGGCGGAGGTCAGGATGGTCTTTACGAAATATTGCACTCCTTTACGCCTGACCGGTCAGCGATTCGTGCGATCATCCGTTCTAAGTCGAGTGAGGAATGCGCTGGTCCAGGGAACGGAGCGCCAGCGCGGCCTATGAGGAAGCCGCCGGTTGACAACCCCGGACATGGTTCAAGGAAACGGCCAAATTCAGAGAGGGTACGCAAATGAAGATGAGCAAGACGATAAGCGTGGTGCTTGCCTTTCTAGCGCTGACGGCATCATTTTCAGCACTCGCCGATCACGACGACCGGCGCTTCCGGGGCAGGTATGTCGGACCGCGCGTGTGGCGCGGTGACATCCGGAATTTTCACCGGTGGGACATGGACCGGTGGCGCGGCGGCTACTGGGTCCATGCGCACCATGACGGCCGCTGGGGCTGGTGGTGGGTCGTGGCGGGCCTGTGGTACTTCTACCCGCGGCCGATCTATCCGTATCCGGATCCCTATACGCCGCCCTATGTGCCGGCGGTACCGGTATTGCCCGCCCCGAGCGCACCGCCGGAGGTTCAGTACTGGTATTACTGCAATGGTGCCAAGGGCTATTATCCCTACGTACAGTCCTGTCCGGGTGGCTGGCGGAGGGTACCGGCAACGCCTTCCGCGCCGCCCGGGCAGTAGAGTCGGACAGGAGCAGGATCATGAGAACACATAAGGCAGTTCTGGGCGCGGCGATCGGCATGCTGCTGGCGGGGTGCGCGTCCATCCCGACCGGACCCACCGTTGCGGTCATGCCGGGCCCCGGAAAGCCGTTTGAACAGTTCCGGCAGGATGATGCAGTCTGCCGCGAGTTTGCCCGTCAGCAGCTTGGGGTAGAGCCGAGCAAGGTCGCGCAGCAGCAGGTACTGTCGGGCGCGGTGGCCGGAGCTGCCATCGGAGCCGCCTCTGGTGCATTGTTGGGGCACGGTCAGGAGGCTGTCGGAACGGGTGCCGGTGCAGGCCTGCTCCTGGGTTCAGCAGCCGGTGCCGGCGCGGCGGATCAAAGCACCATGGATCTGCAATATCGCTACAACATTTCCTACGAGCAGTGCATGTACGCCAAGGGTAATCTGATCCCAGGTTACCCTGCACCGCGCTATTATGCGCCGCCACCGCCCCCACCGCCCCCCCAGTGACATTTGCTGCGCTCCGGTACCGCAGGTGACCGGAGCGCAGCGGCAGGGCGGACCGGTTGCTGGCGCTGCCACAACCTGTGGCCCGCCGCAGCGGACGCATCCGCCGATATCAGCGGTCAGCCGCCGTGACGGAACGACGGGTAGAGCACCATACCGCCGTCGACCAGAAGGCTCGGACCGGTTACGTAGGAGGCCATGTCGCTCGCCAGCAGCGCAACCATGCGGCCGATCTCACTGGGTTCACCCATGCGGTTGGAGGGTATCTTGCGCAGCAGATCCTTGAGCGTATCGGGGTTGCTCCAGACCGGCTCGTTGATGTGGGTCTTGATGGCTCCCGGGGCCACGCCCAGCACGCGCACGCCGAGGTCCGCCGTTTCTTGGGCGAGCGTCTGGGTGAGCATGGTCAGCGCCGCTTTCGAGCAGGTATAGGCGCTGTAGCCGCTCCACGGAATGCTCTCGTGTACGGAACTGATGTTGATGATCACCCCGTGGCGTGCGGCGGTCATGCGCTTGAGGGCTTCGCGCGCGCAGTGATAGGCGCCGAACAAGTTGATCTGGATCACACGGTACCAGCTCTGTGGGTCCGACTCCCAGCAGCGGGCAGCGACGCCGTCGATACCGGCATTGTTGACCAGGATGTCCACGCCCCCGAATTCCCGGTCCATTGCGGCAAACATCTGCTCCACCTGGCCGGCATCGGATATGTCGGCTGCCAGGCTGATCGCCCGGACCCCTTGCTGCCGCGCGGCTGCAGCAACCTGTTCGGCATTGGCCGCATCCTTTCCGCTCGGTTCCGCGAGATAGTTCACCGCTACGTCGGCACCGGCTTGCGCCAGGGCATGGGCGATGGCCTCGCCGATGCCGGAACTCGCGCCGGTGACCAGTGCACGCCGGCCTTTCAAATCTATGTTAATCATTGCTTTGCTCCTCATCACGTTTTGCTGGAAACCGGACCGGGACGGCGGGACGCGAGTCCCGGTCCGGAACAGGGACGGCTCAGCCAGTAGGCGAGCCCGAACAGAGGCAGGCTCCAGAGCGCCGACAGGCCGTAGATCTTTGCCAGACTGAGGCTTCCCTGCAGGGGGCCGAGCGCATAGGAGCCGATGCCTTCGCCCGACATCAAGGCCGCAACGAGCAGGCCCGCCACCCGGGTCTGGCTCCCGGCATAGGCCTCCAGGGCGAACGACATGGTGTAGGGATAGTAGATACTGCAGGCGGCCCCCGCCGCCGCAAACGTGGCGACCAGTGCCCCCGGAGAGGACACGAACGGCAGCGCCAGGAAGCAGCAGGCCATTGCCACCGGCGATGCACGATAGATCAGCCAGGGCGGAGCCTGGCGTGCCGGTATCACGCTGAACGCGAGTCGGAATGCGGTCATGGCGCCCCAGAAGGCGGACAGTGCCCAGGCACCGTAACGGGCAGGCAGATCGTGATTGCCGCTGACATAGAGCGCGGCCCAGCTTCCAAAGGTGCCCTCGACCACTGCATAGATAAGGACCGCAAGCCCGAACATCGACACTGGATGCCGCGGCCCCATGGATTCCCCGGCTGAGGCGTTGCGGGCGCGGGCGTCGGGAAGAGTCACCGACAGGAACAGCACAGCGATGAAGCCGGCAATCAGGATTGTCGGCCACAGCCACCATCGGCCCGCGGTGTCGAACAGGTCGAGTATCAGCGGCGATAGCGCGGTACTGCCGCCGATCACGGCGTTGAGCAGCGTGACCGCTGCGGTTTCGCGTTCCGGGAACTGGATGGCGGCAAGATGGTTGATGGCGGAGAGGTTGAAACCGAATCCCAATCCGAGCAGCGCGGTTTCCGCCAGCAGCATGATGTAGGCGGCAGGGTGGCCGGTGTAGGCGTCACTGCCGACCAGCAGAAGCAACGCGAGCGCGTTGGCTGCGAGCCCGAGCCGCAGTACGCCATTGGTGCCGAGGCGACGGTCCAGGATGCCTGCTGTCAGGGCGCTCGTGATCGCCCCGGCCGTCATGGGCAGAAAGAGGCTGCCATATTCGGTGGCTGACAGATGATAGGGATTGCCCTTGAGATGGGTGCCGAGCGCGGGAATGAGCACGAACGCGAAGCCCTGCAGCAGACCGGCCCCGTAGACCGTCGAAACTGCCAGTGCCGGTCTAGCCATGCCAGTCGCCCCCGGCAAGCCGCACCTTGAGATGCTCTGCGACGCGCTGTGCCTGCGCCATGATGGTGAGCGACGGATTGACGGCAGCGATGGAAGGCATGAAGCTGCCGTCCACCACGAACAGATTGTCCACCTCATGGGCGCGGCAATAGGGGTCGAGCACGCTGCGCGCGGGGTCCGTGCCAAACCGGGCCGTGCCCACCTGATGGGCGACCCCCTCGATGCCGATTCTCTGGGAGAAGATCACGGGAAAGCCGATGCGGCGCAGCACGCTGCGCCAGGCAGCCAGCAGCCGGGAGTGCGCTTCGACATTATTGGGCGTATAGCTGAGCCGGATCTGTCCGGACCCGCTCAGCGTGACGCGGTTGTCGGAACGTGCCAGGTCTTCAGTCGTCAGCCACCAGTCTACGGAATGACGTCCGAACCAGTCCGCGACGGGTCGGGGCAGGGCAGGACGCTCGGCCTTCAGCACCGCGCCGGTCACCTTTCCGAGCAGCTGCACGTGGCCGAGCGGATAGGGAAACTCCGGATCGCCCGAACCGTGGTAATAGTCGTTTACGCCGATGGTCTTCTGGAAGGTTATCGAATGGCCGCGCCAGGGCGAGAGCGCCAACATGACCGAATTCAGATGGCACATGTAGTTACGCCCCACCTGGTCGGAGCCGTTGGCCAGTCCCCTGGGGTGCGCACTGCTGCCCGATGCGAGCAGCAGTGCCGCTGAATTGACCGCACCCGCAGCCAGCACCACCACGCGTGCCGTGAACGATTCCGGACCCTGTTGGCCCTCGCCTTGTACCGCGACGATTTTCCGGCCATCGGGGGAGCTTTGCAGGCGCGTGATGCGCAGGCCGGTTTTCAGGCGGACGTTGGAGTCGCCCAGGGCGGGTCGCACCGCGCTGTTCTCGGCGTCTCCCTTGGCCTGCACCAGGCACGGAAATCCGTCGCAGGTGTCGCATCGGATGCAGGGGCTTGCGGACCGGTGGGCCTCGTCGAGATGGACAGCGAGCGGCAGGTGAAACGGATGCAGGCCGCATGCCTGCAGGCGGCGAAAAACCGCATCGATCTCCGGCTCGTGGCTGACCGGCGGGTACGGAAAGGGTCCGGACGCGGGAGGCTCTGTCGGATCCTCGCCGCGCTGGCCGTGCGCGAAGTACCAGGTCTCGGCGCGGTCGTAGAACGGCGCCAGGTCCGCGTAGCGGATGGGCCAGGCTACGGTGTCGCCGTCGGCATGATGGAGGGCACTGAAATCGCGTTCCCGCCGGCGCAATATCGCGGCGCCATACAGCTTGGTGTTGCCGCCGACATGATAGCCGGTCACGGGCCGGAAGGGCGCCCCATTCCGGTCGAGCCAGCGCTCCCCGGTATGATACAGATGCCGGTGGAACACCGCTTCCGGATCCCAGTTGCTCTTGGCGCGCGGCAGAAAATCTCCCCGCTCCAGCAGCAGGATCTTCAGGCCGCTCCCGGCCAGCGCTCTGGCCAGCGTGCCGCCTCCGGCGCCGGTGCCGATGATAATGATGTCAGCGTCCATCTTGGTCGGAGCCGGTCCGCGGCCTCACGTCGACGCTGTAATCCTGGCCGTGCCAGCGGCCATCATCCAGCCAGCGGAACGTGAAATCAATCCGCTGGCCGGGACGCAGGGTGTCAGTGGGCAGTTCGGCGAGGTACAGGCCGAGACCGGCATCGTGCGTCAGCAAATCGGCCGCATTGCGCCAGCCGTCCGTGCCCCAGTGGATCAGCGCCGGTTGCGGCAGAACAATTCGCAGGCGCTTGCCGCAGGGAAGCCGTCCGAGACGGACATGCAGGCTCCAGTAAGCCCAGGGCGTATCCGGGCGGCGACCCTGATAGCGTTTCCATACGGCCTCGGGCCGGTCGAACGGGCGTCCCAAAACCATGCTCGTGGCGAGCTTGATGAATTCAGCGTGGGCCCACACCAGCGGCATCGCCGATCCGGTAGGTCGTCCCGGATGGAGATTGTGTTCCGGAATCGGTGCGCTGTCCCAGACCTGTTCCGGAATTAGACCGCACTTTCCGCTCATGGCTGCCATGGCCCGCAGGTAGGGCCGCGCGTCCTCACCGGCAGCCAGTGCGTAGTGGCCGCGTTCTCCGGTCAGCAGCGGCCAGGCCCGGCCGTGACCGGTGCCGTCGAATCCGAGACCGTCGGCATGTTCGCCGTAGCCGTCACCGTTGTAGCGGTGCCAGGCGGGGCCGCTCGGCGTATCCACCTTGAGAAGCGAGTCGGTCACCTTGACGCTGGCGCGTATCACCGGGTCGTCAGCCCGGCGCAGTCCGAAGCGTACCAGTTGCAGGAAATCCCCGCCCACCTGTTCTTCTGCGGGGAGATCCAGGTCGCGGGCCCGGTTCTTGATGGGCAGAACCTCGCTGAGTGCGGCCCGGCCCTCCAGAACCTGGGCTGGAGCCATGCGTACGTAATAGCTCTCCACCCCAAGCTCGCGGGCAAGCCTTGTATTGTGCACAACGGTCCAGTGTTCGATGCGTGAATTCCAGTAATCGGCCAGGTCCAGGACGAAACCGCGCGCAGGTTCCTGCAGGAAATCCGCACCGCACACCAGGGCTGCAATGCACACCGCGAGGGTAAAGAGATTGACGCCGGCATCCTCCTCCCATCGGTCTTGCTGGGTCGTGGGACCGGAGCGAACAATGAAGCCCAGGGCACGCTGCACCATGTCGTCCACGACGATATCGTCCAGCGCGTCGCGCTCGATCAATGCGGCGGCCAGCAGCACCGCGAAGCCGGCCTCGTCGAGCTGCACTCCTGACCAGTAGGGCTTGCCGCCGAGCCACTGGTTCTGGTACCAGTGTCCATCGGCCTGTTGTGTGGCGATCAGGTAGCGCAGGATGTTGCGGGCTTCGTCTATGGCGCCCAGGGAAAGCAGTCCTCCCGCACTTTCCACCAGGTCCCGCGGCCACACTAGGTGATAACCACCGAGGTCATCCTTGGTGGTGCCCCAGGGAACGCTCAGGCTGGCGACCATGGCGCCGGGATAGGTCTTGTCCTGGTGCGCGCGCAACACCATGGCGGAAGTCTGGAAAATTGTCACAAGATCCGGGTCAAGATCCGGAGGAAAGGCGCAGTTGCGCGTCCGGTCGGCGTGCCAGGCCTGCCAGCACTCTACCTGGTGCTGCCAGGCCGCTTCGAATGGTTGGGCCAGTGACGCCAGGGCGAGGGTAGCGGCGGACTCCTTGCTGCTGCCGAAGCCAAGCGCCAGCACCGCCTGACGCGGAAGCTCGCCGGTAAGCGCGACATTTCCGGGCCCGGCTTCATCATAAGTCCAGGACATGGCGCCATTGCGGGCGAAGTCCTGCCAGCCGTCGCTGACGCCGACGTATCCGGCGCTGGATCGGCCCAGGGCGTCGTGCTGGCGCATGTCGACGGCGGCCAGGGCCAGGCCGAACGGGCCTTGCTCAGCCCACAATACAGCGTGCCCATTGTATATCGCGGTACAGGCGGTGTTATCGTGGCCGGTGCCGCCCAGGTGCGGTGCCAGGAGCACGTACGGCCTCAGTCCCGGGTCGCCCGACAGGACAAGCTCGATCAGCATGACATCCCGCAGAGCGTCCGGCGCGACGCGCAGCCGCAGTTCGAAGCGGGGATGTGTGTGTACGATTTCAACCACCGGAATGCCCGGTCCCGGCACGCAAACGCGATAGGACTCCAGTCGCTTGACCTCGACCCAGAAGCCGTTGCCATCGGCGACAATGATGCCGAGGTCGCGCGTCTGGGGGATGTCGGCGCGCGGGTAGTAGATTTCGTTCAGTATGCCAAAGCTGGTGGTGAACCAGACTCGTGCCGGGCCGAGTGCGGTCCCGACCATGTCCTTGGCGCTGGTGGTCCAGGTGGGAGCAATTCCGGGCTGGCCGGGAGCGTGCATGGTGTGTCTCCTGAAGGAAAAGATGGTGTGGAGGGGGGCATTTCGACGGATTGACTGTCCGGTGGCCTGCCCGGGCCGAACGGTCGCGGCGGCATCCTGTGCCGGACCCGGCGGGAACTGGCGTCACCACGGACATCGCCACCGATGCCAGCCGCCCGGGCGGACGACCAGACGGGGGACGGGCCAGTCTGCAGTGCGGTGGAAATCCACCGCTGCGCAGGTTCGCAGAAATATGCCATGTGATTCCGTATGCATGCCTGGTTGTGCCGTGTTTGATCCCGGCCGTGGTGTCGTCATGCCGGATCGGTCCGGCACGGACCGATCTGCTGTACGGGATCCCTCCCATCTCAAGCGTTCATTTAATTAAGGTACATCCGAGGGTTTTGCGTGTGCGTCGAACGGTGCGCATTGTCCTCGTTTGGCATTGTGTACGTTGCTTCGACCGGTGATTGCGGGCTCCGTTCCGGAATCGTGCCAAAAACGTCAGATTTCGGGGCCGGATCGGGCTGGTCAGCGGCCCCCAATGCCGGGCCGGATGACGGCAGTGTACGCCGCGGACGGAGTTTCAGCGAAATTCCGGGTCGCTGGGCACCGCGGCACCGCTTGCCTGCGGTGCCGGTCCGGTCGGATGGCGGGTTCAGGGAGGAAGGGGTGGCGCGGCGCGGATCGGGGCAGGCGCGGGCAGGTATGTCCGGGAGCCGCTGGGGAGGAAGAGGGCATTCCCGGACACCGCCCGTGCCTGCAATTCGATTTCCGGCATCAACCGGCGCCTGATGTGCGGGCCCTCAGAAGGCGGAATGGCGCGGCAGGAGCGCGACCTGTGCAGTCTGCGGCTGCCGCGCCGGTGTATCACGCGCCATCAGCTGTTGCTGCGATGCTGTTGCCGCAGGCTGTGGCTGAGATGTTTGCCGACCAGGGCGAGAAGCCGCAGACCTTCCTGGGTTCCGGGTTCACGCATGACACCAAGTATGCCGCCGATGCCGCCCGACGCCGCCGGGGCCTCGGCGACTTCCCGGCTGAGCGCGTGGAGGACGTCCGCCAGGGCGATCAGCAGGCGCTGGCTATCCTCGCGGTTGATGACCTGCAGAAGGCGCATCAGACCTTCATTGCGCGTGAGCCGGTCGAGCTGATTGAGGCCCTCGCTCGTTGCCCGGGCGATGCGTGCCACCATTTCATCGGACATCGCGTCGCGGGCCGAGGCAATGAAGTGCGCGAGTTCAACGAGCTGTTGAAGATCATCCCTGACGATTGGTTCGACGGGGGTTTCGACTTTGGAGTTCATGTCTATTGGCTTCCTCAGAGCAGTCCGCGCACGCTGGTCCAGTACATCTGGTTGTAGGCTACCTTGAACCAGTGGATGGATTTGGATGGTGGCTTCAGGTCCGGCAGGTTCACGTAGTCAAAGGCGTTGTAGGTGGCGCGATCGAAGCCCGCCTCGATGAAGCAATACACCTTGCCGTCGTATTCGCGCACCGGATTGCTGGCGCCGGTCTTGATCCGGGAGACGATGTTCGCGGACAGCACCTCTGACTCGAAATGGGCCGCCGATCCGGTCTTGCTCACGGGGATGTTGGTGGCATCGCCGATCACGTAAACATTGTCCCGTCCGTTCATCGTGAGCTTGAAGCGGTCGGTAGGGATCCAGCCGCCCTGGGTCAGTTGGTTCTGTTCTACGACCTCCATGCCGCGGTGAGGGGGTACCGCAATCAGAAGGTCGTATTTGACCTCGGTTCCTTCCTCGCTGTAGACGATTTTGTTGACCGGATCGACCGATTTCAGGTTGAACAGGGTCTCATACTCGATGCCGGCCTTGTCGAATTCAGGTTTTGCCCAGCGGGCGACATTGGCGGTGGCGTGGACACGGTTGGTCGGATACTGATAGCGCAGCGTGACTTTGTCGCGAATGCCGCGCGACTTGAAGAAGTCGTGCAGCATGAACATCGCCTCCACCGGCGCCACGGGACACTTGTGCGGAATCGATACCACCATAGCGACCGTGCCACCCTGGAACTCCATGAGGCGCTTGTGCAGACGCACTGCGCTCTCCTCGGTGTAGAAAGTCTCCGCTCCTTCGCTCAGACCGGGAACCTCCTCGGGAACGATGCGCGACCCGGTGGCAATGACGAGGATATCGTAGGAATAGCTCCGGCCGCTCTTTGTCACCACCTGGTTTTGGTCGAGCTGGAATTTCTCGACCGGGTCCACACGAAAATCGACCTCGGGCTCGAGCAGGCTTGCCTCATCCCGGTAGAGCTGATCCGGTGTCATCTGCCCGAACGCGACATAAAGCAGACCGGGCTGGTACATGTGCCGGTCGGATGCCGAGAGCAGGGTAAGCTCGATCTTGCCGGAGCGGATCTCGCTGCCCAGTCTGCGAGCCAGGTTGTTGGCGAGTATCGTGCCACCTGTGCCGCCGCCGACGATTAAGATTTTCATTGCATTCTCCTATCCAGAATTAACTCACAGCATGTTCTGCCTGACGCACGGGCCGGCGCCATTCGTCATTTGGTCTTGCGTACCTTGATGTGCCAGATCCCGTCAATCTTCTCGTTGCTGACAACTTCGTGACCGACCTTGTGGATCCATTCCGGAACGTCGGCTGCAGAACCCTCGTCTGTGGACAGCAGTTCGAGCGTATCGCCGACGCTGGCCTGCTTCATGTACGTAATGAGTTCCATGAGTGGTCCCGGGCAAAAAGTGTTGCAGGCGTCGATAACCTTGTTTTCAGCCATTCTGATTTCCTCTTGTATCAATTGCAGTTCAATTCCGGGGACCTGTTCAAAACGTCAGCAGCTGACCGCCCTCGGCATCGCCGAGGAAGCGGGTAAGTCCGGTGGGCGGACCCAGTTCCGGGTCGAGATCGTCCTTTGTGACCTTCATTAGATCCAGCGCCATGGAGCAGGGCAGCAGCGAGGCATCCCCGAGTTCTGCGGCCTGCTGAAACAGCTGCTTAAAGGGCGGCACGCCCTGCTGTCGCAGGAGGTCGCCAAATTCACCCTCGGACGGGGCATTCGCAACATGGCCCTTTACGAAGTGCGGCAGCGCATTCATGGACAGAAACACCGAAACCTGGCCGCCGGTCGCCGCGGCCACCGAAGCAAACATCGCTGCCATCTGAAGCTTTTCGCGTGTCCCGGACACGCACACAATGCTGATTTTGTTCGACATGCCCTTGATATCTCACTCTCTGCTGGCAAATTGACCATCTGGTCCGGCTGGTGGCCGGCCCCGCCACGGCGGGCGGCCGGCACACCGATCCACGTTGGAAGTTCCTGGCGAATCCTGAACGCCCGGCTGCGCGACGCACGCCGCCGCGAGTACCGGCGACGCGCTGGCTGTGGCCGGTATCCGGGCGGCAGTGCTGGTTAGGGCGCTGCCTCAATCCAAATACCGTCTTGTTCCCGATTGCGCACTCATCCGGTGCGGCCGGACGGCGACCGCCCGAGACCGCGCGGAATTTGGGGCACAACACGGAATGCGAGACATCTTCCGGTGTCATCGCCATGACCGGACGGTTCGCAGCTTCCGAACCGTCCGGTCTACCGCTCAAGCATCTTTCAGGCGGTGCCCGACCTTCTCAATCTGGCGGGCCAGTTCCTGCTCATTGATCAGCCCATGCCTGATCATGGAATGCGCCAGGGCCAGCAGGGTCCGCTCGGGAAAAGGGACATCCGCATATAGCGTTGCGGAAAGGTCATCCTCTTCGGTGCGGCGCTCAAGCAAGGGCAAGGCGCATGATCCGGGCACTACCTGCTCGTGAGGCAGGACATTGGAACTGGCAGCGAGAATGTCGCAGGTGGCATCCATCGTCACCTTCCAGGGGGGGTCGGGATTGGTCACGCCGTACTGCGCCGCCAAATCTTCCCAAACCCGCCCGTGGTTGCGGACCTCTTCCAGCAGCGGAATCGGTGCCACTTCCGCCGGTGATTCCGTGTTTCCGGAACCGAAACCGCTCCTTTCTGATATGGCCATGGCTCCTCCGTTGAAAATGACCGTATTAATGTCCGTGTCCGTGCTGAACCGGATGAACCGCCTTATGTACGGGACGCTTGGCGTTGGAGGTGACACCGGGCTTCGGTACCGCCACGCCGATCAGGCAATCGCGCGTCACGATTTCGGTCAGCTGATCCTCGGTCCAGCCTTCGGTGCCCGACGGGCGCACGGGCAGGACGATATAGCGGGTCTTCTGGTTCGAATCGGCAACCCGGATCTGCACCTCCGGAGGCAGCTGTAGACCAAACTCCGCGAGCACCTGGCGCGGCCAGCGTACGAGGCGCCGGCGATAATTCGGTGTCCGGTACCACTCGGGCGACTGGCCGAGAATCGGCCGGGGATAGCACGAGCACAGTGTGCACACCACAACGTGTTTCAACGTCGGCGTGTCCTCGAGAACACGCAGGTTGCAGTAGTCGCTCGGTGTCCCGAATTTGGTCGGGGGACTGTTGATCCAGTCGACGCCGACCGCCTTGCTGGCCTCGACCCCGTCGGTCACGGCAAGCTTCTTGTACGCGGGGTCGAGCCATGCCTTGGCAACCAGGCGCGCCGCGGGTGTCGGGCCGAGGGTATGGACATACTCGGTCCAGATCCGGTGATCCTCGGCGGAAAACAGACCCTTCTCGATGGCAAGTTCCCGGACAGCCATCTCGAGAATCTCGAAATCGCTTATCTCGTCCACCATCGGTGCTGGCTTGTGCTCATGTTCGTGGTCATGCTCTGACATCTGCATTTTCCTCCTGTCGAATGTATCTGCTGTTGCTGCTAAGCCTTCTCAAGCCAGCGCTCTGACAACTCTGTTTCCAGAGTGTCGTTGGCATACGTCTCGCTGAATTCCGGCCAAAGCTCCTGCTGCTTGAAGACAATGCTGTAAAACCATTCCGGGGCGTCGGTGTTGTCCCACGCCTCGTCCTCGGCGGCGGGGCTCTCGTAGACGAGTTTGGTTACCCTGCCGACCGCACCGCGGGTGTAGACCTGGCAGCGGGTGTAAAATATGTCCGGCAGATCCTTGACCCGCACGAAGTCGCCTTCTTTGAACTTGGGTTTGCCGGCTTTCCCCTTGAAGCACTGGGGATCGCCGACGCCAGTCGCGATTGAAGCGTGATGGGATCTATCGTGCTGATGCTTTTTGCTCATGGCGCTTTTTCACCTCATCGATCTTGTTCACCAGTTCAGTAAGCGTGACGTACTGCTTGTCGACCATGATCCGCGCGGCGGTCAAAAGCCACCGTCCGTAGTAGGGCATGCCGAGATATACCGTCTGGCCGACGTCGACGTTCTGGCGCCGGCGGCGTTCCTCGGCGTTCCACACGCCGCGCCAGGCCAGGCACTCGCAGGTCGCAAAAGTGTTGAGCTCCCACTGCTCTTCTTCCTTCTCCTCGTAACGTATCGGGACGTCCGCCTCGCCGCCAATGTCATGCACAGACCGCGTGTAGGTGCGGTAGAGCGTGTGATCGATGGCATCGGGATACGGCGCGTGCGTCTGCTTGTGCAGAGCGGGCTGCACGTAACCGACAGACTGAAGATGTCGGAGCACCTCTTCTCTTGTAGACGATGACATAAGTGTTGGCTCCTCTGGGTGATTACTGAAAAATCACGCTTGCGCGTACTGCTTCATCAACGTTTAACAAAATCCCGCCGTCGCGAATGTTGATCACCGGCCGCCGGCGGGTTCCTGCACTTCCCGGTGCCCGCTGCCGAACACGAATGGACAGCTGCACCACGAGCCGAATATGAACCAGTTCAATTTGATTCTCCAAGACCAATTTCCGATGGTCTCCATAGGGTTTCGCTATAAGTGGCGGCCCCGTTTTTTCAGTGCGGATCGCGGCCGAATTACCGGTGGTTATGCGGGTCTGGAAGAGCAAAGACGGCCAGATAACCGCACACAATCCGGGAAATTGCGATTGTCCGGGCGGGTGAGCACGGTCGATAGTGCCGGGCCGGCAGCAATGCTGCGAGCAATTCGGGTGGGGCGGGGCCGGCATGGCTGATACCGGCCGGTGCGGATTGGCTTGGGCACTGGATGGGACACCGTATTCGTGTCCCTTTCCGATGCGCCGTTCCGAACCCAGGATCACCACCAGCCGGCCGGTGCCCTGGGACCGAATTCCCGGTCGTGGCGTGCCGGCCGCGCACAAGCGCCGCACGACCGGATCGGGAATAGACCGGAATGCAGGATCGTTCCGGAACAGGCCTTTTCCCGACGAGCAGGGCCTTCTCGCTCGGGCCTGACGCGCTGTTGCGGCAGGACGGGTCGAAATCGCATCGATCGATGTTCAGGCTGTGGAGTCCCGAAAGAAGGTGCGGCCCCGACATAATGGGCAGGTTTCGCACACGTGAACGCGGGTCGGGAGGCGCGTCTGCGCCCTGACCTTAAGTACCGTGAATCCGGCTCCATTCCGGATAATCGGTGCCAACCGGACACGGCGTTGGTGTGTGCGTTCAGGGAATACCGGACGACCATTGGGGGATTGATCTGGATTGCAGGAGGACAAAACGGCTTTCTTTGGCGGATATCATCACATTAGTACATCGTACCACGACCTATGACACTACCGAGCGACATACACTGACAATGACGATTGCGGTAATTCGCAAATTGTTGGTTTCAGGAAATCGGGAGGCAGATACCATTCGCAATGATTGCCCTGGCCTTTTGAGAATCACGAAGCCTTGTATTCGAATGCTGGAGACAGATTGGGTGCAGGTCCCATTGAGGCGCCTGTTTTGATCGGCCGGGTTCCTGTCCAGGATGATTTTACACTCAGCCTATTGCACCGGCCTTGGAAAGGCGCATCTGGCCGACCGGGTCGGAAGACGCCGGCAACAACGCCGCCACTGCGAATGTTTCGCCAATTCCTGTGCGTCCCTGCTGCGCATCCGCAGCGAAGCATGCTCGTCATTCGGATCGGCGCGCAGCGCAGCAGGGCTCCGTGCCGATCGGTAGCCATGCTGCGTTGAGTGTCGCGCTTCGATCGTACCGGCAAAGCGAAGTGGCGAGTCGATGGCCGAGCGCGATTTGTTAAGCAGCATCGCCGTGCATGCCAACGGGAATCACATCGCCGATGTGTAGGCATCAGACGCGTTCCGGGCGACTGATTGCAGAGCACGGCAGAGCATTCAGTGTCCGGCGTATCAATCGCAGGTTGCGCAAGACCTAGGCTGGAATGCACGCAGATAAGCAGCAGTTTGGTACGGGTATCGTTACGAAGGGCGGGCGCAAGAGCGCAACGTGTCCTAAGCGGGAAAAACGGGGCGCTGCAGAATATCCGGTCCGCCCGGCCGATGCTGCGACGATCCAATCTGGAATGACTCAAGACATCGGGATACCGTCGGCCCTGATCGTTTCTTAAAACAAGTCCACTTGTAGAAGCGATCCAATGTCTATCGCAGCGATCAAGCGTCCATCGTTGAATCAATTTGGCGCGGGCTTTTCAGTTTGCCAGTTTCGCTGACCGACAAAATGCGCATACGCATCGTGTTGGAGATGCGACCGGTGTTGGTGCGATGCGCTATCGAGTGTATGTCGCATCGCAGAGCGATAGGCATGTCTTATGGAGACGATAAGGACAAAGTCTTGGACCGTACCCGAGCGTCAATATATATAAATCGGGACAACAGATTCGATC
>JAJYEK010000198.1 GCA_021785795.1 Pseudomonadota bacterium
TCACGTCATGCTGCATTTCTCGAGCAGCCAGGCGGTCGTGTGGGTTGTCGACGACCCCTTCCGGTATCGCCTGCTGGCCGCAAACGAACTTACCAACCCGGACATCTGTCTTGCCTACCCGAAATCTCCCTATCCCGGCAATGCCCTGGTACCCGCCGAGCGCGTCCGGGATATCCTGGATAACATGCAGGCGCTGCGGCTGATGGAGGGGCAGTTTTATCTGCGCACCGGCACCGTCAACATCTTCAACGGTATGGTGAGCCTGAGTTTCTCATCGGATTCCTCGCATTATCTCCCTTACGAAGAGTTCCTCGAGATGGACTATTCGTTCTGGATAGGTGCGTAATGCCTCTGTCGCTTGGGCGCCACACTGATCCGGCAACCGGGGATCGGGTGGTGCCCTGGCCGCGCTACGCCAACCCTAGGGCGGCGCGCGTAAGTGGTTATCAGCCCCGACGGCAATGAACACGGCACCCAGGCCGGCCTCCCCCGAAGGCCGGGACGCACCCGAGAAAGGACTGCGCACAACCGACACCCAAAAACGCCGTAGCGGGCGGGCAGCGCAGCTGCGCCAACACCACGCACAGATAATCATGGCATGCTCATGGTCGCGGGCAGTCGCCTTCCCGCCCGAGGCGATAAGCCTCTGCCACCGCGCATTGTCCGCCCCGCCCCGGAGAGTTTCTGTCAGTCAAAGGCAGCAGTGAGTTCCATGCGCCGCTCGCGACCGATACGCTTAATGCCGATGCGGCCGCAGGCGCAGAGCCACCGCAGTTCCGACGAACCAGTACGGTGCGCGCAAGCCTCGGCTACCGCCGCTCACGCCCCAACGCACGATGCCCGCGATTCTGGCCAGTAGCGCTTGCACGGTTGGCCCTCGAGTCCCCCATTCTCGATCTGAACACTCGCGTCCCCAACGCACCCTGTCAGCACGCAGTAGCGTCCCAAAGGGCGGTTGTCATCGGCCAGACGCCGGTGTTGACTGTGACGGGCGGCTCATCCCGATGGAAAACCGTCGCGTCCTGGAGGCTGTTTAGTCTTCCTTGAGGCGCCAGAGCCGACACTATCAAGCCCTGCCGGTGCGCCCGAAAGACGCCCTCACCCTGCCGTCACTGGCCGCAAAGAGGAAAACCTGGAAGGTTTTGCTGCCGTGACGCCTTGCCGACATAAGGGCGATGCTGGAGTAAATGGCACAGGGAATAATACCGTTGCCCATGAGCCCCACCCCCGGCACGATGGGGCTTGGAAACGAAACCCTTTTTGCCATCCCGACACAGGAAGACGCAATGGACACAACAGACACAGCGTGGCCACGATTGAATGAACCGGCACCAGACTTTGATGCCAAGACGACCCGCGGCCAAAAAACCCTGGCCGACTACAAGGGTAAATGGCTGATCCTGTTTTCCCATCCCGCGGATTTCACGCCGGTCTGTACTACAGAATTCATGGCCTTCGCCAGGGCCTACCCCGCCTTCCAGAAACTCAACTGTGAACTGCTCGGACTGTCCATCGACAGCAACTACGCGCACATGGCCTGGGTGCGCAACATAAAGGACAAGTTTGGCATCGACATACCGTTCCCGATCATCGAAGATCTGTCGATGCGCGTAGCCCGCGCCTACGGCATGATACAGCCTGGGGCTTCCGATACCTCTGCGGTGCGCTCCACCTTTGTTATTGACGACCAGGGCTTTCTGCGTGCCATGGTGTATTACCCGATGACAAATGGCCGCTCGATTCCTGAGTTTGTGCGTCTGGTGAGTGCACTCCAGACTTCCGACAAGTACGGCGTGGCCACTCCTGAAGGCTGGCAGCCTGGCGACCAGGTCCTCGTGCCGCCCCCGCAGACTTCGCGGGATGCAGAAAAGCGCATGGCTGAAGGTCATGAATGTGCCGACTGGTATTTCTGCAAGAAATCCCTTTGATTCGAGGGCCTTGCACCCTTGGCCACGCAAGCCGGCCACCAGATGGAATACACCGTGAGGAGAAGTCCATGTTTGATCCCGTCAGCATCCCCTATGGCAGCAAGATGCTCTTCAATGCCGTCAAGCTCAAACCGGGCGTCACCCTAAGCGATGTCGAGCTTGCACTGGGCGAAATGTGTAACGTGGTGAAGGAAACCTATGGCGATCAGGCCGGCGGTTTTATCGCCGGGCAGGTGTTCAAGTACGACGGCTTCATCAGCCAGGAGGGATCCATCGATTCGATGAAGGCACCTGACTACGACGTCGCCATCGTCACCTACTGGGCCTCATTCGAGCAGCACGAAAAGTCGCACGCAGACTCGACATTCAATGAGAAATTCAAGGCGGTAGGCGCAATGTGCAGCGACAGCACCGAAGTGGGATTTAGCATGCTGTGGCAAGGCGTTCCCGGGGATTGACCAATTTTTATTGGATTGGTTTACCCGTGCATTGGGCATTTTCAGTCCCTTTACCGATTGGCCTTTGAGGGAGCCCCCTCCTGAATGCCGCGGTAAACGGCAGAAACAGGGAGACGGAGACAGCCGTTTTTTCCGTATTCAGTGGCACGGGAACTCAGTCGTTTTCGAGTTCCTGGCAAGCGAACAGGTCCGTGAAGGGAGCCGCTGTGAGTCTTCCTTGCGGTTTTCACGAATGGCGCGAGGAGCGATTAGCCCATCCATTCGTCCCTGCACGAAGGACTTGCAGAAATTTTGTCGAAAGCCATCCGGCACACGCCTTGGTTACGCGCAAACCCGAGGCGCTCTCCAGCCACATGCTTTCTCATGGTGCTCTACCTGGTCTCTGCACACCGGTTCTCCTGCAGTCCGCAGGGTCCATATCTGAGGACCTGGCTTGCTATTCCCCACACGAAGCTTCTTGCAAGGCACATGTCCTCTCTATGGAGGTAACAGGGACGCCGCACCCAGTCTTTGGATGGCGCATGCCGGATTTTCCGTCACGGATGCCCCTTGTTTCGCGGCTGACGACCGGTATCCCGAACGGGGCTCCGGCCCCGGAACGCAAACCGCCGCGGCGATCGCCTCTGGACCGGCAACGCCAAAAGCCACAGCCTTGCGCCGCGTTCCTGGGCGCAGACACCGTCACGTACGGCGCCTGGTTTTTTTCCCCGCCTTTGCGCGCACCGGACGCGACAGACGGGCCGCGGGCGGCTCGGCCACCCAACCCTTGCGCACCCCGAGGTCTGGACCTTCCTTGACCAGGAAGTCCAGGAAGGCCCGGGCCGTCAAACCCAGGTGCTTGCCCTGCAAGTGGACCGCATACCACGTTCTGTGCAGGGGGAAACCGTCGACATCGAGGATTACGAGGCGGCTTGCCTCCAGTTCGAGCTCCAGACTGCTCAGGGCCAGTACGGAAATCCCAAGGCCGGCCATAATCGCCTGTTTTATGGCCTCACTCGAGCCAAGCTCCATGTAGGGCTCAACGCGAAGCCCGTGTTCCGCGAACACCTGGGCCGCCGACATGCGTGTTCCGGAGCCGGACTCGCGCAACAGAAAGCGTTCGCGCACAACGCTTTCCAAAGGGATACGCTTCTTGCCGGCCAAGGGGTGATCCGGGTGCGCCACCACCACCAGGAGATTTTCCATGAACGGCCGGACCGCAAGGTCCATGTCACGCGGGATCTGACCCATGATGACGAAGTCGTCGAGATTGTCCGCCAGCCGCTCCAGCACCCGCGCGCGGTTCGTGACCGTAAGCTGGGGTGAGACGTCCGGATATTCCTGCACGAAAAGCCCAAGGAAATGCGGCATGAAGAATTTTGCGGACGTGACGACCGCCATCTTCAGGGGGCCTGCCACCTTGCCCTTCATGTCGGCGATCTCCGCAGTCAGCGTGCGCAACTCATCCATCACCGCGATCGTGGCGGCATACACCTCTTCACCGGCGCGCGTCAGCAGGAGTTTCTTGCCAACCCGCTCGATCAAAGGCAGGCCCACGATCTCTTCGAGCCGCCCCACCTGAATGTGGACCGCAGGCTGGGTGAGACAGAGTTCTTCGGCAGCGCGCGTATAGCTGCGATGCCGGGCGACCGCCTCGAAAAGCCGCAGTTGTTGGAGGGTCCAGTGACTGATCATTTACCAGGATAAATCGCCGCATTAACTAATCATTAGTTCCCATTGGCTATATTACTCGCTAAATTCCCAGACACCTAAGGGGCCGATGGCCATACCATGGCCGCCTGCGCCGCCGCAGGTGCCAGGGCGGCAGGAGCGTCCCGAGGCCGGCGCTTTATCCTGTGCGCATCCCGCAACCTCCCGGCCGCAATCCAGGGAGCGATGCCGTGCAAGCGCCAGGCACGCGGGCTGTGGGCGTGACACGCGGTTTCTCGATACACCGGCCACGGGGTGCCAACTCCCATCCGGGAGGCTGCCGTTTTCCTGATCCGCAGGGAACGGTGCGCCGGTGCATCAAACCGCTTGCAGGGAATTCGGGGGGCGAATGGAAAAAACGATGATCCGTCACAAGACAGCACACGATCCGGTGCGCGCCGCGGGCTTTCAGGTCAGCGGCAACGCCCCAAACGCCCTTCTTTGCCGCTTAGCGCCGCCGCGACTCTTCGTGCGGTACCGGCAAGCGTAGCCATGACCGCCTGCGAGCTCGCAAACGAAAGCCGCTACCACGGGCAACGCGTAGCCTTTCTGACGCAGCACGGCAAGGAGGGGGTCGTAGGCGCGGTCCTCGAGAGCTTCGTCGGTTGTCTGGTCGAACGCGTGACAGGTTTCGACACGGATCTCCTTGGAACCTTCACACGCGATATCCCCCGCGCCGGCACGCAGATCGAGGCGGCGCGCACTAAAGCACGGACTGGCATGGAGATTTCCGGGCGGCGGCTTGGGCTGGCAAGCGAAGGATCCTTCGGTGTCGACCCCTATGCCGGTCTTCTCCCGTGGAACGTCGAAATCCTGGTATTCATCGACGACCATCTGGGGCTCGAGGTGGTCGGCATGGCGCAGGGCGCAGCCAACAGTGGCCAGATCCTCGCCGCCCACTGGGAGGACGCCAGGCAGTTCGCCCAGGCGATGCACTTCCCCGAACACCATCTCGTTATCAGGCCAGACCGTGACAGCGATCCACGCATCCGCAAGGGGATCAGCGACTGGCGGACGTTCAGAATGGCTTATGACGAGGCGGTGACGCACTCTGCCAGCGGATGCGTGTTCGTCGAAGTGGACCTGCGCGCCTACGCAAACCCGACCCGCCTCGCCAGCATCCGGCTCGCCGCTGTCGATCTCGGCCGCCGCCTCGCCTCCATGTGTCCCGTTTGCCGTGCGCCCGGTTTCTGGACCGTCAAGACGATCGCGGGATTGCCGTGCCAGGCCTGCGGAGCGCCCACGCGCGAGACACGCGCCGAGATTCATGCCTGTCTCCAATGCGGGCATAGCGTGACATGTGACCGGCAAAGGCTTGCGGCCGACCCCGCTCGCTGTGATCACTGCAACCCCTGACCTCGACGCCGCCCGGCGTTCGCCAGAAAACCACGCATCGCCTCGTACCCGCAGCGGAAAAGCGCCGATCGTGCGCCGGTTTTCGGTATGCGCGATGGGGCGTCCCAGCCTCCCTCGCGCCCTTAAAGCCCGGCCAACTCATGATCCCTGCGCTCCGCTTCCGGATGCCTGCCACCGTCCTGCGGGCGGGACCTGCGCGTTCCTGGCGCACAGGAATCCCGCCCGCAAATAACGGGACAGCGTGTCGAGAGTGCCGGCCGCACGGCCGGTGTCCGGGCGAGGTGGCCTCACGCCACCTGCCCGTACCTATCCCCAGAGGGGGCCTGACGGCGCCTCCCGCGGACTGCGCGCCTTCGCAGGACCTTGCGCCCCGCCACCTCCCGGGGAAGCGATATCGGCTAAAATACAAGCGCGTATGTGGTGAACCGCCGGATTGGTCACGAAGGTAGAGATTGCCATTGGCGGCCGCGTCCCGCGGCCGGCTGTGCTAACGGGAGATGACATGAGCGCAGATGTGGGCCTGACTGAGGCGGAGGCGCAACGGCGTTTGGCGCAATACGGGCCCAATGCCGTCATAGAAGTAAAACAGCGGATATGGTTGCTCTTTCTTCGCAAATTCTGGGCCCCCGTGCCATGGATGCTGGAGATTACTCTGGCTCTCGAGCTCATCCTCGGCAAGCGGTCGGAAGCGGCCATCATCGGCTTATTGCTTGTATTCAACGCCCTTCTCGGATTCCGGCAGGAACATAAAGCCCAAAACGCCCTGGATGCCTTGAAAAAACGTCTTCGCATCATGGCGCGCGTTTTTCGCGATGGACAGTGGCGCAGCATCCCGGCTCACGACCTCGTGCCAGGCGATCTCGTTCATATCCGCGTCGGGGATATCGTGCCGGCGGATATGACACTTGCAGACGGGCAAATTCTGGTGGATCAATCCGCGCTTACCGGTGAATCGATGCCCGTCGATCGAAGCGCTACATCCGCGGTCTACTCCGCTTCCATTGTTCGTCGTGGGGAGGCGAGCGGCACCATAACGGCAACGGGCGCGCAAAGCTATTTTGGCAAGACCGCCGAAT
>JAJYEK010000199.1 GCA_021785795.1 Pseudomonadota bacterium
AGCTTCGGGCAATACTGCGGGCTTCGGCGCTGGGTCAAGTGCGTATCATGATCCCCATGCTTTCTAGCCTCGGGGAAATGTTCCGCGTTCTGGATCTTATCGAGGAGACCAAGGCGGAACTGACACGCCAGGGGCAGCCATTCGATCCGGAAACGCAGATTGGCGGCATGATCGAGGTACCGGCAGCGGCCGTTTCAGCGGACCTGTTTGCGCCACACCTGGATTTTTTTTCGATCGGGACGAACGATCTGATCCAGTACACACTTGCGATCGACCGCGTCGACGAGGCGGTAAACTATCTCTACGATCCGCTGCACCCGTCGGTGTTGCGGCTGATTTCAATGACGATACGCGCCGGGAAATCGGCCGGCATTCCCGTCGCCATGTGTGGTGAAATGGCCGGCGACGTGCGTTATACACGCCTGTTACTGGGCTTGGGCCTGGACGAATTCAGCATGCACCCGTCCGCGCTGCTGGAAATCAAGAGGATTGTGCGCGAAAGCGACCTCACCGAGCTGGGCAGGTTCGCAGAAGATGTGCTGAATGCGCGCCACACCGGCGAACTGCACGCGCTGGTGGACAAAATGAACGAACGCTAGCCGGATTTACCGCTGTTTCCCGGCGATGCCGCAACGGCATACAGCCGGGAAACTCGAGACACTGCTTCAGCGGCGGTGGGGGTTGCCCGGCAGGTGCGGTCCCATTTCTTCTGGCCCCGCCGACGAAGGAAAGACAAACGACTGACGCCGGTCGTCCACCATCGCAAGCAGCTTATCGCGGTATTTTTCCTTGGCCGACGCGAAACCATCCCCGGTTCGCGTCTCGAAGGACTCCTTCAGCAGCGAGACCGCGCTGATCTTTTTCAGCCGGTAGGGGCGCCAGAACGGCGGCTGGCGGCCCGAAGAAGAATAGCCGCGGATCTGGTATCCATCGACCACGATTTCTCCATTCTCGGCGGTATAGATCGCATGCGGCTCTATAACGCGGATATGGGTCTGGTCGTGATAACGGATCGCCACGCAGCGCTTTTCCTTGACCGCCGCGGTAAGTACCTGCAAGACATTGGGAATCATAGATCCAGCCTTCACTTTCTCATCCGGTTTGGGCGCCTTCTTGACTAAAAATACTACGCCATCCGGCAAAACAGCGGCAAGCAGTCCGGACCGGTGGTCCATTTCCAGGTCTGTACGGTCACCTGTCGCGATCCGATACCCCGAATATTTGATCCGCGAGGCCCCACTTGCTCGCCAGGGTTTCGGCTGCATTGACGAATTCCTCAGCCCGCGTAGGGTGATTGACCCAGGCGTGCGCGAGCAGCGCGAGTGTGGACGCATGATCTGGCGCAAGCGCCAGCATATGGATCAGTTCCCCCGCTTCGCTCCCGACCACTTCCGCCCCCAGGAGCGCTCCACTGTCCAGTTCTCCGATCAGGCGCACGAAACCGCGGGTGTCGTCCTGGCCCAGGGCGCACGGCGATTTCTCGAAGGCTGCAAAACCCACCGCAGGTTCAAGTCCGGCGTCTTCCGCAAGATCCTCATTCAGGCCGATGCGCGCAAGCTCCACGGCACTGTAGACCACTTCCGGCACCCACAGCACGTCGCGCCGTCTCTGCGCCTGTGGCGAACCACCGGAGACGATGTTCTGCACCGCAACAGCGGCATCGGCAAGTGCCTGATTGGCGGTCATGTGTTCGGATACGCAGTCGCCGACCGCGTAAACGTGCGGCAGGCTGGTCTGCAGCCATTCGTTCACGCGCACGAACCCGCGATCGTCCCGCTCGATCCCGACAGCGTCGAGCGCAAGTCCGTCCGTGAACGGAACGCGCCCTGTGCCAAGCAGCGCCCAGTCGACGGCCAGCTCTTGTCCCCCAGCAAGCCCAAGTACCAGATCCCCATCGCGCACCTCGCTGCTCGTAACGCTTGTTCCTTCTAGCGGCTCAATACCGTGGTCGCGCAATGCTTCCCTGAGGGCGGTCAGCGCCTGCGGACTGAATCGGGTTCGGCTCAGGGGCAAACGACGTGTGATCCAGCGCACCTGCAGGCCAAGCATCGACAGTATAAAAGCGAATTCGGCACCTATCAGACCGCCGCCGATGACTGCGACACGACGCCCCGGCGGGGGTGGATCATCGAAGAGCATGTCCGAGGTCAGAATCCGCCGATCCAGCGGCACAAGCCCCGCTGGCGCCGTGGGTTTCGATCCGGTAGCGATTATGACATGAGCGGCCTGCAGGCGCTCGCAACCGGTCCCGGCCAGAACATCCAGCGCGTGCAAAGAAGCAAAGCGGGCGTTTCCGCTGTACATGCTGATACCCAGGCGCTTCATGTAGTCCAGGTAGCTGTCCTGCACCATGCGCACGACAGTCTCCTGGTGCTCCCATGCGCGCGTCAGGTCAACTGCCAGACTCCCGCTGATTCCGCGCCCGGCAAAGGTACGTGACGCGGCAATCAGACGGGCGCTGTGGTACCAGTCCTTCTTCGGTACACATCCGCGGTTCAAGCAGCAGCCGCCCCAGTCCTGCTTCTCGACGATCGCGACGCGCTTGCCGCGTAACGCGCCGAGTACTGCGGCACGGTACCCTCCAGGGCCGGATCCGATGACAGCGATATCGAACACTTCAGTCACAATATCTCGCTCCTTCCGAGTCACAAGCGGTAATCAGCTCGCTACGGAATCTGGCCACTCGGCGCACCTGACCGGCTGCAGCCGCGAAATCCCCCAGCGGCAGGTGGAAACGTACTGATTCGCCAACACCTGCATTGCGGCACGATTGGGCCGAAAATGCAGCGGTGGCATGCCACCCCGCAAGACCGGCGGCCACGACAACTCGCGTCCCGATGGTGGCGACTTGCAGGTCCTGCGGACGCTGGGCATCATGGCATATGATATCCAGGCTGGTCACGCTGATCCGTAGACGCGGACGCAGTGCGCGTCTACGGGCAACTGCGTATGGACCGTTCTTCGCGATGTTTACCGGCAGAACAATCATCGTTCACTCCGGCCTGTGCATCGAGTGGACAAAGGAACTCCTGATGGTGGGCGGCGGTGGCGGACACCTGCGCTTCGACATCCGTCAGGCCCGGCCGCGTTCGCCTGGCCCACTGGAGCGGGTGGTTCGGGAGCAGGTACTGCCGCTCGCCCTGCCACTTCCCCTGGTGATCAAGGTTGAGCCCACGACCATGCTGGTCCGCCATTTGAACCGCAACGGCGCAATCTGTCACCCGGCCGACATCGCATGGATGCTTGATGAAATCGGAACTCGCTTTCACGCGGCACTGTACCTTGAGGCTGACGGTCTGCGTCTCAAACGCGGCCTGCCACCCGAGGAAAACGAGATCCACTCTGCATCGTGGGGGCCATTCTGAGCCTGTCCCTGCCGGCTCCGCGCGCTGCCTAGGAGCCGGCGAGCGTCATGTTCTCGACAAGAATGGACCCGGTGCGGATGTTGCCGCGCAGATCGACGTCCCGACCGACAGCAACGATCTGGCGGAACATCTCGCGCAGGTTTCCGGCAATGGTGATCTCTTCAACCGGAAACTGGATTTCACCATTTTCCACCCAGAATCCGGCAGCCCCGCGCGAATAATCGCCTGTGACGGTATTGACTCCGAAGCCGATCAACTCGGTCACGAGCAACCCGGTATGCATGCGCGCAAGCAGTGCCGGAAAATCGTCGTCCCCGGCCTCGATCGCAAGATTGTGCACGCCTCCGGCATTTCCGGTTGTCTCCATGCCAAGCTTACGCGCCGAATACGAATCCAGAACGTAACCCAGCAGCATGCCGTCGCGCACAAGATCACGGTCGCGTGTGGCGACACCTTCGTTGTCAAAAGGGGCGCTGCCCAGACCCTTCCTCAGGTGTGGCTGCTCATAAATCCGGATCCACGGCGCAAACACCGGCTTGCCGAGCTGACCCAACAGGAATGAAGCCTCGCGATACAGGCTGGTTCCGCGCACTGCTCCGACAAAGTGCGACAGGAGACTGGAGGCAACAGGCGCCTCATACAGTACCGGGGTTTCACGCGTGGACAACTTGCGTGCAGCCAGCCTGCGCACCGCCCGCGCCGCCGCCTGGCGGCCAACGGACTCCAGTACCTCGAGATCGCGCGCATCGCGCGCGACTGTATACCAGTAATCGCGCTGCATCCCGGAGTCGTCCTGCGCCACAACGGCACAGCTCAGTGCGTGACGTGTGGCAGCGACGGCGCCGAGAAAACCATTGGTGTTGCCATATACCTCCAGCCCCTCGTGCGAAGACAGTGATGCACCCTCGGAATTGAGGATGCGTGCATCGGCCGAGCGAGCCGCATGCTCGCACGCAGCAGCGATCTCGATGGCACGGTCGGCGCCGGGGTTCCACGGATGATACAGGTCAAGATCGGGAATCGATTTGGCAAGGGATGCGACGTCGGCAAGTCCGGAAAACTCATCGGCGGCCGTATATTTCGCGATGCTCGCCGCCGCCCGCACCGTGCCGTGAATGGCCTCTGGCCCCAGGTCCGAAGTGCTGGCCGAACCGCTCTGCTTGCCAAAATAGACGGTTATGCCCAAGCCTTTGTCCCGGGTGTGTTCGACTGTCTCGACATTACCGAGCCGCACGGTCACAGACAGACCCTGACTGACACTTGCGCTGGCCTCCGCCGCACTGGCGCCCTGCTTCAACGCTTCCGCGAGGACTTCGCTGATCAGCGCGCGCAGCGCTTCAGGAGTGGTGGCGACGGACGCCGCCGGCTTCAGTTCTTGCGTCATCAAGTATGCCCCTAACCCGAGTGCTTGTTGATGGCACCGCGATTTCCCCAATGCCCGATGTTGTCCACTTCGACGCCGACCCACCACAGATCACCAATGCTGTCGTGGCTGTGACCCCCGACTATATGCTGACCCTGTCCAAGAATTATGTGGGTAAGGTGGGCACGTGCCTCGCCGATGCGCCGATACACGTGCCACTGCACGACATTGCCGCGTCCAGCCTCTGGAAGCGGCCGCTCCTCATTCAGAAACTGGTCATTCATGACGTAACCCTCCTGCATTCGCAACGGGTCAGGTATGCGCCGGTCAGGCGCCTCCAAAACCCGTCAGCTGCCATGTGTTCCGCCCACTGTAAGACCTTCGATAAGCAGCGTCGGTTGTCCGACACCAACGGGCACACTCTGGCCTTCCTTGCCACAGGTGCCGACTCCGGAATCAAGCTGAACGTCGGAACCGACGCGCGTCACTCGCGTCAGAACATCCGGACCGTTTCCAATGAGCGTGGCCCCTTTTACCGGCCGCGTAACCCTGCCGTTTTCGATCAAATAGGCCTCGCTCGTTGAAAATACGAATTTACCGGACGTGATGTCGACCTGACCCCCGCCAAAGTTGACGGCGTAGAGCCCCTTATCGACCGATGCAATGATCTCTCCGGGATCGTGCCGGCCGGCCAGCATGAACGTATTGGTCATGCGCGGCATCGGAATATGGGCATAGGACTCACGCCGCCCGTTACCGGTCGGCGCCATGCCCATGAGGCGGGCATTCTGCAGATCCTGGAGATAGCACTTCAGGATTCCCTTTTCGATCAGCACGGTCTGCTGCGTTGGAGTCCCCTCGTCGTCCACGTTGAGCGAGCCACGGCGGCCGGGCAGGCTGCCATCGTCGACGACTGTACATTCGATCGAAGCGACACGTTCGCCGATACGTCCGGAAAACGCCGAAGTACCCTTGCGGTTGAAATCCCCTTCCAACCCATGCCCGATGGCCTCGTGCAGCAGTATGCCCGGCCATCCAGGTCCGAGCACGACTTTCATGGTACCGGCCGGGGCCGCGTCAGCGTCGAGGTTCACCAAGGCCTGGCGTACCGCCTCATGCGCATACGTCGCGGCAGCGCCTTTTGCGAGCAGGTCCTGATAGCTGAAGCGTCCACCCCCACCATGACTGCCCTGTTCACGTCGCCCGCCTTGCTCTACGATCACCGTGACGTTCAATCGCACCAGGGGCCGGATATCCGCTGCCTGAACACCGTCGCTGCGCATTACCAGGACGGTCTCCTGCACGCCGGACAGGCTGGCCATCACCTGCTTCACCCGCGGATCCTGGCGCCGCGCTTCGGTTTCCACCTGCTCCAGAAGTTTCACCTTGGCCCCATCCTCGAGGCTGGTCAGGGGGTCGAGCGGCTGGTACAGATCGAGAACCGGGCTCGAACGCCAAGCCGATGGCACCGCTAGGTCGCCGCCCTGGCGCGCGATCGCCCGTGCGGCGGTGGCAGCCTCCAGCAGCGCGGGCAGCACGATGTCGTCGGAGTAGGCAAACCCTGTCTTCTCTCCGCTCACGGCACGCACACCCACACCCTGCTCGATGTTGTGGCTGCCACTCTTGACCTGTCCTTCCTCCAGCATCCAGCTCTCGTGGCGGCTATACTGAAAATAGATGTCGGCATAATCCAGGCGATGGCCGAGCAACCTCGCCATCAGCCGTCCGACTTCGCCCTCGCCGATGCCAGCCGGATCGAGC
>JAJYEK010000200.1 GCA_021785795.1 Pseudomonadota bacterium
GCTTCCGCTGAGTGTCGTGGCCCGAGGGTATCGAGCCGTCTACGAACCTTCGGCGATCCTGACGGAGGATGCTTTGCGGTCCGGGAACGACGAATATGCGATGCGGGTCAGGGTCGCTCTGCGGGCACTCTGGGCCATGCTCGATGTCCGCGAGCTGTTCAATCCGCTGAAGCACGGTATTTATGCCTGGCAGCTGTTGTCACACAAGGCGTTGCGATACACCGCGTTCGTCCCGCTAGTGGCCCTGTTTGTATCCAATGCTGCGCTGGTCAGCGGTGCGCATGGCGTCTTTTTTGAGGGAATTTTCGGTGGCCAGGTTGCCCTGTGGTTTCTGGCGCTGACGGGCAGGGTCTTCGAGGGCCGGCGGACGCAGAACAGGGTCAGCACCTTTGCATATTATTTTGCCCTGCTGAACATTGCCTCCGCGCACGCGTTTCTGAAGTTTGCGTTGAGGCAGAAGAAAGTCATCTGGGAGCCGCGTACTGGTTGATGGATCGTGCCCCGATCAAAGTGCTCTATCTGATGGATACGTACGCGCACCTTGCGGGTTGTAAGATGTGCCGCTGGCGAGCCGCCGGGACGAGAAAGGAGACTGATCGCTGAGTTTGTCCGTGCCCACTCTGGCACGGTGTTTGCAAAAGGTGGGTAAGGGCGTTTCGGTCTGCTCGAATTGCGAGGACAGGCAGCTATCTATAAAAGCGGGGAAAGGCTGGTTGCGAGCAAAAGAAGGGGGACGGAGGGCATGGGTGCACGCGATGACAACGGTGCAATAAAAGGCAAAAAGCTTAGCCTGCGACGTCTGGCCGCAGATGTGCTCTGTGCGGCGAGTGGTTTGCGCCTGGGGCGCTGGATGACAAGGCGCGTCCCGCGGATTTTGCTGTATCACCGTTTCGGATCGGACGACGAGGGGCGAAGAACCTGCGCGGACATATTCGCCCAGCAAGTGATATTTCTCAAAAGGCATTGCCATGTCATGGCGATGGCTGAACTCGGCGAGCGGCTGAGGGCGGGGGAAAGCCTGCCAGACAACACCGTCGTAATCACAGTGGATGATGGATACGAGGACTTCTACACCCACGCATTTCCGGTATTGAGCAGATATGGGCTCCCTGCAACATTTTATGTGACCACCGGCTTTGTAGACCGGAGGTTGTGGCTGTGGCCGGACACCGTCAGCTATATGCTTGAAAACACGACGCTCCGTCAGTGGCCACTTACGATTAAGGGAGAAGAACGTCTCTGCAGTCCGCAGGACAAGCGGGAGAGGCGGAAACTGTGGAGCGAAATCTGCCAGTACTGCCTGTCGCTTGAAGAGCAGCAGAGGCATCTTTTTCTGGCTGATCTGGCAGTGCGCCTGGAAGTTAATGTGCCGGCAGAGATTCCCAGTGACTGCGCGCCGGTGTCATATCAGCAGCTTCAGGAGATGAGCCGGTCCGGTATCGAGATCGGTGCCCACACGGCCACGCATCCCAGGCTCGTCAAGATTCCTGAAGGACAGCTTGCGGAAGAGATTGTGGGGGCCAAACGGAGGATTGAGGAAATAATCGGGCAGCCGGTACTCTCGTTTTCGTATCCAAACGGCGACACGGACGACTATGATGAACGGCTGAAGAATCTGGTGGAAAAGGCCGGTTACCTGTCGGCGGCGGTGGCGTTTCCCGATGCAGGAACCTGGGATCGCTTCGAAATCGGGCGATACTCGGTGGGGTCTGACATGCGCGAGTTCCAGTTCCTGCTTTCATGGCGGGGTATCTTTAGCCGGCCGAACCGCAGGGTCGACGCAACGCCGCGCTGGAGGTATGGATTTTAGCACCTCTGGAAGGAAGTTGGCCGTGAAAGTGCTTCATGTAATTGACAGCGGCGGGCTTTACGGTGCCGAAACGATGCTTCTGCACCTGGCGGGGGCTCAGTCTGCGCTGGGTATTTCTCCGGTGATCTGCAGCATCGGGGAGCGGCACATTGCCCGCAAGGAGCTGGAAGCAAAGGCTGAAGCGCTCGGCATCCCGGTGCATCCGATCCGTATGCGGCGCGGCGTGAATTTCGTCGGAGCTCTGGGGATACTGCGCTACGCGAAACAGAACAGGTTCGAAGTGCTTCACTCGCACGGCTACAAGGGGAACATCCTTGTCGGGCTGATCCCGCCATATCTGCGTAACATCCCATTGGTCAGCACGCTGCACGGCTGGACCAGTACTGGCGCCGGTCGCGTACTGGGGCTGTACGAACAAATTGACCGGATGAGCCTGCGGTTTCACGATGCAGTCGTAGCGGTCAGCGCACAGATGCTGGAAGACGCCCGCCTAGCGAGTTCTGTCCGTAGAAGAATGACGGTGATTCCGAACGGGATTCCGACAGCAGCCGGCGGCGAAACGCTGACAGCCCAGGAGGTGCAGAATTTTGCGGAATTTTCCAAGGGCGCGTTTACAATCGGCGCAATCGGCCGGCTGTCACCAGAAAAGGCGTATCATCATCTGCTGGAGGCGGTGGCTATTCTGCGTGCCGAGGGCAGGAGCGTCCGGCTTGCGGTCATCGGTGAGGGGCCGGAACGGGCGCATCTCGAAGCGCAGGCTACCCGTCTTGGGCTGCAGGACAGTGTGCATTTGGCTGGGTACCGAAATAATGCGGAGAAGTATCTAAGCCTGTTTGATGTTTTTGTGATCAGCTCGTTGACGGAAGGGTGTCCAATGACCCTGCTGGAGGCGGCAAGAGCAAGAACGGCCATTGTAGCGACGTCCGTCGGTGCGATTCCCCGCGTTGTACCAGACGGGCAAGGGGCGGTGCTCGTGGAGCCCGGAAGGCCGGCCGCGCTTGCGCGGGGGATTGCCCGGGTGATGGACGATCCTGGCCAGACCGCGGCAATGACAGACTTTGCGCATCGCGTATTTTCCGCGTCGTACACGAGTGACCGGATGGCCGAAGAATATCTTTCAGTCTATCGTCAGGTTCTTGTGTATCCGGTCCGGCGAAGCGGGTGTCCGGGACCCGGGAACCCGTGCGGGTTAGTCTGATGGCCTGTCCCGGCGCATACCGATCAAAGTACAGGCGCCGACATAGGCAATGAAATGGAAAAAGCAGGATTCAGGCTCTATCTGCTGTTCATGATGAGTTACCTTCTGCATCTGCCGGCGAGGTTTATGTTCCTGGCCACGATCAGATCGGATTTTCTTCTCATGGGCGCAATCATGGCGATCATCGTAATGCGTGGTCGATCCTCAGATCCGCCGCAGGTTGAGGGCAATTCGGAAAACATCCTGTGGGCGCTCATTGCATACATACTGGCTACGCTGTTTCTCGTGAAATGGCCGGGCAGCGTGCTCCATGCCGGAATTCCAGGTCTGGCAAAGTCTGTGGTGTTCTTTTTCTTTACTGCGTATCTTGTCGAAACTGAAAAAGAACTCGCCCTTCTGATTGCCTGTTTTGTGGGAGGGCAGCTGTTTCGGGTCGCTGAACCGCTGTATATGCATGTGACTAGCGGCTATTGGGGACAATCAACCTACATGGGTCCAGATCTTTTTCTGAAACGGCTGTCGGGTGCGCCAGCGGACATCATTAATCCGAATGGTTTGGCTTATGTAATCTTGTCGATATTGCCATTTTTGCACTACTTCCTGACGGGGCGGTCGGTCAGGAAGTTCATACTATATGTTGTGATATTCGGGATCTTAATGTACGCGCTCGCATTGACGCAATCTCGCACGGGTCTGGTGGGATTGGTGATGTTTACGCTGATGGTGATGTGGAAGGGGCGGTACCGGTTCTTGACTGGGGTCATCGTGCTCGGCGCGATCCTGGTGGTTCCGAGCATGATGACCCCGCTGCAGCGGGATAGGTATCTGTCGACCGTCGATCACCACGTAGCCGGAGCAGCTACCGCGGAAGGACGAATTACCGGAATAATCAACACGTTCAAAGTAGGAATGCAGGCGCCGATATTCGGCCACGGCCTGGGTACCTCGGAGGAAGCCAACGGACACGCGCTTGGGGACTGGCAGCCGTCGCATGATCTCTTTACGGAGGTCTTAGAGGAGCTCGGTACGGTCGGACTGGTCATTTACCTATTATATCTCTGGTCCATATTCAAGAACGTGCACGCGAGCCTGCGCGATTTGTCCAGAGTATCGGATTCACCAAGTACGATCAGGTCGGCAGCGAATGCGATGCACGTCTGGATATGGGTATATCTGTTAACGAGTGTGGCGTCGTATGGTCTTTCGACGTACGACTGGTACTTGATCGGTGGGCTCGCATTGGTGATCCGACGATTAATTGTCCAGCGTTATGCGGATAGTACAGAAAAGGTCGAAGTAGAAAGCGGGGCCGAATGGCGGTCGGGATAGGCGGGTATATATGCGCCACGGCCGCACTGAAGAACCCCAGGAACTGGAGCGAACGCCAGGGCCAGACATTCCCAACGCGGGACCCGCCAAGAAGTTCTTCGACCGCTGGTATTTTTTGGGCAATTCACTCCCGTCTACCCCCGATCATCGAAGCTGCCAGAACCCTCAAGCGTCATCTGCCTGGGTTGCTCACCTACACAAAGCACCGCATCACGAACGCGGCCTCCGAAGGCACCAACGGCCGGATGCAGCTCTTCAAGGCCAATGCCCAGGGCTATCGCAACTTCATTCTGTATTGGATCGCTATTCTCTTTCATTGCGGAACAGGCTTGATCTCTACTCCGTGGGCTGTGCACCATAAACATTCAACACCGCACCCACACAAAAGTCCGAAGAGGCGGTTTTTACATGCCTGCATACCTACGAGGTATTGGAGCGAAGTAATGGTTGGCGGATGTTTTGCGTGATGCGGAGCTCGATATTGGCGGTGGTGCGCTGGCCGGTTGGCGGAATCCGCACTTACTTGCGGGATGTCTATCACCGGCGGATCAGAAGCGATACGATTTCACGATCGTCGGACCCACTGCTGTCCGCGCTTGAGTTCAAACCCCTAGCAGTGGCGTAACAAAAAACAACCGAACCAGAACCGCAGTGACGAATTTACACCACTTAACAAAATGCGACTGTTTTCCGATGATCAGGACAGGCACAGAGGAAATGGTGATTCAAGTGCCAGCGGGATTTGAAGTTCATCGGCATAGTACTAACCTGCGTGCACAGACGGCGGATAGGCATAATCATGTCTAACATACGTGGCCGAATCTTGGTTGTCGTTCGTTGGCCAGTTGGGGGAATACGAACGTACTTGCGCTATGTATATGGAAAGCTCGATCACGATAAATACGACTTTACAATCCTCGGTCCAAATACAGAGGAGATGCAGATTTTGTTCAACGACCTTGCGCATCTTCGACCTACGGTCATTTTATCTGGAGATGAATCTGACGCGTCTGGTTTTTTCCGAGCAGCGACAAAGGCGATACTCAGTGGAAAGCATGATCTGATTCACTCGCATGGGGTCACTGCCGGAACAAGCTCAACAGTGCCTGCTGCTCTGTTACGGATACCACATGTGATCACGTTGCACGATATATTCAACTTAGGACAGTTCGGTGGATTTCGCGGAACAGTAAAAAAAACGATCGTGTCAGCTGCGTTAGGTTTGGCGAATTGCATAAACCCGGTAGGAGGGGACGCCGAACGGAACCTTCTGGATTTTTTTCCGAGATTGCGATATCGGAAGGACAAGATCGTAACGATAAATCACGGAATTGATGTTGAGCAGTTCAATTCCGGTGAAAAACGCGATTTCCGTAATGAATTGGGACTTCCGAAAAACGTATTTCTCATCGGATTCTTCGGCCGATTCATGGCTCCAAAAGGTTTTGTCTATCTTGTCGATGCAATTGAGACGCTGCGGCGAATTGAAGATCTTCCAATGCAGCCGCTAGTCTTGGCGTTCGGAACTGGTGGGTTTATTCGGGAGGACACGAAATACATTCGCAAGATGGGGCTAATGGAATATTTTCGCTTTCTTCCGTTTGTTTCGAATATTGCTGCGTCCCTGAAAGGGCTAGATATTGTGACGATGCCCTCTTTGTGGGAGGCGTCCGGGCTGCTAGCCATGGAAACGTTGGTTTCGGGGGTACCGCTGATTGCATCGACTTGCGTTGGTTTGCGGGAAGTCATAGAAGGAAGCCCAGCAACGGCGATTTCTCCGAAAGATTCGTCAGGACTAGCAGCAGCGATTGCCCAGGCGATGAGAGATCCGAGAAGAAATGAAGCGGAGCAATTTGTAAGTGAAGCTAAAAGCCGTTTCAATGCAGGACGTACGGCAAAGGAACTTGACGCATTGTTTGCTCGCCTCCTGGAAAGAAGCGCTAGGAGGCGTACCGAGCAATGGAAATGAGAATTTTCATGTGTCGCGTCTCAATCAAAATGGCCAGAATACCTGTTTCAGCGTGCAATGGCTTCCTCGTCGCGCTCGGGAATGCGGTAACTCGGTCGTTGCGGACCGAAGCTCAAGCTTCCCAACAGCGCCCAGACGTGGGTGTTTGTGTACCGTACGGCGAAATGTAGATC
>JAJYEK010000036.1:0-27268 GCA_021785795.1 Pseudomonadota bacterium
CCAATCCTGGAGTCCGGCCGCAAACCACTCATCGAGTTTGTTGGCAACCTCCGCCTGCACGTGGCGCGGTTGGGTGATGTCGGGAAAGAGCCAGTTCCGCAATGGGTCGGCAAAGTCGCCGAGGCGGAAAAAGTAGTGCTCCGATTCCTTTTGGATCGGCGTCGCGCCGGACACGGCCGATACCGGGTTCTTGAGTTCCGTCGGCGAGTAGGTAGCGCCACATACCTCGCACGAATCGCCGTACTGATCGGGCGCGCCGCAGCGGGGGCAGGTCCCGCGGATGAAACGGTCCGGCAGGAACATGTTCATCACCGGATCATAGGCCTGCTGGATTGTGCGCGTGCTGATATGTCCACCCGCTTGGAGCCGGCGGTAGATCTGCGTGACCAACTCGCGATTCTCCGCCGAGTCGGTGGACCCGTAGTTGTCGAATCCGATCCCGAATTCGGTGAAATCCCGCAGATGCTCCTGGCCCATGCGCGCTATCAGTTCCCCGGGTTCGATTCCGTCCTTCTGGGCGCGCAGCATGATCGGCGTGCCGTGGGCGTCGTCGGCGCATACGTAGTAGCAGTTGTGTCCGCGCAGTTTCTGGAACCGGACCCAGATATCGGTCTGGATGTACTCGACGAGATGCCCGATATGTATCGGACCATTGGCATAAGGCAGGGCGCTGGTGACGAGGATCTTGCGTTTCGCGGGGACCATGCGCGGCATTGTAAACCAAAATACCGCGGTCCTGTTCGCGCGCGGTGCTGTCGAAGGCGGCAGCGGGCCCTGGCGCGGACTGCGGTGATGCCCTGCTCGGCAACAAACATCCACAGGCCATGCATGGGATAAGCCCCTGTTAATCCATGCCAACCATGACATTTCATGCCGCCCGGTGTAGCATGGCGGGTCCAAAAAATACGAGCGTTGTGCGGAGAGGTCTATGGCAGAAGTTTCCCAGTTGCAGGTCGAGACGGCGCTGAAGGAGGTCATCGACCCGTACCTTGAGCAGGATCTGGTGTCCTCCAAGTGCGTCAAGAAGATCGGCGTAGACGGCGGCAAGGTCAGTGTGGACGTGGTTCTGGGGTATCCGGCAAAGGGTTCGAGGGACGGCCTCGCGGCCAAGCTCAAGGAAAAGGTGGCCGCCATCGCCGGCGTGAAGGAGGTGAGCGTGAACGTCTCCTCCAAGATCGCGGCCCACGGCGTACAAAAGGGCGTGAAGCCGATCGAAGGCGTCAAGAACATCATTGCCGTCGCCTCCGGCAAGGGCGGTGTGGGCAAGTCCACGGTCGCCGTCAATCTGGCTCTGGCGCTGTCGGCGGAGGGGGCGAGCGTGGGCATCCTGGACGCGGACATCTACGGACCCAGTCAGCCGCGCATGCTCGGCACCCATGCCAAGCCGGAATCCAAGGACGGACACAAGATGGAGCCGGTGGTGAGCTATCACCTGCAGTCCATGTCCATCGGGTACCTGATCGACGAGGAGACCCCGATGATCTGGCGCGGCCCCATGGTCACCCAGGCGCTGGAGCAGCTGCTGAAGGAAACCAACTGGAACGATGTCGATTATCTGGTGATCGACCTTCCGCCCGGCACCGGAGACACGCAGCTCACGCTTGCGCAGAAGGTCCCGGTTACCGGTGCGGTGATTGTCACGACGCCTCAGGACATCGCACTGCTCGATGCACGCAAGGGATTCAAGATGTTCGAGAAGGTGGAGATTCCGGTTCTCGGCATCGTCGAGAACATGAGCACTCATATCTGCAGCAAGTGCGGACACGAGGAGCATATCTTCGGGGAGGGTGGCGGCGTACGCATGGCCGAGCAGTACGACGTCGACTTTCTCGGGGCGATTCCGCTCGATATCCGCATTCGCGAGCAGACCGATAACGGCAAACCAACAGTGGTGGCGGATCCGGAAGGACGCCTGGCCCAGGTCTACCGCGAGATCGCTCGGCGCGTAGCGGCAAAGCTGTCGCTGCGGAAGAAGGACTTCAGCGCCAAGTTCCCGAACATCGTCATCCAGAACACCTGAAAAAGACAGCTTCGGACGGGCCCGACGCCGACCGGCGCCGGGCCTGCCGTCCGAGGCGCACTTATCGCCCGATGGGAATCAAATCCGACACATGGATCCGGCGCATGGCGCTGGAACAGAAGATGATCGAGCCGTTCGAGCCGGGGCAGGTGCGACGCAACGGCGGCGGCCCGATTGTCTCCTACGGCACGTCGAGCTACGGATACGACATCCGCTGCTCGGACGAATTCAAGATCTTCACTAACATCAATTCCACCATCGTCGATCCCAAGAATTTCGACGCCAAGAGCTTTGTGGACTTCAAGGGCGACGTATGCATCATTCCGCCCAACTCCTTCGCGCTGGCGCGGACGGTGGAATACTTCCGGGTCCCGCGCAATGTGTTGGTGCTCTGCCTCGGAAAGAGCACCTATGCGCGCTGCTTTCGCGGCGACCAGCGGGTGGCGCTCGTGGACGGCAGCTCGGTCGCCCTCGAGGATATGGCGAGGCGGTCCGAACAGGGCGAGGTGTTCTGGGGATACAGCATTGGCGTTTCCGGCGCGATCATCGTCACCCGGCTCGAGGCTCCGCGCTGGATCGGGCGTGACGCGCTCATCGAGATCGAACTCGATTCGGGTGAATCCATCCGGTCTACGCCCGACCATGTGTTCATCCGGCGTGATGGATCGGCTGCGGCGGCCGCAGACCTGCGCCGCGGCGATTGCCTGATGCCGCTTTACCGGGACGTGGTTCACGGCAAGGAAGCGGTCTATCAGCCGATCAGCGGACAGCGGATGGCGACGCGGCGGCTCGTGAGCGACTGGGATTTGCGCCATGGCAGCGGCGTCGCGGGCCGGCAGACGGCCCGTCAGCATCCGGGCCATGACTGGCACGACCGCCATCGCGGAGACCGTGCGTACGGGTCCGCGGCGCGCGCCGCGCGGCAGCCGGTACGGTCCGTGGGGCCGGATCAGGCTGCTTTCCGCCTGTCGCCGGAACTGATCAGCGCCTTCAGCGCGCGTCCCGGCCGAAACCACCGCATCGAGGCGGTGCGCGAGCTGCCTGGTGATCATGACGTGTACTGTCTGACGGTGCCGGAAGCCGGGAACTTCGCGCTCGAAGCGGGGGTTTTTGTTTCGAACTGCGGCATCATCGTCAACGTTACGCCGCTCGAGCCGGAATGGGAGGGTCATGTGACCCTCGAATTCTCGAATACCACGCCGCTGCCCGCGAAAATCTATGCCAACGAAGGGGTGGCGCAGGTGATCTTCATCGACGGCGACGAGGTCTGCGAGGTCTCCTATCGCGACCGCGGCGGAAAATACCAGGGACAGACCGGAGTGACCCTGCCCAAGACCTGACTGGCGCCGCCCGTCCCTGGGGCGGACCGGGCCCGGTTCCGGATCAAGGCTTCAAGTAGGACCAGCCCTCGCGCTGGCGGGCGATGATTTCGGCGATCCCCAGCGGGACAAAAGTGACGCCCGGATAAATGTCCCGGCGTTTGAGCCCGCGGGACTTCATGCTGGCTTCGCCGGCGACGAAGTGCACCCCATGTTGCATTGCCTTGCGCAGGCCGGCGCGGACCTCCGAATTGCGCGTGAGCATATAGATGCCCGGGCCGAACGCGACAACTTCGATCGGCAGGTGCCGGTTGCCGGGCTGGACCTGAATGTAACTGATGTTCAGCAGCGTGAAATCCCACGCTTCGGGATTGTTGTTGCTGACCTGAATCACGACTCCGTGGCGGTGTCCGGCCGCCGCTGCCGGGGAGGAAACCGGCACCAACAGCCCGAGAAGGGCGACGAGCAATGCGAGCGCGCGCAGGTAACGCATCAGTATTGTTCCAGGTAATCGGTCAACGGCAAGCTAGAGCATCGCGCATGCGGCGCTGCGGCACAAGCTCCCGTCCTGACGCCGGCGCACACGGCCCTTCCGACGGTGGCGGTGTGGAATGCGGTCGCCCGGCTGGAGGCCTATTCGCAGGCGCCGCGATCCCAGTGGAAGAGCTGGGCATGGGCCTGCCGGTAGGACCATACACCGAACAGGATTCCGAGCAGCGTGAACGCCGCTGCCAGCTGTCCTTCGCCGAGTTGTACGATCGCGACTGCCGGGCAGGATCCGGTCAATGCCCAGCCGGTGCCGAACAGGATGCTGCCCGGAATCGTGCCCGGATGGAAGGGTTTGGACGGGATGTTCTGTCCGCGGGCAAAGATCATGAATCCGGCCATGGTCAGCCCGACGGCGCCCGCGAAGGTGTACAGCAGGCGCAGATGGGAGAAGACGAACATGCCGTGCACCTGCCCGAAATTGGTGAATCCGATGCGGCTCAGGGAGAAGCCCAGGGCCAGACCCGAAAGCCCGTAGATGAAATGCTGCCCAGCGCTCGATTGCCTTTTCATTTTGCCAGCACCTGTGCGAGGAAGGAGACCGCGACCGCGGTCGCGAAGAATGTCGCCGTAGCCACGAGGCTTGCCGGAACCAGACGCGAGCAGCCGCTCAAGCCATGGCCCGAGGTGCATCCGCCCGCCATCTGGGTGCCAAAGCCGACCAGTGTGCCGCCGAGCATCAGCAGCAGCCACGAATGCCATCCGGTGCCGAACAGCTGGATGTAGGCGGGGCCGAGGTCGAAGCGCAGCGCAAAGCCGCCGCTCAGCGTCGATGCGATGAATCCGCCCGCAAGCAGTGCGACCAGAAACGTCAGGTGGACGGTCCAAGGTGCGCGCGTCGGCGGCGAGATGGCCCGGGCCGGCGAGGGGGTACCGGCGCCGGCCGCGGTCAGGGTCTGGAGCGTGGCCTGTTCGCCGAATTCCGCCAGCGTTGCCGCCAGCAGGGCATCACCCATGGCCGCTGCGTTGACGCGAAAAGGCGTTTCCGACCGCGCCAAGGCGCGCGCTTCGCGCCAGCCTACGATGCTTGACCAGCTGCCGGATACGCCCAGCGGACGCCGCAGCAGCAGCCAGAAGCCGACGGCGATCGCGGCCAGCGCCACCGATCCCGCCCACCACGGCCAGTAGTTCATCATATCGCAGTCCTCGCCAGTTCCGGCATGGCCAATGATTCGAGCCGCATGCAGCTGACCGGGCCCGATACCGCACTGAAGGTCTCGAGGCGGCGGACGATTCGCAGGATCGTATCCGTGTCCGCGACCGGTCCGGTCAGCACGATGACCGAGGCGGCGCCGGGTTCGCCTGTTCCCGGCTTGCGCACCATTGCCTCGACGGCGACGTAGCAGTCGCTGCAGGCGCGCGCGATTTCCCGCGCCAGTTCCGGCGCATCCCGCGTCGGTATGCGCAGGCAGTAGCTCGGTCCGATATCCAGGGCGCGCGTCCGCTCTTCCGCCAGCGACACGACCTGTGCGCTCGGAGTGGGCGCCGGGAATTCAGCCTCGCGGGATCCCGCCTCCGTGGCGGGTTCCGCCATAGCGGATACCGGCTGTGACGGCTGCCCTGCCGCTCCGTCGGCCGCGAGCATCGGCTCCGCGGTCGGGGCCGGAGCCGACAGCGGGATGCCGCTCGGGCCGCCGCCGGCGGCCGCAATCAATTTGGCGGCCTGTGGACAGCCGGCCTGGACGGCGAGGTCGTGGGCATTGGCCCCGTGCAAATTGGTGGCCGTGACATCAGCCCCCTTGGAGAGCAGCAGGCGGATGATGGCGATATTGCCGCGGCTGGCTGCCGCCATCAGGGGTGTCATGCCTTCGGGGTTGCGGGTGCTGATATCGACCCCGGTGCGCAGCAGCGACTCCACCATGTGCGCCCGGTCTTTGAGGATCGCATTGAACAGCGCGGCTGCACCGTAGGCGGTCGACGTGCGCGGGGTCTCGACGCGCTTGCCGTTCGGCAGCAGGTTGAGGGGAACCGCCTTGCCTTCGAGGGACAGGCGGTAGCGTGCGCACTGCGCGAATTCACCCTCGCAGTAATGGGTCTGCCAGACTTTCAGCGCCGGATTGAGCGCGAACTGTGGAAACAGTTCGCAGTTTTTGGTGTGGCCGCATGCCATGTTCCGACCCCCTTTATGATGTCATCGCACTGAGACGTTTGGTTTGACACGTCCTTCAATGCGTGAAGGGAAGCATAAAATATGCCAATACGCGGGTCAGTCTCGAAAGGGGAGTCGGGCGGCAGCGCGGCCGGGCCGCTGCTGCGTGCTGCGCGCCGCCCGGTCATGGCCGTCCGCGACGGCGTGGATCCCGGGTCCGGTTTGCACCCTCCGCGTCTTGGCATCTCATAAGCCAATATTAGACGCTGTGCGCCGGATCACCAGCGACGGGGATCCGGCGCAGGGCCGGACCGGCGGGGAATATCGCGATTTATATGGAATTATCCGGAGCCGGCCCGGGTTGCTGCCGGGCAATCCGGGCCGGCCGGGCCGGCGTTCAGTCCGGATCGGGTACCGGATCGCCAAATTCGGCGATGGTTGCGTTCAGGAGTCCCTCGAGCAGGGCCGCCGGATGGGTGCGGAAAAACGCATCGGCGTCGCCGGTCGGTGCCTCTGCCGTGGTGCCGCTCCGGATGTGCCCCGTCCGGTGCGCCGCGGTCTTCCCTGGCTGTGCCTTCGCCCCGAAGATCGGTGGGCACGCGGGGCCGGATATCTCCGCAGATGGGGTCCGATGCTGTTGTGGGTCCATGCGCTGCGCTCCTTGTTCAATGGATAGTGGGCCGCCGGTCGCCGTGCAGGTATTCGCGGGGCGGTGGATTAACCCTAGATCAGACATGGAGATTTGCAATACGGGACGGGTACCCGCACGACGACTGTCCGCAACGGGACGACCGGTGGCAGGTCCGGGTGGGGATGACCGGGTGCATCGCGCTTGCCGGTACGCGCAGGCGCCTGCCGCATGCTGGTGTGCGGCACAGATCAGAACGGCAGCGAGAGACCCGGCCGGACCTGCTCGATCAGGGTCCGGAAGTCGCCCTGGATGCGGGCAAGTGCGGCGGGGCTATCGCCCTCGAACCGCAGCACGAGGACCGGAGTGGTGTTGGAGGCGCGCACGAGCCCGAAGCCGTCCGGATAGTCCACACGCAGGCCGTCGAGAGTGGTCACGCGCGCCCCGGGAAAGCGCGCCCGCTCCATCAGTTGCCGGACGACGTCCTGGTGCTCGCCTTCGTGCAGCTCGATGTGCAGTTCCGGGGTGTTGACGGTGTTGGGCAGCGCTCCAAATATTTCCACCGGCGGTCGCGGGTCGTGCGATAGCAGCTCGAGCAGCCGCGCGCCGGCATACAGTCCATCGTCGAATCCGTACCAGCGCTCCTTGAAGAAGATATGGCCGCTCATCTCCCCGGCGAGCAGCGCGCCGGATTCGCGGAGCTTGGCCTTGATCAGGGAATGTCCGGTTTTCCACAACAGCGGTTGTCCGCCAGCTTCGCGTATGGCAGCCTCGAGGGTGCGCGAGGATTTGACGTCGTAGATGATCTCGGCGCCCGGGTGGCGCGACAGCACGTCGCGCGCGAACAGGATCATCTGCCGATCCGGCCATATGATCGAGCCGTCCGGCGACACCACACCAAGCCGGTCTCCGTCGCCGTCAAACGCGAGTCCCACGTCTACGCCGCCGCCGGTCACGGCCTGTATGAGGTCCGCCAGATTCTGCGGCTGGCTCGGGTCGGGATGATGATGGGGGAAGCGGCCATCAACATCGCAGTAGAGCTCTTGCACCGCGCATCCGAGGCGACGCGCAAGTTCCGGCGCAAGCTCGCCGGCGACACCGTTGCCGCAGTCGATGACGATCCGCAGCCTGCGCCCGAGCCGGACATCGGAGGCGATGCGCTGGAGGTAAGCCTCGCGGACATCCGACTCGGCGAGTGTGCCGCGGCCGGACGCAAGATCGCCTTCCAGCAGTCGGCGACGGAGATCCCGGATCGCGGCGCTTGCGAGCGTTTCTCCTGCGATCACCATCTTGAGACCGTTGTATTCGGGCGGGTTGTGGCTGCCCGTCACCATGACGCCCGATTGCGTCCCCAGATGGTGTGTGGCGAAGTACAGCACCGGAGTCGGCACCCTGCCGATGTCCACGACGTCGCAGCCGGTATCGAGCAAGCCGCGTGTGAGCGCCGCGACCAGTGTCGGGCCGGAGAGGCGGCCATCACGCGCCACCACGACGCGCCGCATGCCGCGCGCCAAAGCCTCGCTGCCGATCGCGCGGCCTATGCGTTCGGTGATTGCAGGCGTCAGCGACTTACCGACAATGCCGCGGATGTCATAGGCCTTGAAGATCTCTGCCGGGATATCTGCGGGCGATTGCGTGGCGGCCAGAGGGGATTCGGACATGGCATGTCGTCTCAGCTGCGTGTGGGGATGGCATTCTGTTCGGTGGGCGAAGTGTAAAGCATGTCGCCGGTGGCGGGCCACCGTGCTGCGTATGTCACCGGCGGTCGGCGGATCGCACCGGCCGTCTCCCCTCGGATCCGGATGCGGGCAGGGGGCCGGTGCAGTCGGCCGAACCGGTCCCGCCGGCCTGCGCGCCGGCGCAACCGCGCTTGCCCGGTCAGCGTGCGCGATGACAAAATCAGTTTTCCGAGAATTGGGGGCGGCAGGCCGGATGTTCGCTTGTCAGTCCGGCACCGGGAGCGGCTGTCAGTCATGACTCCAGCGGAGTTGCGGTATATCGTGGCGCTTGCGCGCGAGCGCCACTTCGGGCGGGCCGCCGAGGCCTGCTTCGTGACGCAGCCGACACTCAGCGTGGCGGTGAAGAAACTGGAGGAGGAACTCGGCGTCGCGCTTTTCGAACGCGCCAAGAATGAGGTTGCGGTGACGGCGGTGGGAGCGCGCATCGTTGCGCAGGCGCGGCGCGTGCTTGAGGAGATGGAGGCGGTCAAGGCCATCGCGCTGCAGGCCCAGGATCCGCTCGTCGGAACGCTGCGCATTGGCGCGATTTATACCATCGGGCCATATCTCTTTCCGCTGCTGGTGCCGATTCTGCACGAGGCGGCGCCACGCATGCCGCTGGTGATCGAAGAGAACTACACGGCGCGTCTGCGCGAGCGGCTGGTTCAGGGCGATCTCGATGCGGTGCTGGTCTGCCTGCCGTTCGAGGAGCCGGGGGTTGTCACTCTGCCGCTCTACGACGAGCCGTTCCAGGTTATGGTGCCGGCCGCGCATCCATGGGCGCACACGAAGAGCGTCACCACCGACGACCTTTCCACGCAGACCGTGCTGTTGCTCGGAGCCGGGCATTGCTTCCGCGACCAGGTGGTGGCTGCCTGCCCGAGCTGTATCGGAACGCCGGCCGCGGAGGGCGGGCTGCAGAAGGCGGTGGAGGGCAGCTCCCTGGAGACCATCCGCTACATGGTGGCCTCCGGAATGGGCATCACCGTGTTGCCGTGCACGGCGACCTCGGGTCCCGCACAACATCCCGCCCGGCTGACCGTGATTCTGCCATTCGTCAACCCGCCGCAGCGGCGCGTGGCGCTCGCCTGGCGCGTTACGTTTCCGCGCCCCCAGGCAATTGAATCGCTGCGCCAGGCAATCCGTTCCTGTGCGCTCGATTGCGTGACCTACCTCGGCAGCGCCTCCTGACCCGGTCCCGATAGCCAGGCGCTATCGACTCCATGGCGACATTCAATTGGCTGTTGCCGTGGCTCCCCCGTACGCTGTGTTCCAAGCCACCCGCCGGGAACGTCGGGGGCCGCGGCAAAGGTGCCGTGGTCCGAAGGCGCGGCCGCGTGGCGAGCCAGCAATTTCAACCTTATCTGGAGATGAGTCATGCAACTGAAGGGCAGCAGAACCGAAGAGAACCTCAAGTACGCCTTTGCCGGCGAATCGCAGGCGAACCGCCGTTACCTGTACTTTGCGTCCAAGGCCGATGTGGAAGGATACAACGATGTCTCCGCGGTATTCCGTTCCACTGCTGAAGGCGAGACCGGCCATGCCCACGGTCATCTGGAGTATCTCGAGCAGTGCGGCGATCCGGCCACCGGCCTTCCGATCGGCGCAACCGCCGACAATCTCAGGGCCTCGATCGCAGGGGAAACCCACGAGTATACCGACATGTATCCGGGCATGGCCAAGGCCGCACGCGAGGAGGGCTTCGAGGAGATCGCGGACTGGTTTGAGACGCTTGCCAAGGCCGAGCGCTCACACGCCAACCGCTTCCAGAGAGCGCTGGACAGCCTGGGCAGGTAGCCGCAAAAAAGCGGAAGGGACCGGACAACCGGTCCCGGTCTCCAACCGATAGAGAGGAACAAGCATGCAATCACTTACCCGCGACAATCTGATGAGTCTCGAGCAATACGCCGTCGGGCGGCCCGCGTTTCGCGCCGCGGTGCTGGCGCACAAGCGCAACCGCAAGGTGCCCGTCGGACCGCACATGACGCTCTGTTTCGAAGACCGCCTGACGGTCCAGTATCAGGTGCAGGAGATGCTGCGCATCGAACGCGTCTTCGAGCCGGAGGGTATCGAAGACGAACTCGCGGCCTATAACCCGATGATCCCGGATGGCCGCAACTGGAAGGCCACGCTCATGATCGAATATGGCGACATCGAGGAACGGCGCATCGCGCTGCAGCAGATGGTCGGCATCGAAAACCGTGTGTGGGTGCAGGTTGCGGATTTCGAGCGCGTTTACGCTGTTGCCGACGAGGATCTCGAACGTGCCACCGAGGCCAAGACCTCGTCGGTGCATTTCCTGCGCTTCGAGCTGACAACCCCCATGGCGGTAGCGGTCCGGCAGGGTGCGGCGATCGCCGCCGGCGTCAGCCACGGGGCCTACACCGCCACCGTCGAAGCCCTGCCCGAGAATGTGCGCCGGTCACTTGCGAGCGATTTCGTCTGAGGGGAGCCAGATACGTTGCGGTCGTTGACGCTCCTGGGGCATTGGCACGACAGAGGCTGCTGAGTCATGACGGGCCTGCGGCCTGGGAGACGCCGCTTCCGGACCGGTACCGGCGCATGCGCGCCGGCTGCATTGCTCATAGCGCGCGGCTCAGTGTGGCAGCGCCGCAATACCTCGGCCGCTATCCGTGCTTGAAACAGATGCGTGGAAGACTGAAGGCGCCTCTTCCCGGACGATCGGATTCCATCCGCCTCCGGCGGCATCGCGGTCGTGTGGCTGGCCAGCTGCACGGATTCGAGGATGGAGGGGGTGCGCCACCATCTAGCGGCTTCGTCAAACCGAAACACTGCCGGCGTCCGGGTCGCCTTGCTGGCTATTGCCGGCCTGTGCTAGCGTGTCGAGGAATGCAGACGGACTGGGTACGGTTCGCGGGTCAGGGATTGCTCTGGAGGAGGGGCGCAATGATGTCACCAACAAGATCGCTCTTGATGTTTCTTGCCGTGGTAGCGGCTGCCGCCGCCGGACCCGCGGCGTGGGCCCAGGGCTGGTATGTCGGCGCCGGCTTGGGCGCGGGACATGCAGTCGACGCCGACAGCAATGTCTTCAACTCCGTTGCCGTACTGACGAACAACGCAGTTCCGGTGGCGGGCAGCTACGATTCGAGCCGTTCGCTGTACCAGCTGTTCGGCGGCTTCCGCTTCAACCGGTATTTTGCCGCTGAAGTAGGTTACGTCGACTTCGGGAGATATACCCTCAATAGCGTGGCCGCGGTCGGCGCGAATTATGTCGCCGTGAGCGCTACTGACCGGATCGATGCGCTCTACGTCGCAGCGGTCGGCACCTACCCTGTCAGCCGGATCGTCTCGGTATTTGGCAAGCTCGGGCTAGCGAGTTCCCGGGACCGGGAGACCTGCTTTGTGAGCGGAACCTTCTGTCCGTCTGCGGACGATTCGGCGACCGAACCGGTGATCGGGCTGGGCGTCGAGTTTCCTTTTGCTTCGGTGCCCTGGCGCCCCCATTGGGCATTGCGGGTCGAGTACGACGTGTACTCGAACATCGGGAGCGGCTATGAATACACCTCGGGAAACTTCGACGCGATTACGGCGAACGGCGTGTACGAGTTCTGAATTCTGACCGGGCAGGGACGCGCGCCCCGGTCCCGGCGGCGCGGCTACTTGCGGCCCGAATGCCCGAAACCACCGGTCCCCCGCCGGCTTTCCTCGAATTCCTCCACGATCTGAAATTCGACCTGCACCACCGGCACGAACACCATTTGGGCGATCCGGTCGCCCGGTTCTATGACGAATTTCTCCTGGCCGCGATTCCAGCAGGAGACGAGTATCTGCCCCTGGTAGTCCGAGTCGATCAGACCGACCAAATTGCCAAGTACAATTCCGTGCTTGTGGCCGAGCCCGGAGCGCGGCAGCAGCACAGCAGCTAGGTGTTGTACGCCGATATGGACCGCGATTCCGGTCGGAATCAGGTGAGTCTCCCCCGGGGCGATGGGCAGTGAGTCGTCGATGCAGGCGCACAGATCGACGCCCGCAGAGCCGTCGGTAGCGTAGCGCGGCGCAGGGAATCTACTGCCGATGCGCGAGTCGAGGATTTTCAGCTGGATTTTTTGCATGGTACAGGACGGCTATGTGGTGGATCAGTTCGCGTGCGGCCGTGGCTTTCGAAAGAAGCGGCAGCTCGACCGCTCCGGTATCATCGATGAGCACCAGACGATTTTCGTCGGCCTCGAACCCGCTGCCCGGCTGGCCGACCAGGTTGGCGGCGATTAGGTCGGCGCGCTTGGCCCGCAGCTTCGCGGTGGCGTTGAGCTTCAGGTCGGCGGTCTCGGCCGCGAAGCCGACGACAAGGGGTGCCGGCGTGCGCGCCGAAACGCTCGCCAGTATGTCCGGATTTCGAACCAGCTCCAGCTGCAGGGTGTCGGCCGCTTTCTTGATCTTGGCGGCCGCCACCTGCGCCGGACGGTAATCGGCGACAGCCGCGGCGCCGATGAATATCTGGGCAGCGGCGACATGCGCTTGCACCGCATCGAACATTTCCTGCGCTGTCATCACGCGGATGCATTGCACGCGCTCGGGCGGCGTGAGCGCAGTGGGGCCGGTCACCAGTGTGACGCGTGCACCGGCCTCCATGGCTGCCGTCGCCACGGCATAACCCATCTTGCCGGAGCTGCGGTTGGTGATGACGCGGACCGGATCGATCGGCTCCCACGTGGGGCCGGCCGTCACAAGCACACTGAGGCCCGACAGTTCCCCGGTTTCGAATAGGGCGGCAGCCAGTTCGACGAGCTCCTGTGCCTCCAGCATCCGTCCGGCGCCGGTCTCGCCGCAGGCCTGGGCGCCGCTGGCCGGGCCGAACAGTCGGATCCCGTTGTTCCGCAGCGCGGCCAGGTTGGACTGGGTGGCCGGGTTGTCCCACATCTGCCGGTTCATGGATGGCGCCACGGTCACCGGAGCCTCCGTCGCAAGGCACAATGTGCTCAATAGGTCGTCGGCGATGCCCTGGGCGAGTTTGGCGATGAAATTGGCGCTGGCCGGCGCCACCAGTACCGCATCCGCCCAGCGTGCCAGCTCGATATGGCCCATTCCGGACTCGGCCTGTGTATCGAGCAAATGCCGGTGCACCGGGTGGCCGCTCACTGCCTGCATCGTCAGGGGCGTGATGAATTCGGTTGCCGCCCGGGTCATCACGACGCGTACCTCAGCGCCGGCGTCGCGCAGGCGCCGCACCGCTTCGGCGCTTTTGTAAGCCGCGATGCCGCCGGTGACGCCCAGCACGATGCGCTTATTTGTGAGCAATTGCATATGGTATAAAGTGTACTTTGCGCGGCTCGGCAAATACATAGCGATCATCGCAGGCCCGCCTGCCGGCCCGCCTCGCTGGATGCGGGAGGGAATGCCTGCACGACAGCGCCGCCGGGCCCGTTACCGCACAGTGGAGGTGAGGTATGACGATCCGTGAGTGGCCGGCCGGGGAACGGCCGCGGGAGAAGCTTCTGAAGGATGGCGCGCGGGTCCTCTCGGATGCCGAACTGCTCGCGATCTTTCTGCGCACCGGAATTCCGGGAAAGACCGCGGTGGATCTGGCGCGCGAATTGCTGGCGCGATTCGGAGGACTGAGGGAACTGCTGGCGGCCCAGCGCGGGGAGTTCTGTTCGGCACCTGGTCTGGGGGACGCGAAGTACGCGCAGCTCCAGGCCGCGATCGAGATGGGCCGGCGCCACCTTGAGCAGGCGCTGTGCCGCGGCGCGGCCCTGACGTCATCGCACGATACTCAGAGCTACCTGCGTGCCTGTCTGCGCGACCGGCCGTATGAAGTGTTCGGGTGCCTGTACCTGGACAACCGGCACCGGGTGCTCGCTTTCGAGGAATTGTTCCGGGGCACGCTCAACGGGACTGCGGTCTATCCGCGTGAAGTCGTGCGGCGTGCGCTGGTCCGAAACGCGGCCGCGGTGATCCTGGTCCACAACCACCCCTCTGGTGTTGCCGACCCCAGTCGCGCGGACGAAGCGCTCACCCAGCGGCTCAAAGAGGCGCTGTCACTCGTAGACATCCGGGTGCTGGACCACCTAGTGATCGGCGACCGTGAAGTGGTGTCCTTCTGCGACCGCGGCCTGCTGTAGCGCGGGCCGCGTGCCGGGGCGGCCTGTCCCGGGGGGCTATCCGCGCGGCCGAGAATCTGGTATAAAGTCGGGCTCTTCCCGCCAGGGGAAGTGTACGGAGAATCCAGTCATGCCGAAAGTCTGCCAGGTCACCGGGAAGCGCCCGATGAGGGGCAATAACGTTTCCCATGCCAACAACAAGACCAAGCGCCGTTTCCTGCCCAACCTGCACTACCGCCGTCTGTGGGTGGAGAGCGAGAAGCGCTGGGTGGGGCTGCGACTGTCGACCAAGGGGCTGCGCACCCTCGATAAGAACGGCATCGACAGCGTGCTGGCCGATATCCGCGCGCGCGGCGAAAAGGTCTAGGAGGGACAGCCATGGCCAAAGCGGTACGTGAAAAGATCAAGCTCGTGTCAAGCGCCGGCACCGGCCATTACTACACGACGACCAAGAACAAGCGCACGACCCCGGACAAGATGGAGATGAAGAAATACGATCCGGTGGTGCGCAAGCACGTTGCCTACAAGGAAGCGAAGATCAAGTAGCGGCGTTGCTGCCGTCATGCTTGCGCGAGAGCCCGGCCCAGCGCCGGGCTTTTTTGTTGCCGCCGGCCTGGCGTCCCGGCGCTCTCCCCCTAGCCGGGACGTGCGACCATGCGTGCGATAAACGCCGTTTTGGCCGAGAGCTCCAGGGAGCATGTCCACTTGTAGGCAAGGTTGAGGCTGGCCCCGCAGGCGTACACGCCATGGCCGCGCACCACGGTGACCGGGTGCCGGGCGAGTGCTGCGGCCACGCGGCCCGGAGCGTCGGCCAGGTACCGATCATAGGGTATCTGGATGACGGGTACCCGCGGAAAGTACAGCTGGCCCTCGAAATCCGGTGGCTCGAAGTCGTTGCCGTCCAGGGTGAGCGCCACTGTGTGGGGTCCGTGGCTGTGCAGCACTGCAGTCGCTTCGGGATTGCCCCGGTAGACTGCCAGATGCAGCGGCGCATCCAGAGAAGCCCCGTTTCCGATGCGGCCGTCCAGGTGGCACTCGACCAGCGCTTCCGGAGTGAGCGTGTCAGCGCAGGCTCCGGTCGGGGTGACCCAGATGTGCTCCCCGGTGCGCACTGATGCGTTGCCGCTATGGGAATCGTTGATGCCGTACTGGCGCAGCCAACGGTAATACTGAACCAGTTCCTGCTTCGTCTGCATGCGGTTGCTCCGGTGTCGGCCTGCCGCGCCGACCGCAGCTTGCGGCCGGGATAGCGGCGCTTGCGGTATCCGGTCCGGAGGTGTTGCGGTCTCGGCAAGCGGACCGGGGTGCCAGTATACCCGGAAAATGGACAATAACGCTGGGTTGTCGTATAAAAGGCGTCGCACGGTGAGGCCGGAAACATGGTCCCGGCTTCGGCCTTGCAGGATTAGGTGGCGGGCAAACACCGAGGCATACGGGAAAGGTCAGTTGTGTACCCACTGAGTCAGCAAGTCTTGCGTACCGACGTGGCGGGCATGCCGCTCGAATGGATAGACTACCAGGACGCGGTCCGCATCTATCATCTTGGGCAGGTGGCCTATAGCTGCGGTGTCCCCCTGTACCGGATCCGCGGCGGCTATAACGCCAGCAGCGGCCTGCGCAGCGTCATCGAAGTCAATTCGATCATTGCCACCACCGGGGACCACGCCTACATCAAGTCGCGCGAACATTACGTCCCGCCGCTCAGCAATCCGGCGCTGTTCGCCCGCGACGCCCATCTGTGCATGTACTGCGGCGTCCAGTTTCACGCGCACGACCTTTCGCGCGACCATATCACGCCGCTCAGCAAGGGCGGTACGGATACCTGGATGAACGTGGTGACCGCATGCAAGCGGTGCAACAACCACAAGGCCGGCGCAACCCCCGAGGAGGCCGGAATGACGTTGCTTGCTGTGCCGTTTACTCCCACCCACGCCGAATATGTGTATCTGCAGGGCAGGCGGGTGCTGGCCGACCAGATGGAGTTCCTGCTGGCGCATTTTCCACGCAGCAGCCCGCTGCATAAGCGTCTGTCACACAAGCGCTAGACCTGCCGGCAGTTTTCCGGAAAGGATCCGGGAAGAAAGAGCCCGGGAGCGCCCTTCCGATTGGTGCGGCCGTGCAGCGCTCGATCGCGCCTGCAGCTGCTTGCCGATGGCCTTAGCCGGTGCTTCCGAGCGGTTCCGGGCGATGGATCGCATAGCCCTGCACGTAATCAACGCCGATCGCCGCCAAGCAGTCGCATGTCTCCGGGTTTTCAACGTATTCGGCGATCGTCTGTACGCCCATCTCGCGGGCAATGTAGACAATGGACTCGATGATGCGGCGATCCAGCGGTGACTGCGACACCTCGCGCACCAGACCTCCGTCGATTTTTATGAAATCGACAGGCAGGGCCTTCAGGTAGGAAAACGAGGACATGCCGCTGCCGAAGTCGTCGAGCGCGAATCTGAAGCCCAGCGTCCTGAATTCGGCCATGAACCGGGCCACGCGCTCCAGGTCATCGACGGCTACGCTTTCGGTTATCTCGAAACAGACCGTGCAGGGCTGCACGTCATGCGCGGAGATCTGGTCCTTGAGGAAGCTGTAAAACGAGTCGTCGTTGAGGCTGGCACCCGAGAGATTGATGGTCGTGATTTCGGTGACGGCGTCCGGCCGGACCCGTTCCCTGCGTTGCAGGCGCATCGCTGCGAACACGTTCCGGATAACCCAGCGGTCGATGGCCGTCATCATGTTGTACTTGATGGCTGCTGCCATGAACTTTCCCGGCGCCACGATCTGCCCGTTCGCGTCAATCATGCGCAGCAGCATCTCCCGGTGCGCGATGTTCCGGGCGCTTTCCGCTGCCGGAACGATCTTCTGGAAATAGACGCAGAAGCGATCCCGGTCGAGAGATGCGGTGATGGCTGACACCCAGTCCATGTCGGACCGCAGCCGCGTGATTGTTCCGTCATCGACGTACTGTGCCACCTGGTTGCGTCCGCGCTCCTTCGCCGCGTAGCACGCGGCATCGGCCCGCATCAGTATCGCCAGGCTGTCCTTCGCCGTATCGTCGATTTCCGCCATGCCGATGCTGGCGGCCAGATTGATCGTGCGATCCTGCCAGACGAATCGGAACGAAGAGAAGGCCTGCTGTATCAGCAGCACGATATCCATCGCTTCTTTCCCGCTGCAATCGCTGAGCAGGACGGCGAATTCGTCGCCTCCGAGCCGGCATACCTTATCGTGTCCGCGCACGCTGCTCTGTAGAAGGATGGCGACCTGCTGCAGGAGTTCATCTCCGGCAGAGTGGCCGCAGGTGTCGTTGACGAGTTTGAACTGATCTAGATCGAGGCACAGCAGTGCATGGGTGCGTCCGTCGCGTGTGCCGGTGCGCGCCAGCCGTTCCAGGTGGATCATGAAGCCCCGGCGATTGATCAGGCCGGTGAGGTCATCGCGCAACGCCTGCTGCTCGAGTCTGAGCTGGATCAGCTTCTGCTGGGTGACGTCGCGCACGACGGCGATAACCATGTCCCCGCTGCCCACGTCGACCCGGTTCATGCTGATTTCGACCCAGCGCGGCTGTCCGTTCGGAGGGTGAATCGGGCATTCGAAGCGCGCCACCTTTCCGGCAATGGCGTCGTGGAAGTGCGCCGCGAAGATTTCCTGGGAGGATACCGGTCCGAGAAATTCGGTAATGGGCACGCGCTGGTTATGCGCAGTCAGCTTCTCCTCGGGTTCCCCGAGCCAGTCCGCCATCGTGCGGTTGGCAATGAGGAATTTCTGCTCGTCGCACAGCACGAAGATGCCGTCATTGGCGCTGTCCAGGTAGGCGCGCATGAGGCCGAGATAAAACGCCGCATCTTGGCTTTCCAGGAGGCGAAATTCCGGAGTGCTGTCGGCGCGATCGTTCATGGTGCGGCTGCGGCGCCGGGACACAGCCGGAACGCGGCAGGCAATGCCGCCCGCGACCGGTGCAAACGCGCGCTTATCCGGCGCGGAGGTCCTGCCTGGGGAATCTCGTTTTCCACGCCTTGATCGTCCAGGTCCTGATGTCCGACACGGATGTGGCAAGAAACGTGCCCGAAGACGGGTACGTCACCGATCCGGGAGCGCCGCCGGGGAACAAGCCTTCGCCGGTGGCCCGGTATCATCAATCGTCCTCGGAGCGCGCGCTTCTTCGCGTACCTGGCCAGCCAGCCAATCCATCAGAAGCCGGCTTGCGGCCCGGCAGTCGGCGCCGCCGCCGGGCTCATGGGTCTCGCTGTGCCAGCGGGCCGCATCGCTCTTCCCCAGGCCCCGCCCCTGCAGGAACGCGGTGAGCGGGCAGTCCTCTCGGGAACGCGCATGGCGGCCGGTGTGGTCGTGCCGGTACGCCCAATGATAGGCCAGCGCCCCCAGGTAGGTATGGATCGTGCGCGTATCGACGCCTTGCCAGGTCCGGGCACGCGTCCACGGAAGGACCTCTTCAGCCGGCATCGGGTGCGCGATGCCGTAACCCTGTCCGAGCCGTGCCCCGAGGATCGAAGCGGCTTCGATGACCGCCAAATCCTCGGCGCCCTCGACCACGACCTCGCGGTCAAAGTCATGTCCGATCTGCACGATGGTGCGGACGAGGCTCAGTGTCTTGACCGGATCGGTGGCGATGTCCCGGATGAGCGCCTGATCGACCTTGACGATATCGAACGGCAGACTCGCCAGGCGCTTGAGGCTGCTGTAACCGGAGCCCAGATCGTCGATGGCCAGGCGTACCCCCACGCGCAGCAGGGCACCGATCGCCTCGTCGCGCCGGGCTTCCTCGAATTCCTGGTTCTCCAGCAGCTCGAGCGTCAACCGGTGCGGGTCGATCGCATGCCGGTGCAGAGCCTCTTCCACCCACCGCGCACAGTCGGCGTGCATGAGCGTCGATGGTGCCAGATTGAGCGACAGGTCGATGTCCAGTCCCTCATCGTTCCACCGGCGCAGCCATTCGAGTCCCTGGTCCAGTCCCGCCCGAAACAGCACGTCCAGATCCGAGTCATCGAGTGCCGGCAGGAACTGTGCGGGCGCAATGAGCGCCCCGTCAGCGGCAACCAGCCGTGCGAGGGCTTCGAATTTGACGATAGCCCCGCTGGTCAGATTCGCTACCGGCTGCATGTACATGCGCAGACCGCCGGAGTAGAGCAGGGCGCGGTACTGCGCGGCCATCTCTGCCGGAACGGGTGCTGCCGGGGTCTGGGTCAGCTGTGCGATCTGGTTCCAGCGGTTCTGCAGCGATGCGGTGAAGGTCTGGGCCCAGATTGTGGAAAACTGGTGCGGATAGGCACCCTCAATGGCCAGCACGAACTGCAGGCATTTCACCCGCTGCACCGGTATTGTCACCATGCTCTGGATTCCAAGAGCCTGGAAATCGGCGTGCCAGAGGCGCGTGCGCTCGTCCAGTCCGTAGGCATCGGTGCGCTGGATCGATTCCATGCGCCATGCTGACCCGATCAGGCCTCGACCTGACGGCGCGCGCGTATCGAGCTGCGGTACCATTTCGGGGGTATGCATAATGCACCGCACTTCCCGTTCCACCGTTCCGGCGCTGAACTCGACTGCGAACACCCCGTTGGGTTGCGGACGCAGCAGTTGGCAGGCCCGGATACCGGGGAGCGCGGCCAGGGCATCGAGTTCTCCCTGTGCCAGGCTGGTCCAGGTTTCCTGCAATCGCGGCAGCGGCCGTGCCAGGTGTGCATTGTAGGTATCCGTCACCTTCTGCATCGTATCGAGCTCCGTCTGCAGGTCCAGTTGCAGCCGGGCGTCGGCCGCCCGCAGCATCCGGTGGCGGTTGCGGGAGACGGAGGCGGCGCCGTCGAGACGCTGCCGCAGCAGCCCGCGGTACAGGCTCATGGCCTGGCTGATCCAGGCACCGTTGACGCCGATGAGCGCATGAACCTGCCCCAGGCGTCTGGCCGATTGCTCGATGGCGCCGGCGGTGGTCTGCGGATTGAATAGCAGGCGCAGGTGCCCGATCTGCCGGGCTTCGAGCGCCTCGAGACCATCCGGCGTCAGGCAGGCCAGAATGGCGGAAGGTTCTGTCTGCCGCGACAGTTCGACGTGCAGTGTCCGGACGAATTCCTGCGCGACCTCCTCGAAGTGTCGGGCACCGGAGTCAAGCAGCCTCTGTGCCTCCGATCCGAACGGATCGAAAGGAACCTCCTGCTCGCTGTCCTCGAAATGCGGGGAACCGAGCGACCACCAGGTAGCCCGGCTGGCCTTGTGCGTCTTCGCCTGGTACATCGCAGCATCGGCGGCGCGCAGCAGGGCATCGGGCTCCTCGGCATCCTGCGGGTATAGGGCCACGCCCACGCTCATGCCGACTTCCGCTTCGCGCCCCTGTCCCAGATCGAAGGGAGACTCGACGGCCTCGTGCAGGCGGCTCAAGGCGCTCCTCAACTGCTGGGTGACCTGGACGTCGAGCAGGTCCTCGATGACCACGATGAACTCGTCACCGCCCAGCCGGGCAATGAGGCTTGACGCCCGCAACCGGGCCTGCAATCGCTTGACCAGCTGCCGCAGCAGCTCGTCGCCGGCATCGTGCCCGTAGCTGTCGTTGACGGGCTTGAAGTCGTCGAGGTCGATCATCGTCACTGCCACCAGCGTACCGTTGCGCCGGGCGCGGGCGATAGCCTGCGGCAGGTGTTGCTCGAGGGCGAAGCGGTTGAGCAGACCGGTGAGAGCATCGTGACGCGCGCGGTGCGCCTCTTCCGACCGCAACTCGTTCAGGCGCCGCTTCAGCTCGAGCTCATCGAGTCCGTGTCCGAGCAGGTCGGCCACGCGCTCGCAGACCTCGATCGTCCGCGGGTCAAAGGCCTCCGGTTCGGGGGCGGCGAAGACCAGCAGGCCCCAGACCCGGTTCTCGCGCCGGATCGGGGTGGCGAGCAGCGATGCCCAGCGGTAGCGCAAGTGATACGCATGCCACGCGGTGTCGCGCTGGGCCCCGAAGTTGTCGTTGTAGTACACGGTCCGGCCCTCGCGCCAGGCCCGCGCCGCCAGGGCTGTCGGGTCGTCAATGTGAAGCCGGGCGGAAGCGGCGTGTTCCGACCCGCTCCCGGAGCGCGCCAGGGCATGAATGAGGCCGTCCTCGCCCGGCCGGCTGATCCACACCGCATGGAATAAGGTCTCGTGCACCAGTCTCGTGCAGGTCTGTTCCATCATCTCGGCCTCGCCGTGCGACCTCAGCACCACGTTGCCCTGGACAAGCAGCGACCGGTACAGCCGCTGCAGCTGCTCGATGCGGCGCTCCTGCTGCCGGCGCTGGGTCACGTCGACGGCCGTCCAGACGATGATCGGATGCCGGGAGTCGTCCGGACCGACGCGTCGTCCGTGCGCGGACACGTAAATGAGGGCACCGTCCTTGCGGCGCAGCTGCAGATCCGGAACGCCGCCGTTTCCGTCGACGAGAACGGTCTCGGCCAGACCGGTCAGGCGCAGGTCCTCGGTGGTTGCCGCGCAGAATTGATGTATTTCCCGCCCGATGACTTCCTCGGGGCCGGCACAGCCTATCAGATCGAGAAACGCCTGATTGACCTCGACGATCACCCGCTCCGGATACTGCACCATGCTGATTGCGGCCTCGGTATTGGCAAGCAGCGCCTCGCGCATTGTGTTGAGTGCCCGGACCTTCGCATCGATCTCGTGGCGCTCGGTCGCATCCACCTGCGTCCAGACGATGCGCTGCACGCCATCGCTGCGTTCGAGGCGGTGGCCTGAGATGTCGGCCCAGCCGATCGTTCCGTCCATGCGCTGGAGCGGCATGTCCGCGAGGAGGCCATGGCCTTCGTGCAGGACGGTCTGCACCAGTTCTGATGCCCTCGCCCGCGTTGCCTCGTCGGGCCAGAGGATGTGCGGCGAATGTCCCAGGACACGCTCGATATCGGGCGCCCGGAGGATCTCCAGAAACCGGTTATTCGCGTATTCGATCACGTGCGCGGGATACCGGGTCACATTGACGCCCACGGTCAGACCGGCCAGCAGCGCCGCGTTGAAGCCGCTGGCGTCGGCCAGACTGGTTTCCAGCTGTTTTCGTTCGGTGATGTCGCGCTGCGTGCCGACGAAATGGGTGACCTCTCCTTGCGCGTTGCGCAGCGGAGTGATGGCCAGCGCATTCCAGAACGGCGAGCCGTCCTTGCGGTAGTTGAGAATGTCGGCGTTGACCGCCTCGAACTTCGCCAGCGCCGCGTGCACGCGGGCAACCGCCGCCGGTTCCGTCTCCGGGCCCTGCAGAAACCGGCAGTTCCTGCCGATTGCCTCTGCAGCGGGGTAGCCGGTGATCTGCGTGAATGCCGCATTCACGTAGATGCAGGCCTGGTCGGCGGTGGCGAGAAATACGCCATCGCTCATCGAATCGAGTGCCCGGGTGAGCAGATCGGTTCGCGCAATCGTGTCCAAGCGGTCCAGTCCGCCCGACAAATGACGCGCAAGCTCGCGCAGAATGTCGGCGATGTCCCGGTCGAACACATCGCTCTGTGCGGCATAGAACGTCACGATGCCCCAGGGATGCCCGGCCCGCCGGATCGGAAGAACGGCATTCGCTTTCAGGCCACAGGCGTCTGCTCGATCGCGCCAGTACTTTAGCTGCGGCGCCTGGGCGAATCCCGGACCGAAATACGGCTCGCCTTCGCGCCAGGCCCGTCCGCCCCGGCCCTGGCCTTCGGGAACCTCCGGATCGGTCGAAACCGTCAGGCCGTCCATGTACCGGATCTCCGGTCCGGCCGATGCCAGAAACTCGAAGCGATTGCCGGTACCGGGCCTGCCGATCCACGCCAGCGCCATGCCCGCGTGTCGGACCGCCAGGTCGCAGACCGTCTGCAGCAGCGTGGCCTCATCCTGCGCCTCGATCATGGCTTGGTGGACCTGGGCGAGCAGAGCGTGGAAGGAGGAAAGGCGGGTGATCTTTTCCGCCTGCAGATCGCGCTTGCGTATCAGCAGCGCAATCGCCAGGCCGGAAGCCGTCAGCAGAGTCACGATCGCCGCCCAGAATGACAGGCGGGTCCCCAGGCCACGGCGGTACTGCTGCCAGACGAGGCTTTGGGGGAAACTTGCCTGGACCTCCAGCGGCGCGTCGAGGACGGCCACCTTCGCCCGGGGTTGCGGGGCTTTGCGCGTGTCTACAAGATGCCCCTGCGACAGGACTCCCAGAATGCGATCGTCACGAAGATCCCGCACGACCAAGGTAAACGGCGAGGGGGCATTATTGGCCAGAAGCTGGTCGATGCGGTAGGGCGATCCGACAAAGTAACTGGTGCGTCCACTGGCATCGGCCACGCGGTAGCGCATGGTGATGACGTAGCCGCCCACTCGCCGCGAGTATCGGGTCCGGCCGAGCAAAAACTGGGGTAGCCCGGCTATCGGCGTGAACGCGGTGCCTGGGGTGATCGGCCGCGATGGCTGCTTGCGCGTGGACCAGACGATGCGGTTGCCGTCCGCGGACAGCAGGTTCAGCGCGTAGAGCTGCGGGTTGTGCCGGGCGAAGCCCGTCATCAGCTTGTGGGACTGCGGATCGAGCGCCCGGGACGAAGCGGTGCCATCCAGGCTGCTGGCGACGAATGCGAGGGAGTTGAACTGCTGCATGAGCCGCAGCTTGATGAGCTCGCTTTCGGCGCGAGCATCTTCATGGGCGAGCTGGTCGATGCTGCGCTCGGCATTGTGGTAAATCCGCCGCTCGCTGAGTGATGCCTGGGTCAGCGTCAGCAGCACCGGAAGCGCCAGGGCTGCGATCAGAAGGAGCCAGCGCAATTTGGGTGCTGCGGTGGCCCGCACGAACTGGAAGGATTTCATGACCGGCAACCGGGATGGCACAAGCGGGGTTCACCCCGCGTCCACGGCAGCCGCCCGCCGCGGCGCGGTCCGGCCGCGCGGTCCGGCCGGTCGCAGGCATGGCAATGGCGCCGGCCGCTGACAAGGCGCGTCATCCGGGTACGGCCCGGTCCGCCGCTGTGCGGCAATCGGGACAGCGGCAGCCGCGGCGGAACGGGTGGGCAACGGGATCGGCCTGGGGTCACCGGGACGGTCAGCAGATGACGGCGATTCGGACGGCTGTTGCTGCCGGTGCGGGGACGCGAACACAGGTCCAGGTCGCGGACGGGCGGCAGGTACGAATGGCCCGGCTCGAGGGATCCGGCTGCTGCGCGCCTTAGTGCAGGGTTCATGTCTGGTCTGGATCGCAAAGCTGCCCAAGGTTGCCCCGATAACGCCGTTTGCGCCGCACCGTGTCCGTGGGGCGCGCGTTGCCCGGCAATCTGCCATGCGGACGGAGCGACTGCCCCGCTGGCAGGTCGGATCGGCAAACCGGCAGGCCCGGACAGCCTGGGCTCGATTCCGGCTTCTCTTTGAATGCCGCGCAACGGAGCCGGCGGGTTCCCGCATCGGTGCGTTCGCGCACCAATGCGCTGTGGCAAAGGCGAAACGCCGGTGTTCATGTGATTCCCGCGGTCCTACGTTTCCATCTGCCCTACGCCGCATGCAAGGAACATGCCCGGCTCTCCGCGTGGCGTTGCCGGTGCCGCGGTGCGCCGGCCAGCGCAGCCTGGCCTGCCCCGTACGGATTCACCGGCCGGCCGCAGGCGGGACTCGACCTTCCTTCCATGGGAAGGTTTAGCATATGATTTGGACAGGAGGTGTCTATGAATATCAGTGAATCGCGTTTTTCAGTAAAGGGCATGAAGTGCGGCAACTGCGTGGCCAATGCCACTGCGGCGGTGTCCAAGCTCCCGGGCTACGAGGCGTCGCAGTTCGATCTGAAGACCGGATCGGCCATCGTCCGCGGCAATGTCGATCCACAGGCCGTGGTCCGCGCGCTCACTGCGGCCGGCTATCCCGCGGAGCTGCGGACCGACTGAAGCTGCCTGCGGCCGGCGACAGATCGAGCAGTCTTGTCCGGCAATCACATTGCGGCCTGCCGCATCCGGCGCCAATTAGAGGGTTTTCGGCATGGAGTCTGGGTTCCTGAGCATCGGCGAAGCCGCTGCAGCATCCGGTGTTTCGGCGAAGACGATCCGTCATTGCGAGGAAATCGGGCTGTTGCCGAAGACCCGACGCACCGCTGCCGGCTATCGGATGTATACGACCCGCGAACTGCACGAACTGCGCTTCATCAAGGAAGCGCGCAACCTCGGCTTTTCCACGGCGCAGATCTCGGAACTACTCGCACTCTGGCGCGACCGTCGGCGCCCGAGCAGCAGGGTAAAGCAGCTGGCGCTCGCGCGCCTGCGCGAGATTGAGGCGAAGTTGCGTGAGCTTGAGGCGATGAAGGCGACACTGGAGCACCTGGTGCGATGCTGCCATGGCGACAGCCGCCCCGATTGTCCGATCCTGGACAGGCTCGCCGGAGGTGGCATGCCCGTGCCGGAGCCCGATACCGGCGGGAAAGGCATGGCGGATACCGCAGCCGGCGGCAAGACCGGGTAACCGGACGGCCGCTCGTGAGGCAGCGGGGCGCTGCGGCCGTTCGCGGGCCAGGTCTCAGGTCGTGACCCGGGCAAGCGTGCAGCTGCGCAGCTTCCTGGCAAAGTTGTGGAGCGCGTGAATCCGCGTTTCCTCCGCCTCGCGGCACCATTCCTGCAGCGCCCGAAGCAGATGTTCCTGGGTTGCCGCCGAGCGATGCCAGATATCCTGCAGTTTCTGCTTCATCGTGTAGGCGGTGTACAGGTTCTGGTAGCGCGCGAGGGCGCGCTGCAGCCAGTCGCTGCTTCGCTTGTCGAGCAGGCGTGCCTCACGCACCATCAGGCGACGTGCCCGCTTCAGCAGCGTCCATGATGCCCGGTCAGTACGGTCGGCTTTCCGGAGCTCTTCCCGGTAGACGGTGCGCAGGACTTCGCGCGCAAACTGCGCCATCAGCGCGAACCGGTTGGCGATGACAGCCCGCACGGTATCCAGGTCGATGTGCTCCTTGCCGGAATCGAAAGCAAGTTCCGGAGGGGTCTTGCGCACGCGCGCTAGTCCCATCGCCTGCATCAGGCGGATGTACATCCAGCCGATATCGAACTCCCACCATTTGGAGGAGAGCTTGGCGGAACTCGCAAAGGTGTGATGGTTGTTGTGCAGCTCCTCTCCGCCGATGATGATTCCCCAGGGAACGATGTTGGTGCTGGCATCGGCGACCTCAAAGTTGCGGTATCCCCAGAAATGTCCGATACCGTTGATGACGCCGGCAGCCCAGAACGGAATCCAGGCGATCTGAGCGAGCCAGATCAATGTGCCGGCGGCCACGCCGAACAGCAGTACATCGACCGCAAGCATGATCGCCAGTCCGAGGTGCTGGCGTCCGGTGTAAATATTGCGTTCGAGCCAGTCGTCCGGTGTCCCGTGTCCATACCGTGCCAGGGTCTCGGGATTCTGGGCCTCCCGGTGATACAGCACGACGCCGAGCCAGAGAACCTTGTGGATACCGTGCTGCTGCGGACTGTGCGGGTCTTCCGCAGTCTCTACCTTGGCGTGGTGCTTGCGATGCACTGCCGCCCACTGTTTGGTCACCATGCTGGTGGTGAGCCACAGCCAGCCGCGGAAGAAATGGCTGGCGAGCGGATGCAGGTCGAGGGCACGATGAGCCTGATGGCGGTGCAGAAAGATGGTGACACTCGCGATGGTGATGTGTGTCAGGACCAGGGCAACGATTCCGTAGCCCCACCAGGGCAATATGATCAATCCGTGGAACATGGTGTGGTGGACTCCTGGGCGGAAAGGGGATTCACGGCAGTTCCTGCTGGCGCAATGGCCACGAGAGCACGTACTGCCGACGACGTGATCATGAGGTGGATTGATTCTACAGGCAATCCCCGGCGCCGTCGATGGGCAGTCTCTTCCAACGTGGTTTGATCCTGAACAGGGGGCCGTATTTCCAACGAGGTATGAGCCTGAAGGTTAGCGTTTGGGTCGATCATTACCCCCATGG
>JAJYEK010000036.1:27278-30256 GCA_021785795.1 Pseudomonadota bacterium
ATCCCCGGCGCCGTCGATGGGCCGGCCGGTTCCCGGGAGGCCGCCGCGGCAGGTCAGGGAGGGCCGCCGTGTCTGGGCTGCGCGGTCCCGTCACCATGATTTCATTTCATTGCCATCGTCTCGAAACCGGGTCCGACTAGGCTCCTTGCCCGACGCTCCCCGCCGGGGGGCGGTTCGCAAAAGGAGAATCGTGATGGAGACTCAAACCAGGAAGTGGGCCCGCGTGGCTGCGGTCGGCGCGACAATCGCGGGCCTGTTGAACGCGCAACTGCTTTATGCCGGTGATTACGATTGGAACAACAATGCGACGACTACTCCCATCAAGCACGTGATCCTCATCATAGGCGAGAACCGTAGCTTCGACCAGGTATTCGGGACCTTCAAGCCCAATGCGGGCGAGCACGTGTGGAACCTGTTGAGCAAGGGCATCGTCAATGCCAACGGCAATCCGGGGCCGAACTTCAAGGCGGCCGCACAGTGGCAGGCGAGCGATCCCGGGCGCTATTCGATCCATCCGATGAAGACCGCCGCCTACGGTGTGCTGCCGCGCGTCAATGTCGATGGCACCCCCGCACAGGCCCCCTTTGCCTCCGCCGCCGCCGCGCAAGCCGTGGAACCGGCTTTGCCGTCGGATGCCTATGGTCTGCTCGCGACCGGCGGCAGCGGCCTGCCCGCCGGCACGCTCGTCGACCCGCGCTTCCCGGCCGATTTGCCCGATGGCCCCTATGACCTCACGCACTACGTCTCCTACGACGACTATACCGCAAGCCCTGTGCACCGCTTCTTCCAGATGTGGCAGCAGGCCGACTGCGACCTGACGCACGCGAGCGCGGGCAACCCGAGCGGCTGTCAGGATGACCTCTTTGCCTGGGTCGAGGCGAGTGTCGGGGCCGGCAGCAACGGGGCGCCCCAGCCGGCGGACTATGCTGAGGACGGCCACCACGAGGGCGCGATCTCGATGGGGTTCTACAATGCCGCAGCCGGAGACGTCAGCTACTTCGATCAGCTGGCGCACGAATATGCCCTGAGTGACAACTACCACCAGGCAGTGATGGGCGGTACCGGGGCGAACCATATTGCCATCGGCTATGGGACGGCGATCTTCTACGCCTCGGCCAATGGCCGCCCGGCCACCCCGCCGGCAAACCAGATCGAGGATCCCGATGCCCAGCCGGGCACCAACAACTTCTACAGCCAGGACGGCTACGGCGGAGGTTCCTACGTCGATTGCGCCAACCCCTCGGCCCCTGGCGTGCCTTCGATCCGCAACTACCTCTCGCGGCTACCCTACCGGGTCTTCCGCAACGGGGATTGCGTCCCGGGGGCCTATTACCTCGTCAACAACTATAATCCGGGCTACCTTGGCACCGGGGCCCCGGCACCGCTCGGGCCCGATACCTTCACGGTGCCCCCGACCCGGCAGCAGAACCTGGGGCTCCTCCTCTCCCGCCACCACATCTCTTGGGGCTACTACGGCGAGGGCTGGGCACATGGCACCGAGACAGGGGAGAACTCGACCTACTGCAATATCTGTGACCCCTTCCTCTACTCCACTCAGATCATGACCAACCCGAAACTGCGGGCGAACCTGCACGGCATCCATGCGCTCTATGCCGCGATTCAAAGCGGTAGCCTGCCGGCGGTGTCGATCGTCAAGCCCGATGGCTACCTGGACGGGCACCCGGCGTCTTCGAAGTTCGAACTCTTCGAGGCGTTCAGCCGCAAGATCGTCGATATGGTCAAGGCCAATCCGGCGTTGTGGGCGAACACCGCCATCCTCATCACGGTCGATGAGGGCGGTGGCTACTACGACTCCGGCTACATCCAGCCGATCGACTTCTTCGGCGACGGTACCCGCATCCCGCTCATCGTGGTCTCGCGCTTCTCGCGCGGAGTGGGTGTCGTGCATACCTATGCCGATCACGTTTCCTTCGACAAGTTTGTCGAGGCGAACTGGCGTCTGCCTCCGATCAGCGCCCGCTCGCGTGATAACCTGCCGAACCCGGTGACTGCTCCCGGCAACCCCTACGTCCCGGTCAACAGCCCGGCCATCGGTAACCTCATGTCGATGTTCCAGTTCGACCGCAGCACGATGTCCGACCGCAGCACGATGTCCCGGTTCGGCCGCAGCTGACCCGACCGCTCACCGGCGGCGGCATGGCAACATGCCGCCGCTGTTTTTTTGGGCCGCGCAAACAAATGGGGGTTACGTGCTAGTCGCCGATGGATCGCCGTGCTCGGGGTAGCGGTAGCGTCGAGGTTGGCCATCGGTCGGTTTCCTGCGGTGGTGGCACGCCGACATCGGCGCTATGATGACGCGATCCCGCTAACGCCCTGAGGTGACCGATGGGCCCGCCGCTGACTCCGCTTCTGGCTGCCGATGTCATCATCGAACTCGTGGACCGCGAGGCGCGTCCGGTCGTGCTCATCGAGCGCAAGAACCCGCCGTTTGGTTGGGCCTTGCCCGGCGGGTTCGTTGACCGCGGCGAGAGCGTGGAGTCTGCGGCGGTCCGTGAGGCGCGCGAGGAAACCGGACTGGAGGTGCGGCTGAGGCGGCTGCTCGGGTGCTATTCCGATCCCGCACGCGATCCCCGTGGCCATACCGCCTCGATCGTGTACGTCGGCGAGGCGCACGGTGAACCCATTGCGCAGGACGATGCCGCCGCCGTTCGCCTGTTTGTTCCTGCCGATTTTCCGCCGGTTCTGGCCTTCGATCATGCCCGGATCCTCCAGGACTATCTGGCATATCGCCTGCGTGGGGAGATTCCGCCGCCGGGGCCATGAGTCCCGGGGGTTGGGGCTGGGTTCGCCGGGATCGCATCGCCGTGCCGATTGCCCGGCGTGCGGCACCGGCCGCAAGATCAAAAAAAGAGCCCGCGTATGCGGGCTGGAAGAGAGGAGACGTTGGCGCGGTCAGGGCTTGATGTAGGCGAAGCCTTCCTGCTGGAGGCTGGCGGTTTCCGCCACACCGCCCGGAA
>JAJYEK010000201.1 GCA_021785795.1 Pseudomonadota bacterium
GGGCGTATTCTTATTATTTAGTTATCAGGGTAATTTTATTTTTTAGGGTCATTCGCCAAGCAATTGCTCCGGTTGGAGCGCGGAGCGCAGCGCATGAAACCCTCTGCAAAAGAGCAGAACACAGGCCGGGACATCCTGTCAACGGAACCCTGTGCGGTCAGTGACGGGGATGATTCGAGCGACCCTGGTCCAGACACCGCCCGGCGAGACGGGGACCGCGGGCAATCCTGACCCGTTCCCGGGACTTGCCGAGGGGAAGGCGATTCTGGCCTGACGGCCATTTGAGACAGGTCAATGCGGTCAGGAACCGATCACGTAGAGTTTCCCATGAATTCCACCGGAGGAGCTCTGTCCATGCTGATCAACGAAGCGGGTTGGGAACGCACCACGCGCGGGGTGCTGGGCGTGATTCTGGGCATTATCGGCTACCGCATCCTGCACGGCAGCGCTGCGCTGGCCGTGGTGCTGATGATCGTGGGGCTGGTCCTGCTGGTCACCGGACTGATCGGATATTGTCCGGTGTGGCAGCTGCTGCACATCTCGACCAACAAACAGAAGCCCCGCTGATTCCGGCCCGGCAGACCGGGACACCGGATTCTGTCAGCGGGTCAACGGTCCGGCCTGGCAGGAGGATCGTGCCTGTCGCGGTGCGGCCCGGCATCTTGCATCTTGCGTCCTGCTGACTGACGTGGCAGAGGCCGGGGCTGCCATGTCTTTTGCTGTTCCGTGTGTCCTCTTTCCTGCCATCCCTTGGAATCGCAGGGCTCGCAGTGTCCGGTGACCGCATCGCGCCGGCACACTGGCGATGCCCATCCCGGCCCGGTGGGCCCGGGGCTCACCACCCATACTGCTGCAGGAACGATCCCAGACGTTCGGCAATCTCGTCGCGCTCGAAGAACCGGTCGGCGCGGTTCAGGCGCATTTCATCGCGCAATCCGGGATCACCGCCGAAGCAGAACACCGCGATCTGCAGCATATGCCGGGTTCTCAGATCGCGGATGACCTCCACCGGGTCAAAGCCCTCGGTGGCATCGAGATCGAGCAGCATGAACCGGTAGAGCAGGATATCGGACCAGTCGCCGATCTCTTCCAGGTCCTGCGCCACGACCATTTCCCAGCCCTGCGGAACTTCGCCACGAAGGCGCGCCTCGATGGCGGTATCGGAGGTCAGGAGTATGAAGCGGCGCTCGCGCCGCTTCGCTATGGTCGGTTCGGCCATCGGCCCATCCTCTCTGGTGCATCATCCTCGTCGCGCACACCCGCCAGGCAGGCCTCGATCCGCCGCGCCCAGGCGCGTGCTGCCCGGGGGGTGAGCATGCGCGCGAGCCGGTCCTGCAGGACCGCAGGCTCGATCGGGCTGCCAATGCAGCCCTCAAGCGCGGCAGTGAGATCTGGGTCATGCGCGCCGATCCGGGCGATATGACCGTCCTTAAGCAGCACGCGCACCCAGGCTGCGCCATCGTGGGATTCAGCGAGGTAGGTCGTAGCGTTGAGCTTGATTCCGTTGGCCACGCGCCGCCTGCCGGCCCCCTCCTCCGCATCTTCCGCATCCAGGCGCAGTTCGTCTTCCGCCGCACACATGGCGCGCCCTTCCTCCGCCGACGGCGCGTCGGGATACAGATCCCAGCCGAGAACAGCAGCCACCGCATCACGCAATGCTCCGGCCAGGAGTGCATCCGCAGGAACCGTGCCGAGCCGCACCCACGAGACGAATGCCGCAGGCAGCGCCTCGTACAGCCATTCCCGGAACCCCGGCGACGGAGCCTGTACCAGATGGCAAAACAGCTCGTCCGGAAAATTCAGGACGAAACTGCTGCCGAACACCATGCAGCGTCCGATCGTTGCCGCACCGCTGCCGGCAATCTTGGCGTCCCCCACCCACAGGTCAGCGCGTCCGACCGGGCGCGCGTCGATACCCAGGGCCTGGAAAGTCCGGGCGAGCGGCCCCAGGCAATACGCGAAGATGCGCGCCGGGCGCGCTGCGGCAAGCGCCAGCGGAAGGATGAAGAACACGCAGCGCTGATCGCCATCCACCAGCACCGTGCCGCCGCCCAGCGGGCGGCGCACCACCGCCACGCCGGCCTGTGCGCAGGCGACAAGATCCAGCTCGGCGCGCGCGGACTGGGACTGGCCGAGACAGACATGCGGTGCGGCGCTGCGCGCCCACACCAGCACCGGCGGCGCCCCGTCGTCCTGGGCAACGGCCAGTCCTTGATAGGCGGCATGCAGGGCGCCCGGAGACAGCGTGCCGAGATCAAGAAAACGCGCGCGCATCGGAACCGGCTGCGTTTCCGACTGCGGCAATCTAGCGGTCCTGGTCCGGTTCTTCGGGTTCGGGGCGATAGAACTTGTCGAAATAGAATTCGCGCCGGTCGAGGTCCTGGTACAGCGCGGCTCGGTCGCGTACGCCCTGCTCGACGATCTCCGCCAGGTACTGCGCCTGTTCGGCGTCCAGTATAAAGATATGCCCGATCAGATCTTCGTCGAGATTGAGGAAGTGTGCGGAGAACGGTTCGGGATGATCGAGGTAGATGAGGTAGGACCTCGTGTCCGGATCCTCCGGATCGAGCGGCATCAGCACCGCCTTGCCCAGCCAGGCAAGCCTGGCTGCCTGATTGAACTGGCGGATATCGAGCTTCTTGCCCTTCTTGTACTTGTTGAGCTCGTTGCGGATCTGGCCGACGTCGGTGACCTTGATGTTTTTCATGCCCCTATTCCTGTCTTCAAGCGCCACTCCGACAGGCCGTCCCGCCCGCAGCGAACTACCGCCATCCCGCTCCGGCAGCTACTGCCCGTCCTGCCCTTCCGCGTCCGTGGCGGACGGTTTGGCCACATCGGTCAGCGAATCCAGGATCGCGCCCGGCGCGCTCATGATGTTGGTGAACCCATGATCTCCGATCATACTCGTGTCCGGGAAAAACACCGCGATGCGGTAGCGCCCGGGCAGGGCGATCGCCCGGTTCCCCTGAACCATCATCTCGTACGGAAGAAACGCCGTGGCACGATTCGGGCCGTAGTCGATGACATCCATGATCTTCTTGTCGGTGTTCTTCGCATCCGAATGGGGATGGGCGCCCTTGTTGATGCCCACGCCGAACACCGTCACCTGCTTTCCGGGCACCCTGATTTCATAGACCTTGACCGTGCCGCCCGCATGGGCGGCCAGGTTCCGCTCGACAGTCGCAACGCCGACGGCATAACTGGGATAGGTCGCAAGATAATCCACATCATTGAAATACGGCATACCCATCATGTAATGGTACTCGCCCGGACCGAGATCCTGTGCCCGTATGCCCTTCTTCGAGCCAAAGGCAAACTGGTCGCCCAGTGCGGCCTTGAGCATCGCGGTCACCCCCTTGAGTTCGCCGAGCCCGTAGGCAACACCCATATAGGCGGGATTCACGTAGGAAACCTGGATCTTGCCATCCACCTCGGTAACGGCCACGTGCTCGGCCACACCGAACCCGCCATTCTTGGCACGGGCCGCCGCCTCCTTGAGTTCCCGGTCGGTCACGATGATCACCCTGGCCGAAGGATAGGGGGAATAGCTGCCTGCCAGATCGAACCCCTGGGACGCCAGCTGCAGTTCGACGAGGTTCGCGATGTCGAGCACGCTCATCCCGTCGGGGGGCGGATTACCCATGATGTACGGCTTAAGCCGCACCGCCGCCGCCCTGGCGGGCATCGTGGCTGCGATTCCAAGCAATACGGCGTACAGAAGCCATTGCAACGCGTTCTTCTTCACAGAATTCTCCTCCGAAATAGCAAGCATCGAGCGTAGCGCTGGGTGTGCTGACATCCGAGTCGAATTGCTTCCGGCGCTGCCACGGCAAGGCAAAGCGCTTCAGGCCGGGCACAGCGTGCCATCGTTCCCACCCGGATTCAATATCACCCCGCAGGACCAATTGAACCGGATCCTGGACACTGTCTCTCCAGATAATGCAAACAGTGGGCCAACACGCTTCCGGCGCGATGCGGGCCCATGACGGCCCGCATCCGGATGCCGCCCGGGGCGGGCCGGGGCACATTGCCAATGGGGACCCCTGGCCAACCGGATTTCCGGCACCGCGTTCGCCTTCAAGGGCTTGCGGTCCGGAATTGGGAGCGACCCCGCGGAACTTGAGCCAGGCGCGATCGCCCTATATATTGAACTGCGCCCCGGCACCCCCATCTTCACGTCGTTCCCCGCACCCGTGCCGAGGTCCCGAGGCGATCGCCATGGCCAATGAGCATCGGAAAGAGGACGCAGCCGCTGCCGGCCGCATCGCGGGACCCGCTCCGTTGCCCATCGTTCTGCGGGTCAATGGCGAGGCCCGCGAACTGATGGTCGAACCGCGTACCACCCTTGCCGAGGCACTGCGTGGTCCGCTCGGTCTCACCGGCACCAAGATCGCGTGCAATCATGGAGTGTGCTCGGCCTGCACCGTCTGGCTGGACGATCTCGCGGTCGCATCCTGCAGCGTTCTGGCCATCGAAGTGGGGGAGCGGAGGATCACCACCATCGAAGGCCTGGCCGGGCAGGACCGCCTGCATCCCGTCCAGGCAGCCTTCATCGACTACGATGCGGTCCAGTGCGGGTTCTGTACGCCCGGCCTGGTCATGTCGTGCGCGGCCTTGCTGGCACGCAACCCCCGCCCGGACCGGAAGGAAATCGAGACGGCCATCAGCGGTCACCTGTGCCGCTGCGGAACCTATCCGCATGTCGTGCAGGCCATGCTGGCTCTGGGCACACGGGAGGAACCGGACCTTGAATGACGAATTTCCGCGGCGACGCGAGCACTTCCCCGTCGGCCTGGCCCATCTCGGGCTGGAGACGGTCGAGCGGGAGATCCCTGCCGACGAACCGCCGGCACTCGGCCCCAATGCCGGCCTGCGTCAGATCGGCAAGAATGCGCCGCGCTGGGATGCGCGCGCAAAGGTCACCGGCGCCGCCCGCTATACGGTGGACGTATCGCTGCCGGGAATGCTGCATGCCGCCGTGCTGCGCTCGCCCTGGCCGCATGCCCGCCTGCGCTCGATCGATCTGTCGCGCGCCGCCGCGGCGCCCGGCGTGCATGCAGCGCTCACGGTTGCCGAGCCGCCGGTGTCCGGAAAACCCATCGTCCTGCGATATGTCGGTCAGCCCGTTGCGGCCGTAGCCGCCGAAACACCGGCGCTCGCACAAGCCGCATTGCAGCTGATCGACGTGCGCTATGAGCCCCTGCCCTTCGTGACCGATCCGGATCGCGCGAAACAGGCGGACGCGCCGGCTGTCTACCGGAAACCGGAGCTGGACAAAGTTCCATCGGCCGGCCTGCCGGCCTCGGCGGCGGTCTATCCGCTGAGCGGCAATGTACTGGGCCCCGAGAGCCGCAACAGCCGCGGTGACGTCGCCACCGGCTTTGCCGAAGCGGCGGTCGTCGTGGACGGCACGTACCGCACCCAGGTGCAGACGCATTGCTGCATGGAGCCTCATGCCATTGTCGCCTCCTGGCACGAGGACGGTCTCGACGTCTGGATGTCCACCCAGTTCACCGCAGGGGTGCGCGTCCAGCTGGCCCGGCATTTCGGGTTGCCGCTTTCCCGGGTTCGCGTCCAGGTACAGGCCATGGGCGGAGGCTTCGGCTCCAAGTCGCAGATGGGTGTGTACGGACGCACTGCCGTATCCCTTTCGCGACTGGCCGGGGCGCCGGTGCGGCTCGTCTATCGTCGCGACGAGGAACACATGGACAGCGGAAACCGGCCTTCCAGCGAGCAGCACCTGCGCATCGGGGCGCGCAGCGACGGCACGCTGACGGCAATTTCGCTGCATTCCCACGGCAGCGCCGGCATCGCATTCGGTGCCGCCCCCGGCGGGATCGCCAGCGCCCTGTACCCCTGTCCGAATATGGAATCGCTGCACTACGATGTCTTCACCAACGCCGGCCCGAGCTGCGCCATGCGCGGGCCCGGCAATACCCAGGGGGCCTTCGCGCTGGAGCAGAGCATCGACGAACTGGCGGAAAAGCTGGCTCTGGACCCCATCGTCCTGCGGGACCGGATCGATCCGAGCCCCGTTCACCGGGAAGAACGCCGCATGGGCGCCGAGCGGATCGGGTGGTCGCAGCGCCGCGCACCCGCCTCCGACCCCGGGCCGCTCAAGCGCGGCGTCGGCATGGCCCAATCCCTGTGGCCGGCCAACGTCCAGGTCAACACCGCCTGCGAAGTACGCCTGTGGCGGGACGGCAGCGTCGAGGTACTGTCCAGCGTTCAGGACATCGGCACCGGCGTCGGGACCGTGCTGGCACAGGTGGTCGCCGAGGAACTGGGCCTCGAACCGGCAGCGATCCGGGTGCGCATCGGGGATACGGAATTTCCGTCAGGGCCACCGTCCTACGGCAGCCGCACGACCGCCTCCATCA
>JAJYEK010000037.1 GCA_021785795.1 Pseudomonadota bacterium
AAGCGGCCGGCTTCCTTCGTCCCGTGTTCGCCGCGGTAACGGATATAGTCGTCGTAAGCAATCACTTCCGCGCGGATAAACCCTCGTTCGAAGTCCGAGTGAATGACGCCAGCAGCCTGGGGGGCAGTTGCGCCCACATCTACTGTCCAGGCGCGCACTTCCTTCGGGCCAGCAGTGAAGTACGTTTGCAGGCCCAGCAGGATGTAGGCCGCCCGGATTACACGGTTCAGCCCCGGCTCTTCCAATCCCATTTCCCTGAGGAATTCACGCTTGTCGTCAGCGCTCATGCCCGCAAGTTCCGCCTCGATTGCAGCACAGATCGGCACTGCCACGGTTTTTTCTTCTCGCGCACGCCGCCCGACTGCATCGAGCAGCGGGTTGTCCTTAAATCCGTCCTCGGCGACGTTAGCAATGTACATCAGCGGTTTATGGGTGAGCAGGCACAGAGGTTTCAGCAATTTCTGCTCCGCATCACCCAGAATCATCGATCTCACCGGCGCCCCGCCATCGAGATGCGCACGCACCTGTGCCAGGACTTCGCGCAGACGGATTTCTTCCTTGTTTCCGCTCTTGGCGCCCTTCTCGGCTCGCTGTTGCGCTTTCTCTACCGTCTCGAGATCAGCGAGCGCGAGCTCAGTATTGATGACGTCGACATCCTCCATGGGGTCGACGTGTCCGCGAACATGCACGATGTTCTCATCTTCAAAGCAGCGCACCACATGGGCCACCGCGTCGACTTCCCGGATATGCGCGAGAAACTTGTTGCCTAGGCCTTCACCCTTGGACGCGCCAGCTACAAGGCCGGCGATGTCCACGAACTCGACGGTTGCGGCCACGATTCGTTCAGGGTTAGCAATAGCTGCGAGCTGCGCCAGTCGCGGGTCGGGCACCTCGACGATGCCAACGTTCGGATCGATCGTGCAGAACGGGTAGTTCTCGGCTTGAATGCCGGCCTGGGTAAGCGCGTTAAACAGCGTGGACTTGCCGACGTTAGGCAGCCCGACGATTCCGCATTTTATTCCCATGCTCAACCCTACCTAGCGCGCGTGCGTATGCAAGGCATTCATCGCCTTCTGCGTACGTCCGTGCACGATGTCTTCGATATGTTCCAGCGAATCGCGTATGGCAGCATCAATCAGCTCCTGCTCCGCTACCGGGGCACGGCGAAGCACATAAGAAACAAGCTGCGCACCACTCGCCGGCCGGCCGATGCCGATGCGCAGACGCATGAACCCGTTGCCTCCGAGATGTTCGGCGACATCGGCCACACCGTTGTGGCCACCAGCACCCCCACCCTGCTTCAGGCGCACAGTCCCAGGAGAAAGATCGAGTTCGTCATGAACAACGAGTATTTCATCGATCGGAATCTTGTAGTACTGCGCGAGCCGTGATACCGCCTCGCCGCTGTGGTTCATGAAGGTATCAGGCTCGAGTAGCCAGATCTCGCGTCCGGCGATGGCGATCTTCGCAGTGTGTCCGGAGAACCGTCCCTCTGCGCGCAGACTGCCGCCGAACTCGGCCAGAACGGCACCGACAAATCGAAAACCCGCGTTGTGCCGGGTGCCGGCGTATTCCGCGCCGGGGTTACCGAGACCCACAATGAGGGATATCTCGCCCACCGTAGGCGCGCTCCACCGGACCCGGCGCGGCTACAACTACTTCGATTCCTTCTTGCCCGACTCGGCCGCAGCTGGCGCTGCCGCAGCTGCCGCGCCTTCGGTCGGAGCTGCCGCAGCAGCGGCTGCTTCGGCTTCTGCCTCCACGGTCGCGCGCACCACTGTAATCGTGGCTACTGCCAAATTGGCGCCCCCATGCCCGAGGCTGGTAATGGTGACCCCCTCCGGCAAAGGAAGGTCTGTCAGGTGCACAGATTGCCCAAGGTTGAGGCTGGACAAGTCCACCGTCAAATACTCTGGCAGCTGGTGCGGCAGACAGGTTACGTCCACTTCGGTCATAAGATGCGCGACGATTCCGCCCTGCAGTTTGACGCCCGGCGCGATTTCCTGGTTGATGAAGTGCAACGGAACATGCATATGCAACTTCTCAGTCGCGCTGATACGCTGTAGATCCAGGTGCTGAATACGCGGCTTGAACGGATGCATCTGTATATCACGCAGAACCGCCTGCTCCTTCTCGCCACTGATATTCACGGTCAGAATGGACGTATAGAACGATTCGTTCTGCACCTGGTGGTGCAGCAAATCGTGATCGAGTGCGAGCATGGCCGCATCCTTGCCGGCGCCGTACATGACTGCGGGGACCTTGCCGGCGCTGCGAAGGCGGCGGCTCGCACTCGTACCTTTCGCATCGCGCTTTTCGGCGTTCAGTTCAAATTTTGCCATTAGTCTTTCTCCAGTATTTGTATCACTACCTGCCTCGCCCGCGACCAGGCTCGGCGAACCTAATCAGGCGTCCGGAACCGGACACCCCACCTGACTGCCGGCACCGTTCGGAACCGAGACTTCCGGTATCCGCGGTCATACCGACAGACAACCCCACTTTGACATCCAGCCCGGGACTGCCTCCACAGGCACCAACATCCCACCGGCTCACGTTAATCCATGAACAGCGAGCTGACCGAATCGTCGTTGGCGACACGACGCATGGTCTCAGCCAATAGCTCGGCGACCGTAAGTTGGCGTATGCGTCCGCAGGCCTTGGCCTCCGGACGCAGCGGTATCGTATCCGTGACGACCAGCTCGTCGAGCTGGGATCTCTCTATGCGCTCGACCGCCGGACCCGACAACACCGCATGAGTGCAGTATGCCACCACTTTGATGGCGCCATGATCCTTGAGCGCAGCAGCCGCCTCACACAGCGTGTTGGCAGTATCGACCAGGTCGTCCATAAGCACACAGGTGTGCCCATCGACCTCACCGATGATGTTCATCACTTTGGCCTCGTTGGGTCGTGGCCGCCGCTTGTCGATGATAGCGAGACCTGCCTCCAGATGTTTGGCCATGGCACGGGCACGCACCACGCCTCCGACGTCCGGTGACACGACCAACAGGTCCTGGTATTTGTTGCGCCAGATATCACCCAGCAACACCGGGGCCGCGTAGATATTGTCCGTAGGAATATCGAAAAATCCCTGGATCTGGTCGGCATGCAGATCCATGGTCAGTACGCGGTTGGCGCCCGCCACGGTGATCATGTCAGCGACCACCTTGGCCGTTATCGCGACACGCGCCGTGCGCGGCCTCCGGTCCTGGCGCGCGTATCCGTAATAAGGCATGACGGCGGTCACGCGCCGCGCCGACGCGCGCTTGACTGCATCCATCATCACCAGCAGTTCCATCAGGTTGTCGTTGCTCGGCGCGCACGTGGGCTGAAGGATAAAAACATCTCGGCCGCGCACGTTCTCCATGATCTCGACCAGCGTCTCGCCATCGCTGAAACGCCCGACGTGCACCTTGCCCAGCGGAATACCGAGGTGATGAACCACCCGTTCCGCCAGTGCCGGGTTTGCGTTCCCGGCTAACACGACCATGTTGTCTACTGACACGTGCCTCTCCGCAGATACGTCGCCGCGTGGACCCCGGTCCGGTCGTCCACGCTTGCCGTCAAATTCAAGATAGGGTTTGATTGAACCCTGTGCGCGGGATCGTCCCGGGCACCGCGCCTCTCCGCCGGCACCCCTCCGTCAGGCCGGACTCTGCCGGTACTCCAGACCGTCTCCTCCAAAAATTGGCTGGGGTGCCAGGATTCGAACCTGGGAATGCCGGAATCAAAATCCGGTGCCTTACCGCTTGGCGACACCCCAAATCAAACGTCGCCGTACTGTCGGCGAATCGGGTGCTCATTGATTCCGCGTGCAACAATGCTCGTTGCGCAATCCTGCGGACAGCAGCCGGCGATATACCAGGCCTGATCCGGACCGGTCGTCGCCATGTAGACGCAGGACCCGGAACCTGTCATGCGGGCATTTCCGAAATTCCCGAGCCATATCAGCGCCTTATCGACTTGAGGGTAAAGCCGTCTTACCACCGCCTCAAGATCGTTATGCGCCCCACCGGTGTGAAAATCGCGTATTGTGATGGGCTGGCTGTAGTGTGTCAATTGCGCCGCAATGTCGCGATCGAATTCCGCGAATACCGCCTGCGTCGACACATGTACCGGCGGGACCAGGACCACATACCACGGCTCCGCCGGGCTCATCGGCGTCAGCACCTCGCCGATCCCCTCGCCCCAAGCGGCGCGGCCGTAGACAAAGACGGGCACATCCGCCCCGAGCTGCAGGGCAATCTTGGCCAGTTCTGGCAGCGACAAGTTGAGGCCCCACAAGCGGTTGAGCGCGAGCAGGGTCGTGGCTGCATCGGAGCTGCCGCCCCCGAGACCACCCCCCTGAGGGATGCGCTTGATGGCATGGAGGACCACGCCGCGGTCGACTCCGGCGGCATTCTGCAGAATGCGTGCTGCGCGCACGCACAGATCCGCATCCTCCGCCACACCCGGAATGTCCGAGCTCCGGCTGATGCGCCGGTCGTCGGTCACCTCGAACGTGAGTTCGTCGGCATGGTCGAGAAACTGAAATGCGGTCTGCAACGTATGGTAGCCGTCAGGACGGCGACCGGTAACGTGCAGAAACAGGTTGATCTTAGCCGGCGCCGGCCAGCTTTCGGGATTCGAGAAAGTCATGATGCATCTGCAGCGACGTCACCTCAAATAGGCCCAGCGCTCGATCAAAAGCCGGGCATCGACCGGCCGGAACTTCCGGTCCAAGCGCGACCTGTCGAATGTGCGGTTCCCTTGCGCCGGAGCAACCTGTGTAAGCTCGATGTCGCTGGGGAGCACGTAGCGGCCATAGTGTTTGTAGGCAAGAAACCTGATGTGCCAGCCCATTTGACGAAGCCCCCGCAGGAGTCCGGCATCATCGAGCCTCTGCTCGTGCTTTACGCCTGGCACCGGCAGGCCGCGGATCCAGTAGGCCAGCCCGCGGAGAGGCACGCGCCAGCCGGTCGTCTTGAACAGAAGCTCTTCTGCGTTTTCAGCGTAGTAGACATGCCGATGCTCATCCTCGAGGCGTGCGCCACTGGCGCTGCGCTGGAGCCGGACCAGTCCATGGCCGAGCGGTCCACTGAGGTCGATGGTGTAGCTCTGGTCCTTTTTCACCCAGCGCAGCGATACTTCCCCTCCGTGATGGGCCGTGTGCACGGCCATCCGCCCGCGGACATCCCAGGCTCTGAGCGGGGTAAGTTCCGCCACCCGCGCCCGCCACGCCCGTGCCGGGTTGCCCACGGGGGCCGGCTGCGGCGCGGTGGCACAGCCGCCAAGCAGCAGTGCGATGACGGCGAGAGGCCACGCCCTCACGGTTTGAATTTCTTGATCACTTCCTGGAGTTTCCGGTTGTTGGGCGCCGCCTTCAATGCGCGGCTCCAGACGGATTCGGCTTCCCTCTTGCGGCCCATGGACCACAGGACTTCGCCAAGATGCGCTGAAATCTCCGGGTCCTGGCGCACCTTGAGCGCGCCGCGAAGGTACTTCACCGCCTCGGCATCGTGACCGAGCCGGTACTGCACCCAGCCCATGCTGTCCATAATGTAAGGATCGTCAGGCCGCAACGCCAGCGCCTTCTGTACCAACGCCAGCGCCTCAGGGTAGCGATTGGTGCGGCTTGCAAGCGTATATCCCAGCGCATTCAGGGCATCAGCATTGTTCGGGTCTTCCTTTAGTATCTTGCGCAGATCCGCCTCGTGCAGATCCAGCTTGTTGAGCTTGATCTCGATGAGCGCGCGGGCGTACAGCAGATCAATGTTGTCTGGTTGCTTTGCAAGGGCCGCGCTGAGAACCTTGTCCGCCTGCTCATAGCGCCGCGCATGGCGCAGTATCTGCCCCTCGATGAGGGCAAGCTGTACCTGCTGGCCGACAGAAGCAGGATGCAGCTGCCCCAGGTGTGCCAGTGCCTCGTCGACCTTGCCCTCTTCGGCCATGACCACACCGAGGCGCACCTGGGCCCCGAAGTAATTGTTTCCGGCAGGAACCTGACGATACCAGCGGGCTGCTTCCTGATACTGCTTGCGCTGCTCGGCTATCTCTCCGAGATAGACGCGCGCCTGGTTGTTGCCTGGCTGAAGCTTTAGATCCCGCTCCAGGTACTCGCGGGCAAGATCGGTCTTGTTGGTCTGCAGGGCAAGCAGCCCGGTGGCATATACGGCGTCCGGATCATTCGGGTTCTCGGCGGCAACACGCACGAACTGCTTTAGCGCCATATCCCAATTCTTGATGTGGACCAGATACCGTGCATAGTTGATCCTGAAGTGAGTCGCGTTAGGATAGGCGTGCAGGAACTTCCTGCTGAAAGCCAGCACACGCTGAGGATCATCCTGAAGGGCAAGAATGCGCATCTTGAACAGCGCAGCCTCCTCCCAGTCTGGCCGCAGTTTCAACGCACGGTCTACGGCCTGAATCGCGACATCGGCGTCACGGTTGCGGGCTGCAAGGCTCGCAACCGCGAACTGGGCCTCCGGCAATTTGGCGTGCAGCTTTGCAAGCGACTGCATGACCTGCAGCGCCACAGCATGGTCCGGAACCTGATCCAGCACAGCTGCAATGCGAAGATATGCCTCGCCAAGGTCACTGCCGGGAGACAACTCCAAGATCCTCTCGAGCTGCACCTGCGCCTGCGGCATCCGGCCGGTGTCGATCATGACGGTCGCAAGCGCTTCATGCGCCTCGATGCTGTCGGGCCGCAGTTGCACCCACAGCTTTCCTACCTTTTCGGCTTCCTCGGGGCGGTGCGCATAAAGGCTGACCAGGGTGGCGCGTTCGGCGACGCGCGGGTCACGGGTCTTTATTGCTGCATGCGTGAATTCCCTAACCGCCACGTTGAGATGACCGCGCTGTCCGGCTATCTCACCCAGCAGTAATTCGTAGAGGACATCTGGAGTGAGCGCCTCCTTTGGCAAGGCGGCAGGGGCAGGCGCAGGCTTTACTGCGACGGTCGCCTCGGCGACAGGCTTCGGCACCACACTTGCGCACCCTGTCAGGACCAGGCATGCCGCACCCAGCAGCCAAAGATACGGGGATTTAGTCATCAAGAGTCTCCGGCGATTCTCGCCTTGCCAAATCGTTAACGGAAAATACGGCCAGGCCGGCTACTGCGCCAAACATCCATGTATGCGCCACTTCGTGCAACCGGCAAGCAGATTTGCGTATGCGGTCTGCGTATTATATAAGAAGGTCTCGCGCCAGAAACCCGCGCCTGCACCCTATGATCAACTCAGTATTTGTCCTCATTGCCGCACTTGTCGTATTTGCGTTCGGCTATCGTTTCTTCTCCAAGTTCCTGGCGATATGGGTTTTCCGTCCAAATCCTGCTCCACGTTCTTATAGTACACCGGTCCCGCAGACAGCGGACAGTGGTGACCGGATGACAAGCGCCCGGTATATGCCGCTGGTGCAGCGTGCCGGATCCCTGGCGGCAGCCGTGACCATCGTTGGCGCAACGCTGGCAGTGGCCTGGGGGTGGGTTCCGGTCTTCTTGTGGGTAGTCTGCGGGAGCGTCGTAGGCGCAGGGACCTACGCCATGGGAAGTCTGTGGCTTGCCAAGGAACACCGAGATGCGAACCCTGCCGGCCAGGCCCGGATTGTTGCCGGAGACCGCTCCGGGGCTCCAATGCTGGTGTTAATTTGGGCATTTGCGTTGCTGGTCAACACCGTCATGGCAATCACGATCTCGGAAACGCTCCCCGCCTACCCGGAAAGCACGATACCCTTCTTGCTGCAGACCGCGATCGCGCTCGCTTTCGGTTTGCTGGTACACCGGCATTCTCGCCTCGGAATATTGCCCGGCGCCATGATTGCGCTGGCTGCAAGTCTGCTCGCATTGTGGGTATTTCACGGAATTCCGCTTGAAATGGTCGGGCAGATCCAGATCCAGTCGACCGGAGACAGGGCTCTGACCATTGATGCACGCACCGCTTGGGTTGTCATCGTCTTTGCCTTCGCCTGGTATGGCGCGCACCAACCTCCCTGGAAGCTGGCGCTTCCCTTCGGATTGCTGAGCACTGCTCTCCTGGGGACCGCCATGCTGGTCCTGTTTGCCTCAATTGCGGTTGCGCACCCAGCCCTGGCGGCTCCGGCCTTTTACAGGCCCGACAAGGCTCCGGCGATGCTGCCATGGCTGTTCGTGACGGTCACATCCGGCGCCATCGGCGGCTGGCATGCGCTGGTTGCCAACCGCTGCGATTCGCTCGGGCCTGACCGCGCAAACAATCTGCGCCGCCTCGGATATGGCGGTGCGATCGTGGACGCAGTGATCGCCCTGGGGGCGATACTCATCGGTTCGGCCGCTTTTTCCAGCCGCCACGCGTGGCTGCAGGCCTACGGGAATTGGGACAGCGTCGCCCGGCTTGGCCGAATCTTGCAGATCTATATCAGAGGATTTGCCGTTTTCGGACACGCTATCGGGCTTAACGCCACCTTTGCCAGCTCACTCGCAGCGCTGACGTTGATGTGCCTAAGCATGACCACCCTGATCGCCGGGATACGCTTGCAGCGATACGCCCTCGAAGAGATGATGGGGGACGGAGCACTGTCCAGGAAGAGCGTAAACCGTATAACCGGTGCCGGGCTGATCCTGGCGGCGGCACTGTCGGTACCGGCTACTCGGGGGCATGGGTTGAATTACTGGCCCCTGTTCGGATCGGCCGGCATGGCTGTCACCGCGGCAGTGCTGGCGGTCATGGTTCTCGCGTTGGCACAGCAGCATCTGCCGCTCGCTCCTGCCGTCACGGTTTTGCTGCTTGTCCTCGGAGCCAGTATCTGGGCTCTAGTTTTAGAACTGTTCGAATTCTGGTCGCATCACCAGTGGGTGGCATTCGGAACCTGTCTTGCGCTGGCGCTCGTCCTGGCAGCGGCTCTCTGGCCGACCGGCATGACCCTGTATCAGTCGTTGCGGGACCGGCGGCGCTGACTTCCTCGGACGCGGTCTGCCCCACGCTGTATGCACCGGCCACATATTCCGCTACGCTGCAATTTCATGGACATTTGCGCCTGGAAACTGGAAAATGCGGTTTCCCGTGGTCTCTTTTAACCAGAATCTGCGGGGCTGGAAGGCACGAGCTGGCGCAGCGCCGGCACCCGGCCCGCCGGGCGCCTATATTTGGATCTAGGACGGCGCGCCCCGCACCTTGTCCAATCCGGAAATGTGGCTGAACCCATGCATCGCCTTGTCGCGTTCGGACTGAATCACAGGACCGCGCCGCTATCGGTCCGAGAGGAAGCCGCATTCGCGCCCGAGCACCTGCCCGAGGCGCTGCACGATCTCGCCCGCCACGGAGGGGTTAACGAGGCGACGATTCTTTCGACTTGCAATCGCACCGAATTGTACTGTCAGATCGCGACCAGCGACAGCAAGCGCGCGCTTAACTGGTTTTGCGAGTACCACAAGCTCCCCGCGTCGACAATCCGTTCGCACCTCTATGTGCATCCTGGCAGCGCCGCGGTCAAACACGCGTTCCGGGTCGCCTCCGGACTGGATTCGATGGTGTTGGGGGAACCCCAGATTCTCGGCCAGATGAAGGAAGCCTTCGCCCAGGCGCACAGGGCGGGAGCCACGGGCAAGATACTCAACCGGATGTTTCAGCAGACCTTTGCGGTCGCAAAGCAAGTGCGCACTGATACTGCTATCGGTGTAAGCGCTGTGTCCGTGGCATACGCCGCCGTCAGCCTGGCACGCCGCATATTCAATCGCCTCTCCGAACAGACGGTATTGCTGATCGGGGCCGGAGAGACCATAGAGCTTGCCGCACGGCACCTGAGGGAGCAGGGCGTCAAGCACATGATCGTAGCCAATCGTACGCTCGAGCGGGCACAGCTGGTCGCTACAATTGGAAACGGTGAAGCCATCACGCTCGCTGAAATGACCGATCGCCTAAGCGAAGCGGATATCGTCATATCCTCGACCGCCAGCCAGCTGCCCATCCTCGGCAAAGGTGCCGTGGAACGCGCCCTGCGCATACGCCGACATCGTCCGATATTCATGGTGGACATTGCGGTGCCCCGCGACATTGAACCGGAAGTGAGCAAGCTCGATGACGTCTATCTCTACACTGTCGACGACCTCCAGCAGGTGGTGCAGGAGAACCTGCAGTCGCGCCAGGAAGCGGCCAAGGAGGCCGAGAAGATCATAGACTTGCAGGTCACCAACTTCATGCAGTGGGTCAAGTCTCTCGACTCGGTGCCGACGATCCGGGCATTGCGCGAGAGCGCGGAAATGCTGCGCGAGGCGGAACTGAAGCGCGCGCAGCAGCGCCTCACCCAGGGCGATGACCCCGCCGCCATCATGGCCCACCTCGCACGCGCCCTGACCAACAAATTCACCCACGCCCCGACGGCCGCGCTCAGGCAGGCCGACCACGACGGGAATGCCGATCTGCTGCGTGCGGCTCGCAGACTGTTCAACCTGGGCGACGACAACTGAACCTCGCCTGATACGCTCCGATTGCCAATGAACCCCTCGATCCGGTCAAAGCTGGAGAACCTCGATCTCCGGCTCGAGGAAATAAGCGCCATGCTGTCCGATCCCGAGGTGATTGCCAATCAGAGTCGCTATCGGGCCCTGACGATGGAGCACTCGGAAATCCTTCCGGTCGTCAAGCTCTTCCGCGAGTATCGGTCCGCCCAGGCTGACCTGGAAGGCGCGCAAGCACTGCGCCAGGACAGAGACAGCGGCATGCGTGCCATGGCCGAGGAAGAAAGCATGCGGCTAACGGCCGTTATGGCTGATCTCGAGCAGCAGCTGCAGAAACTGCTCCTGCCGAAGGACCCGAACGACAACCGCAATATCTTCCTCGAGATCCGCGCCGGCACCGGCGGGGACGAGGCCGCGCTGTTTGCCGGCGACCTGTTTCGCATGTACGGCGCCTACGCGACGCGACGGGGATGGGGCATAGAAGTGGTGAGTTCCAGTCCTGGCGAACATGGCGGATACAAGGAGATCATCGCGCGCGTCACCGGTCACGGAGCTTACTCGCGCCTGAAATTCGAGTCCGGCGGCCACCGGGTGCAGCGGGTCCCTGTCACCGAAGCGCAGGGCCGCATCCATACCTCTGCCTGCACGGTCGCGATTCTCCCCGAACCCGATGAGGTTGAGAGCATCAAGCTCAATCCTGCGGAACTGAAGATCGATACCTATCGCTCTTCCGGCGCCGGCGGTCAGCATGTGAATAAGACCGACTCCGCCATCCGTATTACCCATCTGCCCAGCGGCATCGTCGTCGAATGTCAGGACGAGCGCTCGCAACACAAGAACCGTGCACGCGCGATGTCGATACTGAGCGCGCGCCTGCTCGAGACAGAGCGAAGGAAGAAGCGGGAGCAAGAAGCCGCCGCGCGCCGAAGCCTAATCGGCAGCGGTGACCGATCCGAGCGCATCCGCACCTACAACTTTGCCCAAGGCCGGGTGACGGATCATCGGATCAACCTGAGCCTCTATAAACTTGATCAGATCCTCAACGGCGATCTGGACGACCTCATCGATCCGCTCATAGCCGAGGATCAGGCCGAGTTGCTGGCGGCGCTTGGCAGCTGAGTGCCGTGGCAATGTCCCTGAGCCTGTACCTGGCACATGCGAGCCAACGGCTGGCGCCGGTATCTCCGTCGGCACGCATGGACATCGAGGTGCTCGCGATGCATGTCTGTGGGCTGGATCGGGCTGAACTGGTTACCCACGGAGACGATGATCTCAGTCCGGAACAGATAAGACAGCTCGATATTCTGGTAAGCCGACGCGCAACCGGGGAGCCGATCGCATATCTAACCGGCAGACGCGAGTTTTGGTCGCTGGACCTGAGGGTCACGCCCGATACCCTAATCCCGCGCCCCGAGACCGAACTCCTGGTGTCTCTGGCACTGTCCTGGATTCCGCCGCACGCAGGATGGCGCATCGCAGATCTCGGCACCGGCAGCGGCGCGATCGCTCTGGCTCTGGCCCGAGAACGCCCTGGCTGCCTGCTGGTCGCTACCGATGTGTCCCCAGCGGCTATCGCTGTCGCTCGTGATAATGCTTGCAGTTACGGCCTCGGCCATGTGACTTTTCGGGAGGGAAACTGGCTTGCAGCGCTCGCCGGCGAGCGCTTCGGTCTGATTGTCTCCAATCCGCCCTATATCCCGGACGACGACCCCCATATCGACAGCGGTGACGTCCGCTTCGAACCACGCATGGCCCTGCGTGGCGGATGCGACGGGCTAGCAGCCATCCGTGAGATTGCAGGCGGCGCGCAGGAACACCTGGAGCCCGGCGGGTGGTTACTGCTCGAGCACGGCTACAATCAGGCACGGCCGGTAAGGGAAATCCTTGTCCGGAATGGCTATCAGGACTGCGCCTCCTTCATGGACCTTGCCGGACACTTCCGCGTCAGCGCTGGCTGCCGCAGACAATCCGGCTGACACCGCCCCGTTACTATGTTTCCGACCTCCGGCGACAAGCCGGCGCGTTCCGAAGGCTGAGACTTGCCGGGGCCGCAACCTGCTGTCCGGTCTGGTAGAATCTTCCCATGGACGACAACCAGCTGCTGCGCTACAGCCGCCATATCTTGCTGCCCCAGATTGGCTTCGAAGGACAGCAGAAACTGCTCGGCTCTCGGGTGCTGATCGTGGGTATGGGCGGACTGGGCTCCCCGGTCGCGCTGTATCTGGCGGCAAGCGGTATCGGGGAGTTGGTCATTGCAGACCATGATCGGGTGGAGCTTTCCAACCTGCAGAGACAGATCGTACACACAACCGCAAACATCGGTCAGCAAAAGGTTCGTTCTGCCCGCCAGACGCTCGCCTTACTTAATCCGGACGTGGGTATCACGACCATCGATGCACGGCTGGATCCTGATGCGCTCGATCGGGAGGTCCGCATGGCCGATGCCTGCGTCGATGCCAGCGACAACTTTGCCACCCGCTTCGCCCTTAACCGTTCCTGCGTAACCCACAGGAAACCGCTGATTTCTGGAGCGGTCATCCGCATGGAAGGGCAGGTTGCAGTGTTCCGGGCGGATCGCCCCGATAGCCCCTGCTACCGCTGCCTGTACCAGGACGCGGACGAGCCGGATGAAACCTGTTCCGAAAACGGGGTGCTGGCCCCAATACCGGGAATTGTCGGGAGCATCCAAGCGACGGAGACACTCAAGGTGCTGCTTGGCATAGGTGAGTCTCTGGCAGGCCGCCTGCTGCTGCTGGATGCCATGACCATGGAATGGCGCAGCATCCGGCTACGCAAGGACCCAGATTGCCCGGTCTGCGGCTGACGCAGAATACACCCGGCGCCGACGGGCAGACGCACCATGGTCGGTCCCTGCCGGCGAACCCAGTCCGCGCTGGGTGTGCAGCGGCCGACCAGTTTTCTGGGGCGAAGACACGTCGGCGAACAGCGTAAGGACACCCGGCGCGGCACATGCCTCCAACCGGAAACAGGGATGGCCATGGCGACGATGTCGCGCACGCGCTCGAGGGACGGAATCTAGTCCGCGATTCTCGGCGCCGTGCCGAGTGCTCCGCCCCACAGCAGCTGCCATCGCTGCTCCCAGCCGTCCACGGGCGATATCCGGAAGCCACTGCGCACGAACTGCGCAATATGTCCCTCCATGACCGCGAGCAGCAGGCGCGCGCCATCGCCCGCCCCGAAGGCCACGCCCCCGGAATTGCCATCGCGCAGGATCTGCCGTAGCTGCGTCTCGAGACGATCGTAGATCTGCGATATGCGCTGTCGCAAACGGATGGTTTCACCCACAAGCACGTCACCGTGCATCAGCCGCGCCAGCCCCGGATTCCTGTCGACGAACCCCAGGACCAGCAGTACGACCTTCTGCACGCGCATTTCTGTCTGCTGCTCTTCGAGCAGTATCCTGTTGACGCGGGTGAACAGCGACTCCTCGATGAATTCGATAAGCGCTTCGAACATCTTGGCTTTGCTGGGAAAGTGCCGATACAGCGCCGCCTCGGAAACCCCGACGCTGCGCGCCAGGGCCGCGGTAGTGATGTGCTCGCCGTGCAGTTCTACAAGCATCTGCGCCAGTGCCTGCAGGATATCCTGGCGCCGCTCGCCGCTCCGGGCTCTTGCCATATCGGGGCTCCCCTGGTCGGCTGTCAGCCGGTCAGCCAGCGCCAGCCGCTGGGCTCCGGATTCGCCGAGGTGTTGAACGGGCGGGTTACGCGCGCGCGCCGGCCACGGCTTCCGCCCGGGCAATGTTTCCGGCAGCGTCCAGCTCGACCCGGTACTGGCCCCAGCAGCCGACGCGGGCAGCACAACAGCCTGAACCTTCCATGACAACTTCGTCGAACGCTACCGCGCACAAGAGTTCGCCGGTCCGACGCTCCAGCACTTCGACCCACAGAGACTCCGGATCAGGCCAGCCGTTCTGGGTGCAGACCGCCGTCAGGTCCGCGGTAAAGGCGAAGAAATCGATCAGCGCTTTGCCGTCCACAGCTCCCTCCTCAGGACCGTATCAGTGTGCCGATCCCTGCATCGGTAAATATCTCAAGCAGTATCGCGTGATCCACGCGTCCGTCAATGATATGCGCGCTCTTGACACCGCTGCTGACAGCGTCGAGCGCATAACGCACCTTCGGCAGCATTCCCCCGTGTATCGTTCCGTCTTCGATGAGCGCGCTGACCAAGGGGACCGTCAGACCCGTTAGCAGCGTCCCGTCCTTGCCCAGCACTCCGGTCGTGTTGGTCAGCAGAATCAGCTTCTCGGCCTGCAGCGTAATGGCCAGCTTGCCCGCCACTACGTCCGCATTGATGTTATAGGCCTCACCCTCGGCGCCAACGCCCACCGGGGCGATGACCGGAATGAAATTGCGGGTATCCAGCAGCATGACCACCTCGGGGTCGATGCCCTCCACCTCGCCGACATGGCCGATATCGATGATCTCGCTCGAGAGCGGCTCGTCCGGTTGGGCCTTGCGCATCACCATCTTGCGTGCCCGTATGAGTCCGCCATCCTTGCCGGTCAATCCAACCGCCTTGCCGCCATGCGTGTTGATGAGGCTGACGATCTCCTTGTTGACCAGACCGCCCAAAACCATTTCAACAACATCCATTGTCTCGCGATCGGTTACTCGCATGCCCTCGACGAATTCGCTCTTCTTGCCAATCCGCTCCAGCAGCCTGCCAATCTGGGGCCCGCCGCCGTGCACCACCACCGGATTCATGCCGACCAGTTTCATTAGAACGACATCGCGCGCGAAACTATGCTTCAGCTGGTCATCGATCATAGCGTTGCCGCCATACTTGATGACTACGGTCTTTCCGTGAAAACGCTGAATATAGGGAAGGGCTTCGGTCAGAACCTGGGCCCGCTCGGCGGCCGACTTCAGAGTCAAAGACATGGCAATTTTCCGTTGGACAAGCGCATCGGCGCCGATGCCGGTGGAACCGAATCCGGGGATCTGGAACCTGATTTCCGGGGCAAATTACCGCATTTGGGGGCGAATGTCAGCACATGGGTCCATTCCGCCCCCCCTGTCCCCGTGCCGATCCCGGGCACCGACCTGGTTCACGGCTCAGCGGCAACGCCCTGATATAACCCATGCCGCAACTTTCACCGGGTCCCGCCAACCAGGCAAGCCTGCCGGCAGAACCAGTTCAATCGCGGTCGGGCCCGCGCTCCGTGACCCAATGGACGGTCGGAACCGCGAACCCTCGCTCCGAGAATTTCGCAACAGCCGGAATCTGGAGCTACGACCGCCAGGCAAAAAAAGGGCCGCGCAAGCGACCCTTTTTTGCCGGGCAGACACACCTCAGCTCACATTGACGTTGATCTTCTTCGGTTTGACTTCCTCGGCCTTGGGAAGCTTGAGCTCCAGGATCCCGTCCTTGTAGTTGGCCTTCACATTCCTTTCATCGATCTCCTTGCCAAGCCGCATCGTGCGGACGTACTTACCGTAGCGACGCTCCTGGCGCACTACTCGGTTTCCTTCCTTTTCCTCGGTCTCGCTCTTCGATTCGGCGTCCAGAGTGAGCACGCCATCCTCGAGGGTGATGTGGATATCCTCCTTTTTCACGCCAGGAAGTTCCGCGTGAACGACGAACTCATCGTCGCTTTCGACCACATCCATGCGCGGTACCAGGCCTTCATTCACGGTCTCTTCCGCCCACCGCATCGGCCGGAAAAAGCCCTCGAACAGATTGTCGAAATCATCCCCGAAACGCTGCGTCAACCGCTCCCGCGCCGGGTTGCGAATCAACATGTTCATGATGTCACCTCCTATTCAGGTTCGACTACCACATTTCCGGTTTGCCGCCAGCGCCTAGCGCCAGCCCAACCCTAACATGGGGACGGGCCAGCCCATTTCAAGCATCCGGAAGGTCGTCCTCCCGGGATCGGCCCCGGGACGGGAACCAGTTAATATGGGGTCAGAGAATATACCGAGCGAGGTCTTCGTTTCCTGCCAGTCCGGCCAGATGCTCCTCGACATAGGACGCGTTGACGGATACGGTCTGTCCACTGCGGTCCGATGCCTCGAACGAAATCGTCTCCAAGAGACGTTCCATCATGGTGTGCAAGCGGCGGGCGCCGATGTTCTCGGTCTTTTCGTTCACCTGCCAGGCGACTTCAGCAATGCGGCGTACTCCATCCTCGGTGAATAGTACTTCGACGTCCTCTGTCGCCATAAGGGCCGCATACTGCTCCGTCAGCGAAGCATCGGTGTCAGTGAGAATGCGCACGAAGTCGTCGACGGTCAGGGCACTCAGTTCGACCCGGATCGGCAGGCGGCCCTGCAGTTCGGGAATCAGGTCCGACGGCCTGGCAAGATGAAATGCTCCCGAGGCGATGAACAGGATATGGTCGGTCCTGACCATGCCGTATTTCGTCGTAACCGTTGAACCCTCCACGAGAGGAAGCAGGTCGCGTTGTACTCCTTCGCGCGACACGTCCGGACCGTGGCCTTCCGACCTGCCTACAATCTTGTCGAGTTCGTCCAGAAACACGATGCCGTGCTGTTCGGCGCGCTCGAGAGCACGCGCCTTTAGATCCTCGTCGTTGATCATCCGCGCTGCCTCCTCCTCGGCAAGCAGCTTGATCGCCTCCTTGATTCGAACCTTGCGCGAACGCGTGCGCCTGTTGCCCATACCCTGGAACATGCCCTGCAGCTGATTGGTCAGCTCTTCCATGCCGGGTGGAGCCAGAATCTCCACACCCATAGCCTGCGCACTCAGCTCGACCTCGATTTCCTGGTCGTCGAGCTCACCTTCGCGCAGCTTCTTGCGGAATGCCTGCCGCGCCGCGCTGTCGGTCGCCACACGCGGAGTGCCGGCAGCGACGAAACCCACATCGCGTGCCGGCGGCAACAGAATATCGAGCACGCGCTCTTCGGCTGCGTCCTCGGCCCGATTGCGGACCTTGTCCATTTCCTCGCCGCGGGTCATTTTGAGCGCAACGTCGGCCAGGTCACGGATAATCGAATCGACGTCACGCCCTACATAGCCGACTTCGGTGAATTTCGTGGCCTCGACTTTCACGAACGGGGCGTGAGCAAGCTTCGCAAGCCGGCGGGCAATCTCGGTCTTGCCGACGCCGGTGGGCCCGATCATGAGAATATTCTTCGGGGTAATCTCGTTGCGCAGGTCGGCATCCGCAACCTGCGCGCGCCGCCACCGGTTGCGCAATGCGATCGCCACAGACCGCTTGGCCGCGGCCTGGCCTATGATGTGCTTGTCCAGCTCCTGGACGATTTCGCGCGGCGTCATCTCCGACATGGCAATTTAGACTTCAAGTTCCTCGATCGTGACGTTGTGGTTCGTATAAATACATATGTCAGCGGCAATATTCAGTGCCCGTTCGACAATGGCACGTGCGGCGAGTTCGGAATTTTCCAGAAGTGCGCGTGCCGCTGCTTGCGCGTACGGCCCGCCGGAACCGATCGCCATCAGCCCGCCCTCCGGCTCGACCACGTCGCCACTACCGGTGATGATCAGCGACGCAGTGCGATCCGCCACTGCGAGCAGCGCCTCGAGTCTCCGCAGGATGCGGTCGGTACGCCAGTCCTTGGCCAGCTCCACCGCCGAACGCGTCAGGTTGCCCTGGTGTTTCTCCAGCTTCGCCTCAAATCGCTCGAACAGCGTGAAAGCATCGGCAGTCCCGCCGGCAAAGCCGGCAATCACCTGGTCCTTGTACAGACGCCGCACCTTGCGTGCGTTTCCCTTCAAGATCGTGTTGCCGAGCGATACCTGTCCGTCGCCGCCGATAACAACCTGGTTGCCACGCCGCACCGAAAGGACCGTGGTTCCGTGGAACTGTTCCATGAGCACTCCGTTCAGGACCGTGCCCGAATTGTACTCGTCCGGCAGGTCTGTGGAAATGCGCGGCGCAGCTGGCTGCGGCCCATGTTTCGCGGCTCATGGCGCCATACATGGCGCCGGCGGGATGCAGCTTCCGGACAGAACCCGAACGAGGGATCAGCCCTGAGCGCGGTAGAAGCCGGGCGATTCAGGCACGCCGGCAGTGGTGAACGCGGCACGCCTTTTCCGGCACTGCGGACATCGGCCGCAGTGTCTGCTATGTCCGAGCAGACAGCTGTAGGTTTTGGAGAATTCGACGCCAAGACCGAGCCCCTGTCGGATGATCTGCGTCTTGGTCTTTGTCATGAGCGGGGCAACAACCGAACAGTCGCCGAGATTCCGGGCCAGACGTCCAAACGCCCGGAAGAACCGAGGTGCGGCAGTGGCAACGACCTCAGCATCCTCGCGCGCAAGCGCTATTGCCAGAGCCCGGCCCCGGATTTGCGAACAATAGCTCAAGCCGAGACTCAGTATAACCAGGTTACGGTGCGGCAGCGGCACGTGGGGGCTCAAGAGCTGTCCAGCGCGAAAACTGCTTCCGACCGCAGCCATGTCAAGATGCTCGAAATGCGCGTTCACCGCCCGGCACTGGGCCTGCGCGGCGGCCAGTTCGCGCCGTGCAGCGCGCTGACCGTAATCGATGAACAGGCCGACAGTTCCCGAGTTCCGCGCGAGCGAATACAGAAGTGTGGAGCTCTCCACGCCACCGCTCAGCAGCACTACGGTCTCACCGCTCCGGTCCGAGCGCACGCGGCAGTTCTCATTTCAGCTGCGGGATGATAACGGCAGTCAGTCCGTCAATCATAAACTGGACGGCAAGTGCAGCGAGTATGACACCAGATGTACGCGTGAAGGTGTTAGCACCAGTCTCTCCCATGAACCGCATGATCCGGGTTGCCAGCATGAGCGCTCCCAGCGCAAGCAGCAGCACCGCAAGCAGCACCAGCAGCTTGGCGACTGTCCCCATCAAGGTCTGCCCGGCAGTTCCCGACATCAGGAGTACCGTGGTGATCGCACCGGGGCCTGCGATCAGCGGCACCGCGAGCGGAAATACCGAAATGTCCTTGCGCTGTCCGGCCTCTTCCTGCTCGCGCTCGGTGGTCGACCGTAATCCCGATTGGCGCGCAAATACCATGTCAATCGCCAAGAGGAACAGCAGGGCGCCGCCGGCGATCCGGAATGCCGGCAATCCTATTCCCAGCGCATGCAACAGAGGTTTTCCCACGAACATGAAGACGAACAGAACCACTGCCGCCAGCATCGTGCCCCGCATCGCCATGCGTCGGCGGTAGCTTTCGGAGCCACCGAAGGTGAGGGCCGCAAATATCGGCGCGAGCCCAATGGGATCGATTACCACAAATAGCATGACAAAAGTGTTGAAAATCCCGACCATGGCCGGAGCTGTTCCGTATTTTCGTGCGGCCCGCGCGCCGCGCGACCGAATGTTATAGGAATTCCGGCAGCTCGCGAAGCACTTGCACCTGCCGTTCCCGCTGAAGATCCGGCGATTCCGGCAGACCGCCTGCAAGATCGGCTGTCCGTGACCGCTTGCGGCCCACCCAGACGGGTCCAATGACACCTGCTAGAGCGGTTTGCCGCAGTACCAGCAGATATCAAAAGCCCCCGGATTGTCTTCTCTGCAGAACCGGCAATGCCAGCTTGGCCGCGAAACCGGGCGCTCATAGTCGGCGATGATGCGTCGGGCACGCGGCGCGTCACATTCGTCCTCCAGCCATATCTCCGGGTAAACCTCGGAAAACGGCAGCTCTCCGAGACCCCCTTGGAGGTGCTCGTTGAGTATGCGGGTTTCAATTCCCGCTGCCGACAGCATGCCCTTAATAAGATGGGCTTCCGGCAGATTGGCCGCGCTGTACAACCTTTGCATAGGTGCCGCCTGCCAGCCGGGAATCGCGCCGCTCAGTCGTAGTGCTTATGCTCGGAGCGCCGCCGGCCGGCGCGCTGTATGACGACCCCGCGAACCCTATAGGGGTTGATCAGATCCATGGCAGGGTACGACGTATTCAGGGGTCTGAGAAAGTGACGACCGGATTCGATCCGCAGCTGGCTGAAAATGTGCTCGCCCTCGTACTCGACGATCACATAAGCGCCATCCCGAGCGGGAGATCCCGGATCGATGATGATGATGCAGCCGTCCCAGAACTCCGGCGCCATGCTGTCACCAACGACGCGCAGCGCATACGGCTCAAGCTCGCTACAGTCGCCACTCATGAAGGTTCACCTCGGCCTCTTCCATCGGCGCCCAGCCAAAACGAAGTCTGACGTTAGCACAGGGCGCGGCAATGCCGCCAGTGTGGCTGTACTACCGCCAAGCTGCGGGGACTCATCGCCTGCCCTTGTTTCGATCCGGTTCGCTACGCACACGGGGCCGGTCCTTCGGACCACCGCCCTGGCGGTGGGCGCGGGGGTGGGCACCGTCGTAGACATGGGCAAGGTGCTGAAAATCAAGATGGGTGTAGATCTGGGTTGTCGATATATGGGCATGACCGAGCAGCTCCTGGACCGCACGCAGATCGCCGCTGGATTCGAGCAGATGACTTGCGAAGGAGTGACGCAGCATGTGCGGATGAACCGGCATCCCGATCCCCTGCCGGCGCGCCCAATGACGCAGGCGCAGCTGCACGGATCGGGCACCGAGACGCCGTCCGCCACGCCCGATGAACAGGGCCCGTTCACCGCGCAGGACGGCACCCGCCCGGGCCGGGACCCACCGCCTGACCGCATCCCCCGCAAAACGTCCGACCGGGACAATACGTGTCTTGCCACCCTTGCCCGTGACGCGCACCACCTTGGCGGCCAGATCCACATCCGCCATGTCCAGCGATACCAGTTCCGCCAGCCGCAAACCTGACGAGTACAGCAGCTCCATGATGGCCCGGTCGCGGAGGGTGAGAAGATCGTCCCCGTCCGCCTGCACCAGGCGCGCGGCCTGATCCACACTCAAAGATTCAGGCAGTCGCTTGCGCGACTTGGGAGCGGCGACGCCGACAAATGGATTGGCGGATACCGTACCGCAACGCAGAAGATGGCGGTAAAACGACCGTGCCGCCGACAACCCGCGCCGGATGCTCTTGCCGTCGAGACCGGCCCGATGCAGATGGGCAACGTAGGCCAGGGCATGGCGACCGTCGAGCCCAGACCAAGCCCTGACCCCTGATTCATCACAGAAGACACGAAGACGCTCGAGATCCCGAGAGTAGCCGGTGACGGTATGCGGTGAAAACCGCCGCTCGCTGCGCAGCGCCCCCAGGAAATCCCTGATCTGCTCCTGTCCCGGCAAGCGCGCCCCTGCCATGCGACGCCGGCCCGGAGCTATAGCAGCGGCTCAAGCCGCGACGTCAGGATTTCGCCGAGTCGTGACAGATATACCGTGCCCATCTGCGGATTGAAACGCAGCGGGTCGGCGCTGCCGAGGCACATGATTCCGCGAATTTCGGCGCCGGACAGCAGCACCATCGCCGTGGAACGGATCGCTTGTGCCTGGCCCGCGAAGAGATAGTCCATGATATCGGCGCCGTGTTTTGCGCCGCAAATCGGCTTTGGCGGCCCTGAAGCGGGCGCTCCGGCCCCGTTGAGCTGGCGCAGCAGCTGGTCAAATCGTTGATCGAAGGCATCAACAAGCTCAGGCCGCCCGCCCGGACGTTCGCCACCGCCCCTGAGTAGTATCACGACTGCATCGAGCTTGAACTGCTGACGAAGGATATCTCGCGCCGTACCCAGGGCCTCGTCGAGCGAGCCGCTCTCGATCATCGCCAGCGCAAAGCGATGCAGACGTTCGGCGAGTATATCGTTCTCGCGCGCGATGCTCAGAAGCTCGCGCAGCTGCTGTGACAACTCCTGGGTGCGGCTGCGCAATACCTGCACCTGACGTTCTATAAGGGACACGGCAGCTCCGGCCCCCGGATGCGGAACATTCAACCCTTCGAGAAGCTCCGGATAACGCAGGAAGTAGTCCGGATTGCTCTCCAGATAGCGGGCCACCGCATCTTCCCAGGATAGCTCTTTGTTCTGTTCTCCGCTCGACGGCATGTTGTTCACCTTGTCTCCCCCTGTAGCGCCTGCAGGTCCACACGTCCGTCAAAAACCCGAGCAACGGGACCGGTCAACCAGACCGGTTCGCCCTCACCCTGCCAGACAACATGCATAAGTCCGCCACGCACCGAAACTTCGACCGCCGCATCGAGCAGGCCGCGCAGACGTCCGGCAACGACGGCAGCGCAGGCGCCAGTACCGCAAGCAAGCGTCTCGCCGGCGCCACGTTCATACACGCGCAGCCGTATCCGGCCGCGATCCACGACCTGCATGTAACCGGCGTTGGTGCGGCGCGGAAAGCGCGGGTGCGACTCTATCATGGACCCTTCACTGAGAACTGGCGCCCGGTCGACGTCCTCGACCAGTTGCACCGCGTGGGGATTGCCCATGGACAGCACGCTTACGGGCACGATCGCGCCACCAATATCCAAATCATAGACGATACCGTGACGCGGAATGCCTTCGGAGACAAACGGCACCTCCGACGGTTGCCAACGCGGCATCCCCATGTTCACCCTGACCTGACCATCGGGCTCGAGCCGGGGATAGATCATCCCGCCGCGCGTCTCCACGGCAATCTCGTCCTTGTCGGTCAGGCCTTGGTCACGCACGAAACGCACGAAACAACGGGCGCCGTTGCCGCACTGCTCGACTTCTCCACCATCCGCGTTGAGGATACGGTAGCGAAAGTCCGCATCCGGCCGCGTTGGACGCTCCACGATCAGGATCTGGTCGCAGCCGATTCCGGTGCGTCTGTGCGCCAGCGCGCGCGCCTGCTCCGCGGTCAGGCTGACATTCTGGTTGATGCCGTCGAAGACAACGAAATCATTACCCAGCCCGTGCATCTTGGCAAAATTGAGATACATTTATGCCTAGATTACCCTGCTCCGGGCGACAAGGAAACCCGCGCCACGGGACCGGATGCCGCAGGGGACATGGACTACCGCCCGGGCACACCTGCCGCCCGTTCAATACTCCGGCAAAACGGACTCCAACGATAGAAGCTCGTCCACGGTTTCCCGCCGGCGAGCGACATGAAACCGGCCGTCATCCACCACGACCTCCGGGCAGCGCGGCCGGGTGTTGTATCCGGAACTCATGCTCGAGCCATAGGCTCCCGCGGAGCAGAGCGCGATCAGGTCGCCTGGCTCGACACGCAGGGCACGTGCATGCGCCAGAAAATCCCCGCTTTCGCAGACCGGACCCACGACATCGTAGGTCCGGGTTTCCCCGGCACGCTGCGACACGGGCACCACATCGTGCCAGGCGTCGTAAAGCGCCGGTCTGAGCAGATCGTTCATGGCGGCGTCGACGATGGCGAAGTTGCGGGTCTCGCCGTGCTTGAGATACTCCACCCGGGTCAGCAAAATCCCGGCATTGCCGACAATCGCCCGTCCCGGCTCGATCAGAATGCGCAGCTTGCCGCCGCCGTAGCCATCCACGCCACGCACGAGCACGGAGACATACTCGTTCGGCGGTGGCGGCGTCTCATCGCGGTAGCGGATGCCCAGGCCGCCACCGAGGTCGACATGCCGCAGCTCGATGCCGGCGGAAGCGAGATCCCGGACAAGAGCCATAACACGCGCCACAGCATCGGCAAACGGGGCCAATTCAGTCAGCTGGGAACCGATATGGCAATCAACACCGATGACCCGCAGGTGCCGGCTGTTCGCGGCCAGCCGGTAGGCTTCAATCGCCTCCGGCATGGCGACCCCGAACTTGCTCTCCTTTAACCCGGTGGCAATGTAAGGATGTGTGCGGGCATCCACATCCGGATTGACACGCAACGATACGGGCGCCTGTCTGTCGAGCGCGCCAGCCACCCGATCCAGGCGCTCGAGTTCCGGCACGGACTCCACGTTGAAGCAATAGATTCCAAGTTGCAGCGCGCGACGCATCTCGTCTTCAGTCTTGCCGACACCGGAAAACACCACCCGGCCCGGATCACCTCCGGCGCGCAGTACGCGCTCGAGCTCACCTCCCGACACGATATCGAAACCGGAGCCGATCCTGGCAAGCATGCTGAGCACCGCGAGATTCGAATTGGCCTTCACCGCATAGCACACGAGGTGGTCACGGGCACCAAAAGCCCCATCCAGGCCGCGCCAGGCGGCTTCTATCGCCGCTCGTGAATATACGTAGCAGGGGGTGCCGACGCAGTCAGCGATTTCCGACAGCGCCACGTCCTCGGCATGCAGCCGGCCGTCGCGGTATGCGAATGGTTCCATGGTGCGGGCTTCAGTGAGCGGACGTGGCATCCGAGGGGGCCTTGTGCGGTGCGGGCGGCGCCGGCAGGTAAAGCGGACCTTTAAGCCCGCAAGCCCCAAGACCCAGCGTGCCCAACAGGATGGTCAGAAGCGACAGGCGTACCGCAAGCCAGCGAAGTTTCATACGACACCCGCGATCGAAGAGGCGGCTAGTTTAGCCCGGCGCGGCGCAACGATAAACAGCAACCGGCGCGCAAGGTCTGCGCGACCGCGCTTGGCGCCCCACCCGGGGCTCCGGTACCATCGGCTTCACGAACATCAGTCGGGGACGCTGACCATGAACGAAGCGGAATTCAACCGGAAAGTCGAGAAGACGCTGCGGCGTATCGAGCAGGCCGTGGAAGACAGCGGCATAGACATAGAATTCGAGAATGCCGGAGACATTCTGACGCTGGATTTCACCGACGGCAGCAAGATCATCGTCAACAAGCAGGGTGCCGCTGCCCAGATCTGGGTCGCCGCCAGATCAGGCGGCTATCACTACAGCTACCGGGACACCACGGATCTGTGGGTGAATGATCAGAGCGGCGCGGAGCTGTTCGGCGAACTATCACGCTTCATCAGCGAGCAGGCCGGCGCCCCGGTGCGGATCGGCTGAATCTACTCCCACACGCCGTCACTGCGGGCGAAGACCGCAGGCTCGCCGCACTTGGGGCAGCTGATGCCCAGCACGTCATCCGCCAGAATCGTCACGCCCTCGTGGTAACAGGCGCCGCAGCGCGGAGTCGCGTTTTGCTGTACCCAGGTACTGCCGACCGATTTGCAATTGTCGCAGCAAAACAGCGCAAGATACGGAAAAGCGTGCTTGCCGCGACCCACTCCGATACCGGTTTCCTCATACCTGCAATACGGGCACCTGAAATCGACGAACCAACCCATTGGTCAAACCTTCGTGGTGGCGAATCCGGAAACAGACCTGCGCCCTGGTGGGCGCACCGACCATTCTAGCCACGGACTGCCGGATCCGTCACCCCCTCCCATGCTGGACATGCGCCCTCGCGCTGGCCGCAAGCGACCGCGCTCCAGGTGCCGTACAACGGCCGCGGGAGGTAGAGGAGGTCTCCCCGGGGGGCCGGAGCGCTACCGCGAGACCTCGCGACGGAGTATCGTAGGGCGCATGAAGCAGTCCCGTATTCTGTGCAGCCTCCTGCTGACCCTGGTACTGGCCGGCTGCGCTACGACTGTTCCCCGGTCCATCCGGGAAGCGGCACCTGGCAACATTACGGTTGCCCAGGCGCGCGCCGCAGGCGCACGGCTGGTCGGCAGCCAGATACGCTGGGGCGGCACGATCGCCGACATCGAGAACCATCCGACTGATACATGGATCGATGTCGTGGACCGTCCGCTGGAAAGCGACGGCCGGCCGCAGCAGACGGACCAGACGGGTGGACGGTTCCTGGTTCGGGTGGCAGGATTTCTGGACCCCTCGATCTATGGGCGAGGTCGGGACATTACGGTCAGCGGTACCCTGCTGGCGCCCCGCTCCCGCACCATCGGCGAGTACCCTTATGTCTTTCCTGTAGTCAAAGCGGAGCAAGTGCATCTGTGGCCGCGCCCGGTTCCGGTACAGCACTATTACTACAGCCCCTTCTGGTCGGCTCCATGGTATCCGTGGAGCTATCCCTTCCCCTACGACCCCTATTACTGATTACGGACCGGCAAAAGCCATGCGAATTCAGGCCGTTTGGCTTCTGTGCTTCTTCGGAGGGATCCTGCTCGCAGGCTGTGCGACCCGGCCGCCATTTGAGCTGGCTGGCGTCGACACCGCGCTGACGCCGGCTCAGGCGGCGGCCGACATCGGCGCCGTACGCAGCCGGCGGGTGGAGTGGGGCGGGGTCATTGTCGCCGCAAAGAACCTGGCTGACCGGACCAACCTGGAAGTGCTGGCTTATCCGCTGGACCGCTCGGCCCGGCCGGAACGTCGGAAATCCCCGCTTGGCCGCTTCATTCTCCAGCAGCGTGGCTATCTGGAAACAATCGATTATGCGCCGGGACGCCTGATCACTGCCGTCGGAACCGTCGTGGCGGCGCAGGAAGGGCATGTCGGCAAGGCGCCATACCGCTTCGCGGTGCTCAACGCCGAGCAATTACACCTGTGGCCCAAGAGGGACCGCGTCGGCAGCAAACCCAGCGTCCAGTTCGGGGTCGGGATCGGCTATTTCCGCTGAGGCCGCGATCTACAGCGCCCGCGGCCGTATCCTGGACGCACAATCCTTGGCACGCCGCCGGGCGACATCAACATTATCGGCTGCGGCCAGAGCCACCCCCATGCGGCGACGCTCGTACGACAGCGGCTTTCCGAACAGCCGCAGGTTGGACTCCGGGATGCGCAACGCTTCATCGACGCCTTCAAACACCACATCCTCGCCCGAGATGCCGCCGTAGATCACGGCACTTGCGCCCGCACGCCTCATGCGCGTTCCTACGGGAAGACCGAGAATGGCACGTACATGCAGCGCGAATTCGTTCTGCGCCTGGGTAACCATCGTCACCATCCCGGTATCATGCGGACGCGGGCTCACCTCCGAGAACCATACCTCATCATCCTTGACGAACAGCTCCACGCCGAACACGCCCCGGCCGCCGAGCGCGCCGGTTACGCGCTCGGCAATGTCCTTGGACTTCGCCAGGGCGCGCTCGCTCATGGGATGCGGCTGCCAGCTCTCAACATAGTCCCCGCGAACCTGCACATGACCGATGGGGTCGCAGAAATACGTCTCAATCCGGCCGTCACCGTTGAAGGCGCGCACGGTGAGCAGGGTAATCTCGTACTCGAACTCCACCAGCGATTCAACGATGACGCGGGTATTGTGAACACGTGCGCCACTGCTGGCGTAATTCCACGCCGCCGTTACCTGGTCGGCACTGTCCACCCGGGACTGCCCTTTTCCGGATGACGACATCACAGGCTTGACCACGCACGGGTAGCCGATACCCTGGCTGATTTCCGTCTCGAGCTCCTCAAGGCTTGAGGCAAACGCATAACGCGAGGTCGGCAACCCCAGTTCCTCGCTCGCCAGCCGGCGAATTCCTTCGCGGTTCATGGTCAAATGCGCGGCCCGCGCTGTCGGAATCACCTCGGCGAGCCCGGCCGCCTCGATCTCGAGCAACGCTCCAGTTGCGATGGCCTCGATCTCCGGCACGATGAGCTGCGGCCGTTCCTCCTCCACTAGCCTGCGCAGGGCATCGCCGTCGGTCATGTCGATCACGTGCGCCCGATGCGCAACCTGATGTGCCGGCGCATTGGGATAACGATCAACCGCCACAACTTCAACACCCAGACGTTGGGCGGCAATAGTGATTTCCTTGCCGAGCTCGCCGCTGCCGAGCAGCAATATACGGGTGGCGCTGCGAGAAAGGGGCGTTCCGATGGCAACCATGTAATTGTTCCGTTTTTGATGATGGATCTGTTTGCCCAAAATGACGGTCCCGGCGCGGACTGGAATCACCGCGCGCTGGCCGGCGGCATTGCTGACGGACACCGCATCCGGAGGGCCCCGCCCGCCTCCTGCCGCAGAAACACCTAGCGGCCGTGCCGGCCGGTCCGGCGCGCGAAGAACCGCTCCGACAGCCGCCACGGGCGCGTCTGGCGATGCTGTCCCTGCCTGCGGTCCATCATACCGGTCTGTATCTCCATCACAAAGTCTTGCCTGATCGCAACGCGAACCCGCCGCAAGATCGCGGCACCATCCCCACCGGACGATAACAGGAACGGCTGGACAACCCCGACGATCGGCCCCACCGGCGATCGTCGCAGATGTACTGCTGCGCCGCAGCGTGGACATCCCGAATCTATGCTTCCAACAGGACCTGCACTGTCTGGTGACACAACCCGGTGAAGCCGGGCAGCCACTGTCTCGTGCGGCGCTGTCGCGGATTGCAGGGAGGGAGGCGGCGTATGTCCCTGGCCAGACTGACCCTGCGGCCGGAATCCCCGTGTTGTTCTATAATTTCAGTGAAGAGTCGACGCAGACTGCTGGCGCCCTCATATCGGCAGGAGGTTTGTGCATGCTCGTCCCGGGCCTCTATCAGTTCTTCCATCGTCAAGTTCAGCATGGTTTCGGGGTTCACGGCGTCCGTGAACCGGCTGCCGTGGACTACGTCAGTGACATGCTGACCCGGTTCAGCCACGTCCGTACGCTCGAAGTGGTACGAAACGCCAGCGGGGAGCCGGTGACCAGCATTGCCGGCATGCTCGCAGAGTGGAGACGCAGCCAAGGATGGGACCATGCACCCGTCAACCGGCCGCGCGAGGCGCTGATCGTCCGCCATATTGGCGAATATTCGCTGTTTATGAGCGGTCTGTTCCGCGACCGTCTGGCTGCGCGCGGCCAGCTTCGCTATTATCTAGAGCAGGGTCGCAGCGCTTTCTGGCATTGCGCCTACTTCGAATCCGATCCGGCACGCATACGGCTGTTTCGATACCTCTACGGAGCATTCGACCGCGTCTCCGGAGCGCTCGACGAAATCCGGCGCGTTCAGTTTCCGCTGCCGGCGACCGCCGGTCCGGTTCCGCCCCTCGCTGCCCTTTGGCGCATGCGGTAAATCCGGCGTCAACCGCGGCTGTCGGCCCGCCTCGCAGCCGGCTGCCCGCAATGCGATGGGGAAGCGTGTGAAATGAGTGCAGGCCGCGGAGGAAAATATGCCGGGTTGCGCTTCCGGTGCACTGGATGCGGCAATTGCTGCACGGGCGGTGCCGACCATTATGTCGAGGCCCAACAGCCGGAACAGGAGGCGATACGGGCCTACCTCGGGCTGACCCAGCGCTGGTTCCGGCGCCGGTACATCGCGTCCGTGGATGATCAGACCGAAGGCATTCGTCTGGATGCCGGCGGCCGCTGTCCCTTTCTGCTGGACAACCATCGCTGCCGGATATACCCGGTGCGCCCGCTGCAATGCAGGACCTATCCCTGGTGGCCGGAGCTCGTTCGGCCCGCCGCCTGGAGGGCGGAAGCGCAGCGCTGCGAAGGAATAGGTCGGGGGCCGGAAGCAGCCCCCTCCACGATCAGGCGCAGACTTTCTCTGCTGCCCGGCCCGAATCCCCAAACCAGCGCTCGTGCAAGAAGAAAAGGATGAGCCGGCAGATCCGCGGGACTAGAAGCTCGTTACTTGCCATCCCGGATAGGGATCTGTTGCGAGCCCAGAGCTTGGGTTGCCGGTGGCATCCACCCCAGCCTGCCCCGCGGGAGACATCTGCCGGTCATCTCGTCAGCTGCTGACGGACAATAACGTTACACCTTTCCGGCGTCTCAGCATTGACGGAAATCAAAACCGCCCATCCCGTTACTATGTTCATGCCCCTACAATAGGGGCATCGGCCAGCCAGACCCGGCATGATTGCCGCCCCCAGTCGACCATGATCCGGGGTGT
>JAJYEK010000202.1 GCA_021785795.1 Pseudomonadota bacterium
ATAGCGAGCGGGTACCACCCGATCCCATTCCGAACTCGGAAGTGAAAACGCTCAGCGCCGATGATAGTACGGGTTTACTCGTGCGAAAGTAGGACACTGCCAGGCTTTTTATTCAGCCCCTGACGCCGGTGCGTCAGGGGCTTTTTCATGCGCGCTGCCTGGTCAGCGACATCGATTATTGCCGCTGGCTCGTAACCGCCGGGGGTATCAAACCAGCCTCCCGTCGCCACGTTTCCGGACGCGCTTGAAACGGAGCCAGAAAAAGCTAGGGTTAAATCTGGGATTAAAAAAAATGGCAGCGCCTGGTAAAGGCTCGTTCTGCGGGCCTGCTCATGGCGTACCGGTGCTGAAGCCGTCCACACCAGGGGCTACACGTGCTGGGGTTTTTCATGAACACCGCCGACCGGCTGTGGCGTGCGGGGTTCAGGTGCGGTCCGGCGTGGACCACGAGAGGTCCGGCATTGGCGAATTTGAACAAGCTGCTGTCATTCGGGCGGCGCGACACGGGGGTCGCGGCCCCACCCTTGCAAGCAGCGCTGTCCCCGGCAGGCTCGGATATTCAAGCCAGCAATAATGGCGCAGCTGCGTGCCCCGGCGGGTTGGAACAGCCGGGCGGACGCCGAGTCCGGCTTCTGAGCTATAACATCCAGACCGGCATTGCAACCTGCGGTTACCACCATTACGTGACCCATAGCTGGAAACACGTGTTTCCGCACCCCGAACGGGTGCGCAACCTGAATGCCATCGGCCGGATGATCCGTGGGTACGACATCGTCGGTCTTCAGGAAGTCGACGGCGGCAGCCTGCGCAGCGGATTCGTCAACCAGACCGAATATCTGGCAGGAATGGCCGGATTCGCTTGCTGGCATGGGCAAACCAACCGTGATTTCGGCGCACTGGCACAGCACAGCATCGGACTGCTGAGCCGGATGCGTCCGAGCGAAATCGTCGAACACAGGTTACCGGGCATTATACCTGGACGCGGTGCGCTGGGGGCGTGGTTCGGGCACGGGGACCATGCCCTGGTGGTTCTGATTCTCCATCTGTCGCTCGGGCGCCGCGCACGCCTGCGTCAGCTCGGCTACGTTAGCGAGATCATCAGTGGCGCACCGCATGTCGTGCTGATGGGGGATCTCAATTGCGGTTCGGGCAGCCAGGAAATGCGCTGGCTGCTGCGCAATACCTGCCTGCGTGATCCGCTGCCGGATCTGTATACGTTCCCGAGCTGGCGGCCGCTGCACAACATCGACCACATTCTGGTGTCGCCCTCGCTCAGGGTCAACCGGGTGGAGGCGCTGGACTATCCGCTTTCCGACCATTTGCCGGTGGCGATGGAGATCGAATTGCCGGAAGCCGTGCACCTCCAGCCGGGGGCCGAAGTGGCGGCCTATGGGTTTCCGGCATCCATGGTTTCGACCGCCGTTTGAGCCCCCTCGCCGTTTTGGCGAACTGAAATTCCCGATATTCCGGATAATCCTTTCCTGTCGTCGCTGCCCATTGGCGTTCGGTCCTGAGGCCCCTGCTTTTTTTTTGCTTCAGCCGAGGTGGTATAGTCGGTCCGACCATCTGCGCGCGAGAGGAACTGCCGTGATAAACCGCTATTACAGTCTGCGCCGTCTCAGTCCTTTCCAGGGTATGCTGCAGGTGGTCGATGTCGACAGTGCCATGGCCTATTCGTCCGATGGCCGGCGCTGGCAGGTGCGCTGCCGCAACCATCTCGGACATTTCCGCACGATCGGTGTATGGTCCGAGACAACGCGCGAGATCATCAGTCGCTGTCGCGACGCCGCGGAGCTTGACGCTGCGCTGCACGCGCGGCCGTCTCTGCCGTTTCCGCAAGACGATCCCTACGAGCTGTGGCTGCTGGATAAAAAAAGTGCGCAGCCCCTGGCGCTGCTCAGCAGCCGCCAGCGCTTTGCCGGTCTGGGAATTCCCCACGATCTCGCCTGGCGCGCATTTCCGGTCTCTGACAACCGGTTCGTCGCACCCAGCCTGGCGGCTGTCGATGCCGCGCGTCCCGAAGGATCGCGTCCTCTTCCGCACGGAAACGCGCTGGAGCGTCTGATTAACGGGGCCGCACGTCCGCTAGCGGCGGTGCAATGGTTTCAGCGGCATACAGACGGCAGCGGGACCGGACTTCAGGGCGCACGTCTGCCGGATGGCCTCGACGGCCGCCGTCTCGCTGCAGCGGATTTTCCGGAATTGCTGGCGACAGAGAAGTGGGATGATCCGGCAGAACGGTGCCTGGTACAGGAATATCACGATTGGCATGCCGCGAGCCTGCTTGGCCTGCAGCGCCTCTCGCCCTCGACACGCCGGCGTCTGGAATCAGCCGCATGCCGTCAGCCCGAGACGCTCTCGGCGGCCTATCCGCTGATTCCGGTAGTGCTCAACATGGAGGCAATGAGGGTGGCCTTGGTGGCGGCGCGCCTGTTGCAGGCTGTTCCCAACTGAGTCCGGTGTCCGACAGACTCAGCCGCTGCTGGCCAGCCGCCGCACCATGGAATACACGTTGCCGGCAGCCATGCGCGGGATCAGTCCGGTCGGGTTAGCGCCAGATGCAGCAGCGCGCTGTAGGCGTCGACGTCGGCGTCCTTGAAGACCAAGGACGCCCCATTGTGACCGACGGCGCTGACCTCGGCGCGGAACAGGTGGGTCTTGGTCTTGCCGTCGGTGCGCATTTTGAGCGCGAGCTCCACCGGGGCATATTTCGGCAACCTGCTCAAGGTACCGTCCCTGGCTAGCACAAACACGCCGTTCATGCTGAGGTCTCTGATTTCGTGGCTGCGGAAGCCGCGCTCGTCGTATTTGAGCAATGCGTCGAGCAGCGATGCGGATTTTTCGTCCCGAAGGTTCATGGCAGTGTTCTCCCTGATCTGCGCCGAACATCCGAACTATACCGGCCCCGCAAAGCTGCACAATGGCAATTATCGGCTGCCGCAGCCGTTCCATCCGGCAGGCTGTGCCAATGGCCCGGCCGTCGGCGTATCCGCCCCGCCGGTCGCAAACCGCAGAATGCCCGGCCGGTCCCTATTCAGCCGGGTCTGCGCAGCGATCCCGTCTCTGAACGCAAGATTGAGGGCGTCGGTCCCGCACTGCTCCGGCCCCTGGCTGGCGCAGGGCCCGGAGCCCGCAATCCTGTCTTGCGGTGCCGGCAATCAGGACAGGCGCCATTGGAGGCCGAGTTCGTGCACGATGGTGGTCGCGATTTCTTCCACCGACATGGTCGTGGTCGCGGCCACAGGAATGCCGTTGTGGCGGAACAGCGTTTCCGCCTGCCGTACCTCGTACTGGCATTGCTGCAGAGATGAATACTGGCTGTCTGGGCGGCGCTCAGCGCGGATTGCGCGCAGCCGCCCAGGATCTATGGTGAGACCGTAGAGTTTACGGCTGTGGGCGACCAGCTCTGCCGGCAGCTGCGTGCCGCCCAGGTCATCGGGTGTCAGCGGGTAGTTGGCGGCGCGGATGCCGAAGGTCAGGGCTAGGTATAGGCACGTCGGTGTCTTGCCGGAGCGCGATACACCAACCACGATTACATCGGCCTGTTCGTACATTCGGGACGTTAGCCCGTCGTCGGTGGCCAACGCGAAATTCACCGCTTCCATCCGCAGATTGTAGGTCGAGTTGTCGGTCAGACCGTGAGTCCTTCCGACTGAATGGGAAGACTGCTGTCCCAGTTCTTCCTCCAGTCGGCCGATGAAGGTGTCGACGAAATCGAAGAACATCGCGCCGCTTTCGGTCACGATGCGTCGCATGTCGGTGTCGATCAAAGTGCTGAACACGATCGGTCGCGACCCGCTTCGCTCGCCGGCGCTGCGGATCTCGTCAGCCACTGCGCGCGCCTTGTCCGGCGTATCGATGAACCGGCGCGTGTTGCGGGTGAAGACGACCTGATCAAACTGGGTCAGCAAACTGTTGCCCAGCCCCTCCGCGGTAATGGCGGTCCGGTCCGACACGAAATAAACCAGGCGCTCTTGCATGCCGCCATTGTGCCAGAAGCGGCAGCGATTGGGGATCGTGTACAATAGGCAAGGTCAATGCGCCAGCCAGCAGGGGGGTCCAGAATGTCCGACTACATACTGTGGTTTGAATCGATCGGTATGCGCGATGTTCCCCGGGTAGGCGGGAAGAACGCTTCCCTGGGGGAGATGTTCGGTCATCTGTCGAAAGCCGGAGTCCGGGTTCCGCCCGGGTTTGCCACCACCGCAGATGCCTATCGCGATTTTCTCGCCCAGGGCAATCTCGCCGACCGTATCAGCGATCAGTTGGACCGGCTCGATGTGGGCGATATCAAGGCGCTTGCAGCTGCCGGACGGCAGATCCGGGACTGGATCATGGCGGCGGAGCTGCCAGCCCGTCTGCGCAACGAGATCGGCGAATCATACGCGACCCTGCAGGCGGGCAGCAACGACTCGGCGGTTGCCGTGCGGTCTTCCGCGACCGCCGAAGATCTGCCGGAAGCGTCATTTGCAGGACAGCAGGAGACTTTTCTGAACGTGCACGGCGTCGACGGGGTGCTGCGCGCCGTCAAGGGGGTATTCGCTTCGCTGTTTACCGACCGCGCCATTGCCTATCGTGCGCACCACGGCTTTGCCCACAGCCAGGTTGCCCTGTCGGCAGGTATTCAGCGCATGGTGCGCAGCGACGTCGGGGCAAGCGGGGTGATGTTCACGCTCGATACCGAGTCAGGGTTCCGTGATGTCGTGTTCATCACCGCCGCCTACGGACTCGGCGAGACGGTCGTACAGGGGGCGGTCAATCCAGACGAGTTTTACGTGCACAAGCCGATGCTCAGGCAGGGGCATTCCGCAATCCTGCGCCGTGGCCTCGGAAGCAAAATGGTCAAGATGGTCTACGGCGATGGCGCCGGGGAGCGCACGCGTCTCGTAGATGTTCCGTCCGAGGAGCGGTCACGCTTCACGCTCACCGACGAGGAGACGGTGAGCCTCGCGCGCCAGGCGCTGCTCATCGAAGATCATTATGGACGTCCCATGGACATAGAGTGGGCCAAGGACGGAACCGACGGAACGTTGTACGTCGTGCAGGCACGTCCCGAAACCGTCAAGAGCCGGGGGTCGGGCCAGATGCTGCAGCGCTATGGCCTGAAGGGAAAGGCCGTACGAAAGGTCATTGCCACCGGCCGTAGCATCGGTCAGCGCATTGGTGCTGGACCAGCGCGTGTTGTGCTGAAGCCGCAGGACATGGACCGCGTGAACACCGGCGACGTGCTGGTTACCGACATGACCGACCCGGACTGGGAACCGGTAATGAAGCGCGCATCGGCGATCATTACCAATCGCGGCGGCCGCACCTGCCATGCAGCAATCATTGCGCGCGAGCTAGGCATTCCTGCGGTGGTCGGCTGCGGCAATGCAACGGATATCATTGCTGACGGCCAGCCGGTGACGGTTTCCTGTGCGGAAGGAGAAGAGGGGAAAATCTACGACGGCGTACTGGAGTTCGAAGTTCTCGAGACGAGTCTCGAGAAGATGCCGCGGCTGCCGTTCAAGATCATGATGAACGTCGGTAATCCCGAGCGCGCCTTCGATTTCCAGTGGCTGCCAAATGCCGGCATCGGTCTGGCGCGCCTTGAGTTCATCATTTCCCGCGCCATCGGCATCCATCCGAAGGCGCTGCTCAATTTCTCACAGCTACCCGCAGACTTGCGCACGCTCATCAGCGGGCGCAGCGCCGGCTACGCCGACCCGGTAACCTTCTACCGCGAGAAGCTAACAGAGGGCATCGCCACTCTGGCAGCGGCGTTCTGGCCCAAGCCCGTCATCGTGAGGCTGTCGGATTTCAAATCGAACGAGTACGCAAACCTCATCGGCGGAGACCGTTACGAACCGAAAGAGGAGAACCCGATGCTCGGATTTCGCGGGGCCTCGCGGTATGTGGCATCCGAATTCCGCGACTGCTTCGAACTGGAGTGCGAGGCGCTGCGCAAGGTGCGCGACGGGATGGGGTTGACAAACGTCGAGGTCATGGTGCCGTTCGTGCGCACTGTTGGCGAAGCGCGGCAGGTGCTGAGCCTGCTTGCGGACAAGGGTCTGCGCCGCGGCGATAACGGACTGCGGGTGATTATGATGTGTGAAATCCCCTCGAACGCGCTGCTAGCAGAGCAGTTCCTGGAGCATTTCGACGGCTTCTCCATCGGATCGAATGACCTCACGCAGCTCACGCTGGGGCTGGACCGCGATTCGGGGCTGGTTGCGCAGCTGTTCGATGAACGCGATCCGGCCGTCAAAGTGCTGCTTCACCGGGCCATCGAGGCCTGCCGCAAGGCCGGCAAGTATGTCGGGATCTGCGGCCAAGGTCCTTCAGACCACCCGGATCT
>JAJYEK010000038.1 GCA_021785795.1 Pseudomonadota bacterium
TCGATCTAGCAGGATCTATCCTGAACCTTCTCCATCTAGGATCCGGCAAGCGTCATATTTTCGATGAGAATCGAACCGGTACGTATGTTTCCGTGAAGATCGACGTCCCGGCCTACGGCCACCATCTGGCGGAACATATCGCGCAGGTTTCCGGCGATGGTGATCTCTTCCACAGGATACTGGATTTGCCCGCCTTCCACCCAAAATCCCGCGGCCCCACGCGAATAGTCTCCCGTAACGGTATTGACCCCGAAACCGATCAGTTCGGTCACGAGCAACCCGGTATGCATGCGTGCTATCAGGCCAGGAAGATCATCGCTACCGGACTGAATGGTGAGGTTATGCACGCCGCCGGCGTTACCAGTCGTCTCCATACCGAGCTTGCGCGCCGAATACGAATCCAGTACGTACCCCAGCAGGATTCCGTCTTGCACCAGAACCCGGTCGTGCGTGGCAACACCTTCATTGTCAAAGGGCGCGCTTCCCAAGCCCTTTTTCAAGTGCGGCTGCTCGTAGAGGCGGACCCACGGCGCAAATACCTCCTTGTTCAGCTCGCCCAGCAAGAATGAAGCTTCGCGATAGAGACTGGATCCGCGCACGGCTCCGACAAAATGGGACAGAAGGCTGGATGCGACCGGCGCCTCATACAGTACCGGCGTCTGGCGCGTCGACAGTTTGCGCGCAGAGAGCCTACGCACCGCGCGCGACGCAGCCTGACGTCCTATGGATTCGAACGCCTCCAGATCGTTCGCGTCACGCGCTACCGAGTACCAGTAATCCCGCTGCATGCCTGATTCATCCTGCGCCACTACTGCACAGCTCAGCGCGTGACGTGTAGCAGCGACCGCGCCAAGAAAGCCGTCCGTATTGCCGTAGACATCCAGACCCTCGTGGGACGAGAGCGACGCGCCCTCGGAGTTTCGGATTCGCTCGTCGGCAGCACGCGCCGCCAGCTCACACGCGGCAGCAATCTCGATGGCACGATCTGCGCCGGGATTCCAGGGATGGTACAGATCCAGGTCGGGGATCGTCCGCGCCAGGTATGCGGGGTCAGCAAGACCTGAACACTCATCGGCAGCCGTAAATTTGGCGATGCTTGCCGCTGCCCGTACCGTGTCACGCACGGCTTCCAGGCGCAGGTCCGAGGTGCTGGCGGAGCCGCTCTGCTTGCCGAAATACACGGTAACACCGAGTCCCTTGTCGCGGGTATGCTCGACCGTTTCAACGGCACCGAGCCGCACGGTCACGGCCAGACCCTGGCTGACGCTGGCATTGGCCTCAGCCGCACTCGCGCCCTGTCTGCGCGCCTCCGCGAGAACTTCACTGACTAGACTGCTCAGCGCCTCAGGCATCGCGACCGGCGCCAGCTCAGGTTTCTTGATCATTCGCCACCCTTAACTCGAATGCTTGTTGATGGCACCGCGGTTTCCCCAATGCCCAATGTTGTCAACCTCGACACCGACCCACCACAGGTCGCCGATGCTGTCGTGGCTGTGGCCGCCAACAACATGCTGCCCCTGGCCAAGGACGATGTGGGTCAGATGGGCACGTGCCTCGCCGATATGCCGGTACACATGCCACTGCACGACGTTCCCGTGACCGGCCTCAGGCAAGGGTCGCTCTTCGTTCAAAAACTGGTCATTCATAACGCATTCCTCCTGCGTTCTCGGCCGGGACGAATTGCGCCCGCCCAGCCCACCTCCTATCGCCCGATCAGCTTCCGTGTGTTCCGCCCACCGTAAGGCCATCGACAAGCAGCGTCGGCTGGCCTACGCCCACGGGGACGCTCTGACCGTCCTTGCCGCAAGTACCCACACCGGAATCGAGCTGGACATCGGTTCCGACGCGCGTTACCCGCGTGAGGACATCCGGACCGTTTCCGATGAGCGTTGCGCCCTTCACCGGCCGGGTGATCCTGCCGTTCTCGATCAGATAGGCTTCGCTCGTAGAAAATACGAACTTTCCCGAGGTAATGTCGACTTGGCCGCCCCCAAAATTGACGGCGTATAGTCCCTTGTCGACTGATTGGATGATCTCCCCCGGGTCATGTTCTCCGGCCAACATGAACGTATTGGTCATGCGCGGCATCGGTATGTGGGCATATGATTCGCGTCGCCCGTTACCGGTCGGCGCCATTCCCATCAGACGGGCGTTCAGCAGATCCTGGAGATAGCACCTCAGGATTCCCTTTTCGATAAGCACCGTCTTCTGGGTCGGGGTCCCTTCATCGTCCACATTGAGCGACCCGCGACGCTGCGGCACGCTGCCGTCATCGACGACCGTGCATTCGGCCGACGCGACGCGCTCTCCGATGCGCCCCGAGAACGCCGAGGTACCCTTGCGGTTAAAATCTCCCTCCAGCCCATGGCCAATCGCCTCATGCAGTAGTATCCCCGGCCACCCCGGTCCCAGCACGACTTTCATGGTTCCAGCCGGAGCGGCACCGGCATCGAGGTTCACCAGAGCCTGACGCACCGCCTCGCGCGCATACGTCACAGCGGCGCCCTTTTCGATAAGATCTTGATAGCTGAATCGTCCGCCGCCGCCATGACTGCCCTGCTCCCGTCGCCCGTCCTGCTCCACAATCACCGTAACGCTCAGCCGGACCAGCGGCCTGACATCCGCCGCCTGCACACCATCGCTACGCATCACCAGAATGATCTCTTGCACGCCGGACAGGCTGGCCATCACCTGCTTTACGCGGGGGTCCTGGCGCCGTGCCTCGGCTTCCACCTGTTCCAGCAGCTTGACCTTGGCCCCATCTTCGAGACTGGCCAGCGGGTCCAGCGGTTGATACAGCTCCCGGACCGGACTCGGACGCCATGCCGATGGCGCTGCAACGCCCCCGCCATGGCGTGCGATCGCGCGCGCCGCGGTAGCTGCCTCGAGCAGGGCGGGTAGCATGATCTCATCGGAGTAGGCAAACCCCGTCTTCTCTCCGCTCACGGCACGCACACCGACCCCCTGCTCGATGTTGTGGCTGCCGGTCTTGACCTGCCCCTCTTCCAGCCCCCAGCTCTCGTGCCGGCTGTACTGAAAGTAGAGGTCGGCATAATCCACCTGATGGTCGAGCACTCGCGCCATCAAGCGCCCGATCTCTCCCTCGCCGATACCGGCGGGTTCGAGCAGGACACCACGCGCCTGGTTTAGCAGACTGTTCATGAACCAAGCCTCCGGTGCTGAATGCTGGGAAAGTTGTTGCGAATCCGGCTCTGCATGGTCCGATCGAGATCTGCAATCACGAATCCGGACCCACGCGCCAGGCAGTCGACGACCTCACCCCAGGGGTTCACGATGATGCTGTCGCCGTAGGTCTCACGACCATTCAGGTGATAACCGCCCTGGGCGGCGGCAATAACATAGGCCAGGTTTTCTACGGCACGCGCCCGCACCAGCACTTCCCAGTGGGCGCGCCCGGTGCGGACGGTAAACGCCGACGGCACCGCGAACAGTTCCGCACCCGCCTCGAGCAGGCGGCGGAACAGCTCCGGAAACCGCAGGTCGTAACATACTGCGAGACCGAGCTTCCCGAACGGCGTGGCCGCCACCACCACATCGCTGCCCGGCTCGATTGCCGCGGACTCATTGTATTGCTCTCCGCTTTCGAGTCGCACGTCGAATAAGTGCACCTTGTCATAGCGCGCAACCCGCACGCCACGGTCATTGAACAGAAGGCATGCCGCGCGGACCCGTCCGGCCTGGGTCGCCCTCATGGGAATCGTTCCGCCCACAAGCCATACACCGTGATGGCGCGCCTGATTGGCGAGAAATTCCTGCATCGGACCTTTGCCGTCAGTCTCCATCGCCGCCAGGCGATCGGCATCCTTCATCGGCATTATGGCGAAGTTTTCCGGCAAAACGATCAGGGATGCTCCAGCAGCAGCGGCATTGGCGATGAGCCGCGCCGCCTCATTGAGGTTTGCGCTGACCTGGGGTCCCGAAGCCATCTGTATAGCGGCGATCTTGCTCAAGGCGCCTGTTCTCCCTGTCGCTTGATTGCGATGGTTACTGAATTGTCGTTACGCTGCAATTCCGGGTTAAACACGATACGGCCAGACGGAACACCAAGCGACACCAGCCACACCCGCAGCTCCTCTGCCCATAAAGCGCCTTTAGTGCCGGCCGGATAGCGCAAGACCAGGTGCTCCCCCCGGCACTCCCGAAAACTGCTGACCAACTTGCCCAGACCGCCAATGCGGACGAGCTCTTGTCCGGAATGCAGCTTAGCCAGCTGGGCAGCGCTCAGCGCCGCGCTTCCTGCCGGGTCTTGCGTTCCGCTGCACATTCTGGGCACCAGCTGGGCCACGGCGCGGGCAGATGCGGGATTTGCCGAGGTCGCACCCAGAACCCGCATCGGAGCTGCGGCTACTGCAAGCAGCACCAGCGGTGTCACCAGGACGGAAAACCTGAATTCTGGATTCATGGCACGGACACGAACACGGCGTCGGATTGACCTATTTCCCTGTCGGCGACAGCCTAAACGGCGTGAACAGCCCCTCTTTGACCACTTTCGGATTGCTCCACGGACCGGTGACCATGTACTGCGTCTCCGTGGTCTGGTCCAGCGGTATCTTCAGAATGTTCCGGAATACCGCTACGGCCGCGCCCACTACCGGGCCGCCCAGCAACATGCTCGTCACGGTAAGCTGGTCGCCAAGCCGTGGAACAACTTTGATTTTCAGGTTCATATCCCGCACTGCCAGCCCAAGCCGGCCGCTTACGTCGATTGTGGCAGAAGGGCCTTTCACCTTAAGACCATCGGTGTAGGCATTTCCATTCTGCACCGTTACCTTGGCCCCTATGCTATCAAACGTAAAGCCTTTGCCGAATACATTGCTGAAATCCAGCGCAAGATACCGCGTCAGGGCCCGTGTATCGATCAGCCCGAGCAGCCGACCGGCACCGCCGGGACTGACTTTGGGCAGCCGCCCGTTCTTCACGGACAGCACGCAATTGCCATTGAGGCGGGCTGCGCCGAAGCTTGCCGGATTCCCAACCCAGCTCCATTGGCCGGTCGCCTGGAGCTGACCGTGCACGAGTTCTCCCGGATAGCCGAGGCGGTCGAGAACGCCTCCGACATCGGTGCTGCTCAGCTGCATATTGAACGTAGTTGATTGCCCGCCCGTCTGCACGATCTTCCAGTCGCCGCTTGCGTGCAGATCGAGATCATTCTGGACGAGGCGGACCGACTGAATATGCCAGCCCCGCGCTGACGGCAGCGCATCCACCTCCAGCCGCCCCAGCGCCTTCCCCCACTGCTCGAAGTGCGCAACCTGGAGATGGAGCTCGGGCATCGTGCGCGGGTCGGCCTCAGCCTTCCCGGCAACGCCCGCCGCAGGTATTTTTGGGGGGATCGTCAGGCGCTGCAGGAGGAGACCCACCCGATAATCGCGCAGTCCCATCCCACCGGACACGCCTGCGGTCTGTGCCGCCTGCCCGCCCACCGGCGGAGGTCCAAGCATCCCCTCATCGACCGGCATCTCCGGCAGCACCGCAACGGGCGTCGGAACCAGCGCGGCGCCGACCGGTTTCACATCGAAAGTTCCGTCCACATCATCGCCATTGAGCTTGCCGCTCCAGCCGCTCGCGCCTTTCGCTGCGCTTAGATGAACCGCTCCGAAAGAGCGCTCCAGTAGATGAAATCGACCGGTACTCAGGCTTATAGTCGTGACCAAGCGGCCCAAGCCCTGATTCAAGCCGCCATGACTAAGGTCCCGGATGACTGTCCACCAGCGGCCCCCGTCGAGCCTAGGCGTATCCACGCTGAGCCGCAACCCTGGCTCCGGGACAAGCATTGCTGGCCTGCCACCGATCTCGACGGTGCCACGCGTGAACTTCCAGTCACCACCGGGCGGCATGTCCAAGACGAACAATCCGCTCAATCGGTGAGCAACGCGCAAATCCAGAACTTGGTGCCCGGGACCAGCCACCCTAGTTTGAAGTGTCAGCTCCGCCGCGTCTCCCGCCGGTTTACCCAGCGGCGGCGGCAAATTCACGCCCAGGCGCCCAAGGTTCATGATCAGCCCGAATCGGGTTCCCGGCTTCGCAAGACGCAACGAGGCTTTCCATGGAATGTTCCCGTGCAGGCTTGCACCGAGCGCGCTGCCGAGCGCCTGCTGCAGTCCGGCCTGGGTCATCATTCCCGAGGCCTGCATGTCCACAACCGCGGCCTCGTGAGCAGATCCGGAGACTGTCGTCACCGCAAGCGACGCGGCGCCGCCGAGCAGGCTGCCACGCACGCTTCCCCCGCTCAGCCCGTCCTGGTTGAACTGCAGGGTTCCATTGAGGGATCGGATACTGGCCCCCCGCACCGGCGAATACAGCGCTGCATCGCGAAACTGGTAAGCTCCGGTCCATTTCAGTTTCGAAGGACTGTTCGTGGGGATTGTGAAGTCCAGATTTAGCACGCCCTGGCCGCTTGCAGACATGCCTGGAAAGAGCAGGGTCGGGCGCGGACTAATATGGCTAGCGTACAGTACAGCGAGCACCTCATTCACGGAACCGGTCACCTGACCCACAGCCCGGACTATCGGCCCAACGGGGGCGGTCAGATCATCAACCGTCACCGCCACCCGGCCCACCGACAACCCGCGGATGTTGCCGCTGCGGCCGGCGATGGACAGGCTGGGGCCGCTGGCGAGCAAATCCGCGTCAATATTGGCTATCCGGGGCCAACCCTGGAGGTAGCGAAACACTCCGTTCCTGATGTGGGCCGAGACCTGGAAACTGCCATTGCCGTCACGGAACGGGAAATTGCGCAGCGGCCCCTGGATGGTGACCTGGCCAGAGGAAATGGTACCCGAAACGACCGCCTGGCCCAGCCAGTCGCGCAGACTCTGGGACATCGCGTCTGGATAATAGCGGGCAGCATGGGCCAGGTTGGCGTTGCTCACACTGACCTTGAGATCCAGCACCGGCGATGCATCACTGTTGTCCGGCAATTTCAGCGCCATTTTCCCGTACAGCGTGGCATCCCGCGCAATTACGCTCAGTTCCTCTCCCTGCACGCGCCACGAACCATCGTCACGCTGCCAGCTGATGCGGCCCGTGGCACCCTGGATATCGATGGGGCGGCGGAAAACACGGGGCAGGTCGACCTCCACATCCTTGCTGGCGAGCACCAGACTGCCGCCTTCGGTGCCGAACGACACGCGGCCCGTTAGGCCGTGTATCCCCGGGAACTTCTCGTACGGAGCGAATTTCAGCCCGTTCATGTCCGCCTCGACGGCATAACCGGACACCTTGCCGTCCTTGCGGTCGATCCGCACCCTGAGATTATCGACTTTCCCGCCGGGATGGACCGCACGCAGCAGCTCCAGCAGCTTATCCTGGCCATTCAGACCGGCCACGAATGCATTGACATCGTCGACATTGACGTGCTGCACGAAAAGATGGTCTTCATAAGGATTGTGCTCGATGCGCAGCTCGCCCGCCGACCACGGCGCCGAAGTCAACCCGAGCTGCAGGTGGCCGAGCTGCAGCGTCCAGCTTTTTCTTCCGGAGGTTGCGGTCCAGTTCACCTGGGCCGCTGCCGTTTTCACGTCAAACGCCGGGATTCCCGGCACAGCGAGCTTCAGTGCAACAACCCCTGCGCGGCCGTATAGCGAGGTTGCAACGCCATCGGCCCACTGGCTCGACACATTCACATCGAATCGGCCTCCGAAACCAGCGGGCAGCTTGCTGCGGATAATTTCCGGGAGCGCATAGGTATTGAGTCCCTCGGCCTGGACATCGATTTCCCCACGCCAACGCGGATTAGCAAGGGGGTCTCCGGTAATATTGGCCAGAAACGAACACGCCCGGCACATGGCAGCCGGGAATTTGGCGGTCATCTGCAGCTGATGGCGGTTGCCGCTGTTCTTCAAACTCAGATTGACTTGAGTCAGGCGCAGAGGCGGCTCCGCTGACTTGTAGTCTATCCATTCGACCTGACCGTCCTGCACTGCAACATCGTTCTGCTGGAACAGCCAGGGCAGAAAGCCCGCGCCCTGTCCCGGAATGCTCTGCCCGACGGGCGCGAGCCCGGTTATACGGAATGTGCCATCCGCAAGCCGTTCGAAGGACAGGTCCGGATGAACCAGGACCAGGTTGTTGATCTGGATCTGACCGGCGAGTAGCGGCAGCCACGCGAGCGTAATGCGCAATTCCTTGAGCTTCACCGCTATCTGCTGGCTGCCGGGGGAATAGACCGTCAGACCATAGACACGCAGGCCGGGATTCAACCCATGCCAATATGCCTCCGATCGGTCGATTCGCACACGGTAGGACGAACGCTGGCTGATGAAACTGGCAATCTGATCCTTGCGACTGGCCAACGTCGGCAACCAGGCGCGGGCAACTACCAGCGACACCGCCCCCAGTATCAGCAGCGCTACAGCGAGGTAGGCCGTCCAGCGGCCGACTCGCAGCACTGGGTGGTGCCAGGTCCACCAGGTCCAACCCCGCGTCACCCGGTGTCCCGCGCCCTTCCTGACCTCGGCCGATCGGCGCCCGCCTTTCCGCAATATCCGACGCATTGCGCTATTTTGCCGTATCACCCGCCCCGGAGATAGCAAGCTGAAAATCTGCCTCCGGATCCGTCAAAGCGTGAACTGGACGCCGGCACGCGTTATAATGGGATCCGCTGTCTGGACGGCTGAACGGGTCTTGACCGCCAGCCCCGCTTGGGCGCACGGTCGGCTCACATATCCGGGCCACGCAGCAGCAGATCCTGCTGCGGGAACGAAAAAAATCAGTAACACTGGTGGGGGGAGACATGACACAGCAGAGCCATCGGGCGCTCGATGCCATCATTGCCAGCATCGTTGCCGCCCTGAGACGCACTAAGGAGCTTGATGCTGCATTGGCGCGGATCCGTGCAGGTACCGCTGCCAGCCAGGCCGGCGCGCTGCGGCACTGAGCAGATTGCGGACGTTGCGGACGCGCCGGAGCCGGAGCGGCATTAAAGCAGCACCACGTCGAATTGCTCCTGGTTGTAGAGCGCCTCTACCTGCAGCTGCACGGTTTTGCCGATGAATTCCTGCAACTGCATCAAGCTCGTGGATTCCTCGTCAAGCAGCAGATCGATGACCACGGGCGCAGCCAGAACCAGGTATTTGTCGGCGCCGAACTGGCGCGCCTCGCGCAGGATCTCCCGGAAGATTTCATAGCAGACGGTCTGGGGGGTTTTGAGCACGCTACGTCCCTTGCAGACCGGACACGGCTCGCACAGCACGTGTTCCAGGCTCTCGCGGATGCGCTTGCGGGTTATCTCGACTAGCCCCAGCGGCGACATCTCGGTCATGAAAGTCTTCGAGCGGTCGCGCGCGAGGGCCTTTTCCAGTGCCCGCAACACCTGGCGCTTGTGGTCGTTATCGGCCATGTCGATGAAATCGATGATAATCATCCCGCCCAGGTTGCGTAGCCGCAGCTGCCTGGCAATGACCTGCGTCGCCTCGAGATTGGTCTTGAACAGTGTTTCTTCGAGATTCTTGCGGCCGACATAGGCTCCGGTATTCACGTCAATCGTGGTCATGGCTTCGGTCTGATCAATGACCAGGTACCCGCCTGATTTGAGCGGAACTTTGCGCTCCAGCGCCTTCTTGATCTCGTCCTCGACCGAATACAGATCGAAAATCGGCCGCTCCCCGGGGTAATACTCGATGCGGTTCTCCACCTCGGGAATGAATTCGCGCGCGAATTCGTGAGCCCGCTGAAAAGTCTCGCGCGAGTCTATCCGCACTTTTTCAACGTTCTCGCGAACAAGATCGCGCATAGCGCGCAGCGCGAGCACAAGGTCCTCGTGCAGAAGACTGCAGGGAGTAGCGCCCTTGATGCGATCCTGGATCGCCTGCCATACCCGCCGCAAGTATCGTATATCGGTCCTCAATTCCTCATCACTGACCGCCTCGGCTACAGTCCGTAGGATGTAGCCGCCTTCGTCACCTTCGTCCATGGCCGATTTCACGGCAGCGCGCAACCGTTCACGCTCCGCATCGTCACCGATCTTCTGGGAGATGCCTATGTGCTTGGTATAGGGCATGTACACCAGGTATCGCGCCGGAAGCGTAATATGAGTCGTTACCCGCGCACCTTTGGTACCGAGCGGATCCTTCACCACCTGCACCACAATTGGCTGTCCGTCATGAAGCAGGTCGCCTATGGCAACCGGCTCGGAATCCTGGCCCGGACCTGTCGGCACATTGCGCGTCTGGGTTGCGGAGCCAACGCTGCGGACGTCCGAGACGTGCAGGAAAGCGGCGCGCTCAAGGCCGATGTCTATAAACGCAGCCTGCATCCCCGGTAGAATCCGGGATACCCTTCCCATGTAGACGTTCCCAACTATCCCACGGTTGCGGGTGCGCTCTATGTGCACTTCCTGAAGCACTCCGTTCTCGATCACAGCCACCCGCGACTCCTGCGGGGTTACATTGATGAGTATCTCTTCACTCATGGAATCGAAAACCCCGTTTTCCGCAACAGCGTCGCGAGATCATAAAGTGGCAACCCCATGACACCCGAGTAGCTTCCTTCCAGTCGCGCGATATAGGCGGCTGCCCTGCCCTGAATCGCATAGGCGCCCGCCTTGTCGATCGGTTCGCCCGATTCCCAGTAGCGCGCAATCTCCTCGTCAGACATCGGGCCGAAGGTGACGCGACTCTCACTGAGAACACAGTCTTCCCGGTCCTGGTGCACGATGCATATTGCGGTTAGGACCTGGTGACTCTTGCCGGCCAGCCGACGCAGCATTCCGCAACCATGATCCCGGTTCGTTGGCTTCCCAAGGATCTCCCCGCCGATAACCACCTCGGTGTCGGCGCCGACAACCGGGAGCGCGCGTCCGCCGCGCACCCTAACCAGACGTGCCACGCAGTGGGCCTTCTCGGCCGCCATCCGCAGCACGTAGTCATTCGCCAGCTCGCCAGCAAGCGGCTGCTCGACGATTTTGGGCGCGACCACATCGAACGGGATGCCGAGCTGGCGCAGCAACTCGCGGCGACGCGGACTCGACGAAGCAAGATAGATGCTCGGCTCGGACATGTAGAATTCAGGCTATCGCCCCCACGTCTTTGATATGGCCGGCGGCCCGCAGACCGCTGGTTGTTGCGCCTATTCTCGATGATAAGGCAGGTGGTTGAGCATGCTCCATGCGCGGTACAGCTGCTCAGCCAGCAGCACCCGCACCAGCGTGTGCGGCAACGTCAGGGCCGAAAGCGACCAAAGCTCATCGGCCCGCTGCAGGCACTGCGGCGCAAGCCCCTCGGGTCCGCCAACCAGGAAGGCAACATCCCGCCCCTCCTGCAGCCACCTACCCATGGCCTCAGCGACCTGGTCGCTCGGAAGGACCCTCCCCTGCCTCTCCAGCGCGATGATTCGGGCGCCGGACGGTACTGCATCGAGACAGCGATCGCCCTCAATTCTCAGAATCCGCGCGATGTCTGCCGAACGGGAACGCCGGCCGGCCGGAATTTCCCGCAACTCCAGGCGGCAACCCGAATGCAGCCGCTTTGCGTAGCCGGCATAGGCGGTGTTCACCCACTCCGGCATGCGGGCGCCGACTGCTATCAAATGCAGACGCATGACCGCCGGCCGGTGTGACACGCCGGCAAGCGGGAGGTTCCGACCGCTTCCGGGCTATTGGCCCGCGACATCAGCCCTTTCCCCGTCGCTCCAAAGTTTTTCCAGGTTGTAGAAGTCCCGAGTCTGCGGCCGCATGATGTGCACCACGACATCACCAAAGTCTACCAGAACCCAGTCCCCCATCTTTTCCCCTTCGGTTCCCAGTGCTCGACGACCCAATTCGCGCAGCTTCTCCTGAATTTTTTCCGCCATGGACACCACATGGCGACTGGATGTCCCGCTCGCGATCACCATAAAATCGGTGATGTCGGTTACCTTGCGAACGTCCAGAACCTGAATATCCTGACCCTTGGCGTCGGCTAACACATCGTAGACCACTTGCTCTATCTTGTTTTCTGGCATCACATCCTCTGGGTTGGGTTGCGGTAGAGCCCGCGACTTGCAATGAATGCCTCCACCACGGCAGGGACCATTCCATGCACTGATTCGCCGCAAGCAAGCATCGCGCGGATGCGCGAGCCGGAGATGTCATGGGGACTCACAGACTGAAATACCAGCTTTCCGGACGGCACCCCCGCCAGCTGGATCGGATCGGTGCAGCGCCGGCCGCGCAGCCATTGCGGAAGCGCCTTCTCGTCTGGCGCGAAGTCCCATCCTGGACGCCGGACAACGACGAGATGGGCCAGCTGCGGCAGATCGCTCGCCCTGTGCCAAGATTCAATGCCATGAAAGGCGTCCACTCCTACGATGAGACAGATCGGACGCTGCCCGAGTTCAGCCCGAAACGATTCCAGCGTGGGCACCGTGTACGATGGGCCAGCACGCCGCAGCTCCCGATCATCGGCCCGAAAACCCGGAAATTCGGAAACAGCCAGGTCCACCATGCGCAATCGCTCCTCGGCGTTCGCGACCGGCGTGCGGCGGTGGGGCGGAAATGCGGCGGGAACAAAGCGCACTTCCTCAAGAACCAGCGTGCGCATGATTTCCTGCGCGGTGCGCAGATGACCGAAATGAATGGGGTCGAACGTACCGCCAAAAATTCCGATGGGCTGCACTCGCCGTTTCTGATGTTCAGCGTTTGCGCTAGATTGCGCCCAAGCATCATAGCCTGGGGGCGTATGCTTGGCAAACCGCCACCCCTAATTCTGGTGGAATACCGGCTCGAACTGCGACCCGCAGGACATGGTCGCCCTACCTGCGAATGTGCCCGTCTCCAAGAACGATGAACTTCTGGGAGGTGAGCCCCTCGAGGCCAACCGGCCCGCGCGCATGCAGCTTGTCTGTCGAAATACCGATTTCAGCGCCCAGGCCGTATTCGAACCCGTCTGCGAACCGCGTTGAAGCATTGACCATCACCGAGCTTGAATCGACCTCACGCAGGAACCGGCGAGCGCGTGTGATGTCTTCGGTGACAATGGCATCGGTATGCTGCGAACCGTACCTGGCGATGTGTTCAAGCGCATCATCCAAGCCAGGGACAATCCGCACGGCCAAAATGGGGGCCAGATACTCGGCATACCAGTCATCCTCGGTGGCCGCCTTGGCCCAGGGCAGAATATGGCGCGTCGCAGCGCAAGCGCGCAGTTCCACGCCCTCATCGCGATACATCGCACCCAATTTCGGCAGCACTCTGTCGGAAATATTCTGGGCTACCAGCAAGGTCTCCATGGTGTTACAGGTGCCGTAACGCTGGGTCTTGGCATTGAAAGCAACCCGCACGGCTTTTTCCAGGTCGGCCTTGTCGTCAACATACACGTGGCACACACCATGGAGATGCTTGATTACCGGAATGGTCGCTTCCTGGCTGATACGTTCGATGAGGCCCTTTCCGCCACGCGGAACGATGACATCGACGTACTCCTTTAGGCGGATCAGTTCACCGACTGCGGCGCGGTCCGGGGTTTCCAGCACCTGAACCGCATCAGCCGGCAGGCCGGCATCGACCAGGCCGCGATGGATGCAGGCGGCGATGGCCTGATTCGAGTGCAGCGCCTCAGAGCCGCCGCGCAGAATAGCGGCATTTCCGGACTTCAGGCACAGGCCGGCCGCATCTGCCGTCACGTTCGGCCGCGACTCGTAGATGATACCGATCACACCAAGCGGCACACGCATGCGACCGACCTGAATGCCAGATGGTCTGTAATTGAGTCCGGTGATCTCGCCGACCGGGTCAGGCAATGCCGCAATCTGACGCAGGCCCTGGGCCATGGCAGCGATGCGTCGTGGATCCAGCGTCAGCCGGTCTAGCAGCGCTGCATCAAGACCCGACTGGGTGCCGGCTTCGAGATCCCTGCTGTTCGCCTGCACAAGCCTGTCGGCCGAACCCTCGATGGCCAGCGAAATGGCTTCAAGTGCATTGTTCTTGGCAGCGGTCTCCGCTCGCGCCATCTCGCGCGATGCCTGGCGGGCACGCTCGCCGAGGTGCCGCACATACTCCCGGACATCGAACGCGTCCGGCTCATGCGATGCCGTCTTCATGATGGACTCTCCAGTATCCTGCGCCGCCCGCCTACGTTGCTACGGCGCGCGTGGCACCAGCCCTGCGGCCGCATGGATCCGCACGCCACACAGCGCCAGCACCATCGATTCGAGTTCCAGCCACACATCGCCCTCGGCCCGACCCTTGATGACATGGTCTATGTGCGCTGCACGCACCAGCATGCCCAGCCATTGCGTCGGATGCAAGCGACGTAGCGCCTTCGACACCACCGGTCGGCGGCTTGCCCAGATACGGTGCGCCTGGAAGACCCCGGATTCGGCGTGCCCCTGGGCAATCTGCGCCGCAATCTGGGCCATGCTGCGGGTCTCCCTGGCCAGCGCCCACAGAACGAGTATCGGCTCGAGCCCCTCGGCCCGCAAGCTCTCCAGCACACGGATCGCCGATCGCCCGTCGCCTGCAAGGCAGGCATCCGCCAGACCGTATACCGTAAAGCGCGCATTGTTGGAGAGAATTCCCTCGACTTCCGCGATCCGTATTTCGCCGTCACCGTACAACAGCGCCAGTTTGTCCACTTCCTGCGCCGCAGCCAGCGGATTGCCTTCCATCCGGTATGCAATGATATCCGCTACGCCAGGCTCCGCGCGCAGTCCCCGAAGCCGCATGCGCCGTGTGACCCATCCGGGAAGCCGCTCTGCATCGAGCGGACGGACCGTCACCGCGACACCGGCCTCTTCCAGCGACTTGACCCAGCCGCTCTCACGGGTTTGCCGGTCGAGCTTGCCCGTAACGACCAGCAGAATGCTGTCAGCGGGCGGGCGGGCGCCAAGCTGCGACAGAACCTGCGCACCCCGCTCGCCCGGCTTTCCATTCGGCATGCGCACTTCCAGCAATCGCGCGCTAGAAAACAGCGACAGGGATTGTGTCGATACGAACAGATCGTTCCAGTCGAACCCGCTGGCCACGTTCGCCACGCTGCGCTCGGAATAGCCAGCCCCGCGCGCCGCATCACGAATCTCCTCGCAGCTCTCGTCCACCAGCAGCGGTTCGTCTCCGGAAACGAGGTACACCGGGGCAAGCCCCTTGCGCAACAGCTCCGGCAGCCGTTCTGAATCAATGTGCATGCCTGGCGTCCCGGCCGGTACCGACTGCAGCGAGCTGGCGGATGATCTGCTGCACAGCATCACGCCGCATGTCATTCTGCAGAAATTGGTTTTCGCGCTCGGTTGCCAGCACGTTCAGCTTGTTGAAGCTGTACTCGCGCTGGATCTTGATCGTGCGCGGCGGAATGATCTGGCGGCCGGCGGCATCAGCGAGACTGAAGCTCACCTGGTAGTCCAGCATATATTCGGTAGCCCGGCCCGTGACATCGATCGCCGCCACCTCACTGCTGATGCTTTCGCCCCACAACGTCAGGGTAGGTACCCGGGGCGCCGGAGTATCGACAAGGCGTGCGCCGGTCTCGGTGCGCAGGGCGTCGCGCATCTGGACAAGCAGCGGTGGATAGGCGGCTCCGCCCGCCATAGTCACCCGGAGCACCGACAGTCGCGCAGGTAGCGTCGCAGACTGCACTCCGCGAAGATGAAAGCCGCAACCACCGAGCAACAACAGCGCAACCGCCAGCGACAGCGCGACAATATGCCGGGTGCCTAGGCTCCTGGCTGCAATGGCGCCGCGCACCAACGGTCTATTCCGCCACAACGATGTTCACCAGCTTTCCCGGCACCACGACCACTTTTTTCACCGGCCTACCCTCGATGTGGCGGGCAACGACCGTATCAGCGAGTGCGGCCGCACGCAGCTGATCGGCAGACGTCCCGGACGGCACCGAAATCCGCCCGCGCAGCTTGCCGTTGACCTGAACCACGAGATCGACGACGTCGCGCCGTAGCGCCGACTCGTCTGTCTGCGGCCAGGTTGCATCCAGAATATCGCCGCCAAAGGCCAGCTCCTGCCAGAGGTGATGACAGATATGCGGAGTAATCGGAGACAGCAGTCGCAACAGGATCGCGAGGCCCTCCGACACGACTGCCCTGCACTCTGGCAAAACGCTCCCGGCCCCCGGAGCCCTTGCAACAGCCGACGACCGTTCCAGAACGTTCAGAATTTTCATTGCTGCCGAAACAACCGTATTGAACTGGTGCCTGTCAAAGTCAACGTTCGCCTGCCTAAGCACCGAGTGCAGCTCGAAGCGCAAATCCCTCAACCCACCCGCCGCGGGGATCCGGACCGTGTCCACTGGACAGTCTGCGACCATAGCGCGATGTTCGTAGGCGAAATTCCAAAGACGCCGCAGAAACCTCGAGGCACCCTCCACGGCCGAGTCCGACCATTCGAGCGTCATCTCGGGCGGCGCCGCAAACATCATGAACAGGCGCGCGGTGTCGGCTCCATAGCGCTCTATGAGTGTCTGAGGATCAACGCCGTTACCTTTAGATTTTGACATCGTGCCGATGCCCGCCGACTCCACCGGCTGTCCGTCGCTCTTCAAGATCACGCCGACGCGGACACCTTTTTCGTCATACTTCGGCTCGACATCGGCCGGATTGAAATAGGCGATACGCCCGCTTGCAGGCTTGCGGTAGAAAATCTCATTCAGCACCATGCCCTGGGTCAGGAGCCGCGCAAACGGTTCGTCTCCCTGGACCAGCCCGAGGTCGCGCATGACCTTCCACCAGAACCGTGAGTACAGCAGGTGCAGGATCGCGTGTTCTATTCCGCCAATGTATTGGTCTACCGGCATCCAGTACTTGACTTCATCGTCCACCATTGCCTGCGCCCGACCAGGTTCGGTCGGAAGCGAGCAATAACGCGCGTAGTACCACGACGAATCCACGAAAGTGTCCATGGTGTCGGTCTCGCGACGCGCCCGCCCGCCGCATTTCGGACAGTGACAGGCTAGAAAATCCTCCCTCCTGCTCAGCGGATTCCCGGTACCGTCTGGTACGCAGTCCTCAGGCAGCACAACCGGAAGATCCTCGTCAGGCACCGGCACTTCGCCGCAACGCTCGCAGTGGATAATGGGTATTGGGCAACCCCAGTAGCGTTGGCGCGAGATGCCCCAGTCACGCAACCGCCAAACCACCTGCCTGTCGCCGAGCCCCTTGGACCGGAGGTCGGCGGTAATACGCTCCACAGCCTCCGTGTAGGCAAGGCCGTCGTATTTACCGGAATTGACACACCGGCCACGCGTCTTGTCGCCGTACCATTCCTGCCAGGCGTCGGCCGAGAAGCGTTCGCCCTCGATTCCGATAACCTGCCGAATAGGCAGCCCATACGCCCTGGCGAAATGGAAATCGCGCTCGTCGTGCGCCGGAACGGCCATTACGGCCCCCTCGCCGTAGCCCATGAGCACGTAGTTGCCGACCCAGACGGGAATCGCCTCGCCGGTCAGGGGATGGGTCACGGATATTCCCGCCGCCATGCCCTTCTTCTCAGCGGTTGCCAAATCCGCCTCCATAACCGTCCCGTGGCGACATTCATCGATGAAAGCGGCCAGCTCAGGATTGCGCGCCGCAGCGCGGCTAGCCAGGGGGTGCTCCGCGGCAATCGCACAAAAAGTCACCCCCATGACCGTGTCGGCGCGTGTCGTAAAGACCCAAAGCCTGCCCTCCTCACCATCGATCCGGTACGGAAAGGCGAAGCGCACGCCCTCGCTCTTCCCGATCCAGTTTGCCTGCATGGCGCGCACCCGCTCCGGCCACTCGGGCAGCTTGTCGAGGTCGGCCAGCAGCTCTTCGGCATAGCGCGTGATCGCAAGGTAATACATCGGAATCTCGCGCTTTTCCACCAGCGCGCCCGTACGCCATCCGCGGCCGTCTATTACCTGTTCGTTGGCGAGCACCGTCTGGTCCACCGGGTCCCAGTTGACCACGCCGGTCTTTTTGTACGCGATACCCCGTTCGCGCATGCGCAGGAACAGCCACTGGTTCCAGCGGTAATAATCAGGCTGGCAGGTTGCCAGTTCACGGCTCCAGTCAATCGCAAAACCAAGCGATTTCAGCTGCCTCTTCATGTAGGCGATGTTGTCGTACGTCCAGCGCGCCGGCGGCACGCTGTTGGCCATCGCCGCATTTTCGGCCGGAAGTCCGAAAGCGTCCCAACCCATAGGTTGGAGCACATTTCTGCCACGCATGCGCTGGTACCGCGCAATGACGTCTCCGATGGTGTAGTTGCGAACGTGCCCCATATGCAGGCGGCCGGACGGATAGGGGAACATCGAAAGGCAATAAAACTTCGGCCGCCCCGGATCCGGCATTGCCCGGAAACTCTGACGGTCCTGCCAGCCAGACTGGACTTCTCTTTCTATTTTTTCAGGATTATAGCGTTCGTGCATGGAATAGCTGCCGCGGGAAAATCGGGAACCGGGAACAAGTCAGGGCGTCTGCCGCGTCGTGCTCCACGCTGTATGCTGCCCCACGACCCGCCGGGGACACCGAATTCCCGACCTGCTCCGGCTGGCGCATGCGCCAGCCGGAGCAGGGAGCTGATCGTTCAGGAGGCTGTCGCACGCCGCATTGCAACGGGCTGTGACGCCACGGTGCGAGCGGCGGGCTACGGCCGTTTCCCTCACTTCGCCACCGGCGAAGATTCGGCATTGTACATCTGCATCACTTGCTGCGTGATATCCATGCCGGGGTCGGAGTACAGCACCATCAGCTGGGTCTTCTCGAACACCAGATTGAGGTGGTCCCGGTGCGCCACCTTGGCGATAATGGCCTTGATCGCACCGATCGACTGCTGCATGTACTCGTTGTCCTTCGCGCGCAAGGCGGTTTGCGCCTCGCCAGCCATAGTCTGGTATTTCTGCAGCTCGGATTCGAACTGCTTCTTCTCGGCAGCCTTCTGGGCATCTGTGAGCGTAAGGCGTTCTTTCAGAAAACGGTCCCGCATTGCCTGAAGCTTGTTCTTCTCCTCGTTAAGCGGCCCCTGCCGTTCCTTGATGAATTGCTCCATCTCGGCTTGATGTTCCTTTCCGGGCCTGCTCTCGAGGATCACCTGCCGCATATCGACAAACCCGATCCTGAGACTGCCTGCCGCGTACGCTGGGGCGCACGCGATGATGCCTCCCAGCAGAAAAACGGTGGCTAACAGCTTTCTATTCATGAATGCGCTCCTGGGTCGCTTGTAATCGGCGGGACCGCCTCACGGTTCCCTGCCATCGATGGGAGCAAGATTATTCCACAGCGGTTCGGCAAGCGTAAGGGGCAGCTTGCGCCGCCCCAGGCACCAGCCCGTAAGGCCGGATCGGACTGCCGCCAGGCGCCGATCGGCAGTCGCCGCCAAGGAGTGCCCCGGCCGGCGCGACCAGACACGTCCGGAACCCGGGGGTAGACGGGCGCTCACGGCCGTTTCCGGCAGCCAACGGTGCCCCGGCCCGCTGTCGCAGGCCGTCTCCCTTGCTGCCGCCACGACATGAAATCCGATGGCCGGGCACAGCGAAAACCATACAGGCCAACGCGCGTCTGAACTGCAGGGCCCGAAGCGCCCTCTGCCATACCGCCATTCTGGTTTGGCAGCAGGAAGACAAGACTGCTAGGTCCGGCGTCGCCTTTTGGGGCGCATGAAGCGCGCCGCCACAGCGCCCGCTACCATTGCCACGAGCAGGCACACAATCACCCGGTTACCATACCTGACGTACGGGGTGATGCCTTTCAATGGCGTCACTGTTCCAGTAAGCACCCAGCGATGAAACTGTGGGGCGCGGGCGACAACCCGCCCGTGGCTATCGATAATGGCTGTGACGCCGGTATTGGTGGCAAGCATCATCTGGCGGCCGGCCTCCAACGCACGCATACGCGCCATTTCCATCTGCTGATACGATGCCAGTGAATGTCCGTACCAGGCGTCTTCGGTTACGTTCGCCAGCAACGTCGCCTGCGGAAGTGCGCGCATTACCTCGGAACCGAATGCGTCCTCGTAACAGATTGACATGCCGACCGCCTGACCGTCGACCTGAAGTGGCGGCTGGCGTGCGGGCCCCGCACTCAGATCGGACATCGGAATGTGCAGATCATCAAAAAGCCACCCCAGTTCCGCGGCAAACGGAATATACTCGCCGAAAGGAACCAGGTGATGCTTGCGGTAAACACCCTGGAATGAACCGACGCTGATTACGCTATTGTAATAGCGCAAAACCCCGTCTACAGGTCTGCGCTCCAGTATGCCCAGCAGGATGTCCATGTGACGGGCTTCCGCCGCCTGCCGCAACTGGGCGAGGAAACTGTGTTCGATCTGGTCAAAAAAGTACGGCACCGCCGCCTCTGGCCAGATGGCCAGATCAATTCCGCGCTGGGCAAAGGTCAGCCTTGTGTAGCGCTGCAGGATGTCTCGGCGATAGGCGGGCGCCCATTTCTGTGCCAGCGGCACATCTCCTTGAACCAGCGCAACACGCAGCGGCGCCCCCGCCGGCCGCACCCAGTCGACACGTCCTGCCAGCCACGCGACGATCCACAATCCAACCAATGCCCCAATGTAGCGCCACACGGCCGGCCGGCGCCGCAGGCGCCACCCTTGGGCCACCGCGCCGGCGCTCAGCGCCGCGGCCAAACTCACTCCGTACACCCCCAACCATGGTGCCAGTCCGGCCAGCGGACCATCAATCTGGCTGTAGCCTACGGCGAGCCACGGGAATCCGGTCAGCAGCCAACCCCGTATCCACTCCACCAACGTCCAAAGTGCGGACACGCCCAGGATCTGGGCCCAGGGGCCGGCATCGGAAAGCAGGCGCGCCTGAAGCCAGCCGACCAGTGCCGGGTAACAGGCCAAAAAAGAGAAAAACAGAAACAGCGCCAGGATTGCGAGTGCGGCCGGCATCTGTCCATAGGTGTGCAGGGCAACGTATAGCCAGGAGACTCCGACACCAAACTGCCCCAGGCCGAACAGAAAGCCGCGCCACGCGCTGCGTCCGGGCGTAGCGTCGCGCCATAACATGAACAGCGACGCCAGAGAGAAAATTGCCAGCGGATACAGCGACACCGGCGAAAATGCCAACGGCAGCAATCCGCCGGCGACAAACGCGAGCAGGTCGCGGCGCGCGGGCGTAAGCGTGACCTGCAGCGGCATCGGCTAATCCGGTCCGGGCCGATAACCCTAGGAACCGGATGCGTCAGCGCCCGGAGCGTTGCCGACCCGGGTCGCTTTCAGCAGGTGCACCTGGCGACTGTCTGCGCGCAGCACCTCGAACCGCAAACCGCCAATATCGACCCGTTCTCCACGCCGAGGCAGATGCCCGAATGCCGACACCACCAGTCCGCCGATCGTGTCGACGCCATCGCTGGAGAACGATGTGCCGAGCCGGGAATTGGCTTCTTCCAGCGTTGCAAGCGCCTTTACCACAAATTCCCCCGAACCCCGCTCCACAACCATGACGTCATCGGCGTCAATGTCGTATTCATCTTTGATTTCTCCGACGATCTGCTCGAGTACGTCTTCTATCGTCACCAGGCCGCCCACCCCGCCGTATTCATCCACAACTATGGCCATATGGTTTCGATTGGCGCGAAAGTCGCGCAGCAACACATTCAGGCGCTTGCTCTCTGGCACGAATACGGCCGGACGCAGGTAGTCGTTTAGACTAAACCGCGATTTCTCGCGCTTTCCCGAATAAAAATAGCGCAGCAGATCTTTTGCCAGCAGGATTCCAACAACCTTGTCCTTGTCGCCGTCGATTACCGGAAAGCGCGAGTGCCCGGTCTCAATCACCCGCGGGAGGTATTCTTCGGGTGCGGCATTCTTGTCAACGACATATATCTGCGCGCGCGGCACCATGATATCGCGCACCTGCATCTCCGAGACCTGCAGCACCCCTTCGATCATATCGAGCGCATCCCGATCCATGAGATCGCGTGCCTGCGCCTCGCGCAGAACCTCGATCAACTGCTGGCGCGTTCCGGGCTCCCGCAACAGGGCCATACCCAGGCGATCCAGAAACGAGCGCGGTTGGCCGTCACCGCCGTGGTCTCCGCTGTTCTGGCTCATCTCGCAACCGAGCTGGCTTCAGGCGTACGGATCCGCAAAACCCAGCCGCCTGACAACCCGGGACTCCATCTGTTCCATGATCTTCGCATCGCGTTCGTGAATATGGTCATAGCCTCGCAGGTGCATTATACCGTGAACCACCATGTGCGCCCAATGTGCCGCGGCATCCCCACCGCCCAACCGCGCTTCCCGCGCAACCACAGGCGCACAGATCACGATATCACCGAGCAGCCCCGGTGCGGCCGATATATTTGCCTGGTCCGCATAGCAAAACGACAGCACATTGGTCGGCCCAGACTTGTGGCGGTAGCGGCGGTTGAGTTCCGCGCTCTCGTCTTCACCCACGATGCGCACCACAAGCTCGATGTCATTTGTGGCGACGTCTTCCAGCGCCGCCCGTGCCCATTCCAATATGGCCGCCTTTTTTGGAACTCCGGTGCGGGCACATGCGTACTGGACATCCACGCGCAACGTCATCGTGTCCGCCGCTTACGATCCGCCATCGCGCCGCGATTCATACGCTTCGACGATTTTCTGGACCAACGGATTCCGAACGACATCTTGGGGTGTGAAGTGCATGAAGCTGATCCCGCCCACGCCTTCCAGGACTTCCATAGCTTCCCTCAGGCCCGACTTCTGGGTGCGCGGAAGATCGACCTGTGTAATGTCGCCGGTGATCACGGCCTTCGCGTCAAATCCGATGCGGGTGAGAAACATTTTCATCTGTTCCGTTGTCGAGTTCTGCGCCTCGTCAAGGATTATGAAAGATTCATTGAGCGTGCGTCCGCGCATGTAAGCAAGCGGGGCTAGCTCGATCACGTTCTTCTCAAGCAACCGCGCAACGCGTTCGAAACCAAGCATCTCGTACAGGGCATCGTACAGCGGACGCAGGTAGGGATCGACCTTCTGCTCGAGAGCCCCAGGCAGGAAGCCGAGTCGCTCGCCGGCCTCTACCGCCGGACGAACCAGCACGATGCGGCCAACCTCATCACGCTCCAAAGCATCGACCGCACACGCAACGGCCAGAAACGTCTTGCCGGTGCCTGCCGGGCCGATACCGAAATTGATGTCGTGCGTCACGATGCTGCGGATATACTCGCGCTGATGCACTGTGCGCGCCCTGATTGTGCACTTCGGCGTTCTCAGAACGATTTCATCGCCACCGCCATCCAATCCGCGTACTTCGATCTGCTGGAGCGCAGAACGCACCCCTGCCGGGGTTAGGAGGCTGCTCTTTGCGGTGGCGTCGTACAGTTCCTTGATCAGGCGCTCTGCTTGACGCACAGCGCCGGCATCGCCGATTACCCGGAACACATTGCCGCGATTGGCAATCTCGACGCCGAGATGTCCCTCGATCTGTCGGATATGTTCGTCGAACCGTCCACACAGGTTGGCAAGCCGTACATTGTCGGCCGGAACCAGGCTGAATTCGATCTGCTTCGGTTTTTCGGTCAACGGTACAGTCCGCTGCTAGCGTGATACGGCCCAACCGCCCGCTGCGTCGCCAGCCAACCGTCCACGCAACGTGAAGTGTGCCGCCTCGGTGATCTGGACGTCCAGAAGGCGCCCGACAACGCCTTTGTCCGCACACTCGAAATTCACCATGCGGTTGTTCTCAGTACGGCCGCAGAGCTGTTCCGGATTCCGGCGTGCCGGACCCTCCACCAGGATACGCTGCACCGTTCCGACCATTCCAAGACTGATCTGTGCGGCCATTTCCTCGTTGCGCCGCTGCAGGATGCCGAGCCGCTCCTCCCTGACCTGCAACGGCGTGTCGTCCGCCAGTAGCGCGGCTGGCGTGCCGGGCCGCGGGCTGTAGAGAAAGCTGAAGGACTGGTCGAAACCGATCTCCTCCAAGAGGTCCATGGTAGCCCGGAAGTCGGCGTCGGTCTCGCCCGGGAACCCAACGATGAAATCGCTCGTAATGCTGACGTCCGGTCGCGCCTCCAGCAGGCACCGCATCTTCGACCTGTAGTCGTCCACGGTATGGCCGCGCTTCATAAGCGCGAGAATCCGGTCGGATCCGCTTTGCACCGGCAAATGCACATGTGATGCGAGCTGCGGTACTTCCACGTGGGCCCGAATTAGCGCGTCACCGAATTCCACAGGGTGGGACGTGGTATAGCGAATGCGGTCTATGCCGTCCACCTCCGCAACGTAGCGAATCAGATCCGCCAGATCGACAACCCCGCCACCGTAGCGCGCTCCACGATAGGCGTTGACGTTCTGGCCAAGCAGTATGACTTCCCGCACGTTCTGCTCTGCAAGCGCCGCTACTTCCGCAATCACGTCATCGAACGGCCGGCTGAATTCCTCGCCGCGGGTGTAGGGGACTACACAGAAACTGCAGTACTTGCTGCAACCTTCCATAACAGATACGAACGCGCGTACGCCGTCGGCGCGCGGTTCCGGGAGGCGGTCAAACTTCTCGATTTCCGGAAATGACGTATCCACCGCCGGCATGTCGCCGCGCAATGCGGCGTCGATCAGTTCCGGGAGACGGTGCAGGGTTTGCGGACCGAACACGACGTCAACTTGGGGCGCACGGCGGCGCAGCGCATCTCCCTCCTGGCTGGCGACACATCCGCCGACGCCGATGACGATCCCGGGCCGTTGCTTCTTCAGTGCTTTCCAGAAGCCGAGCTGGGTAAAGACCTTCTCCTGCGCCTTCTCGCGGATGGAACAGGTATTGAGCAACAGGACGTCCGCCTGTTCCGGTTCTGCCACAGTCTCCATGCCATGGGTCACGCACAGCAGATCGACCATACGCGCGGAATCGTAGTCATTCATTTGGCAGCCAAATGTCTTTATATAAAGCTTGCGGCCCATAGCATGCGTCTGTGATCGGGATTCACGAGTTTAGCGCAAACGGATGGCTGACGACACGACAGATCGGCCAGGAGCGTCCAACCTACCGCCAAGGGGAACGCCGGCCCTCGGCGAGCAACCATGAGGGCATTGGCCTCTGTACGGGGATCAATCAGGTCGTCGGGGCCGTGTTTACAAGTGCCCAGGTTGAGGCTAAATGTAATGTAAATTAGTGTACCGTAGCGTACCACGGGCCGACATTTTGGTCCGGAGCCGGGAATCCAGCAAGACGCCCCAATGCAGATTAGCGACAATCTGACCGTTCAGCCGGCGACAGGCACTTCGGGGCCGGTCCTCGCCCAGACCCGGGCCTGGGAGGTGGGACAGCTCCTGTCCGCCACCGCGCTGGGGAACCTAGGCCCTGGGCAGATATCACTTCGCATCGCCGGCCAAAGCCTGACAGCACAGACCCAACTCGCGGTCGAACCCGGCACAACCCTCACCTTGCGCGTCGTAGCCGCTGGCGAACAGCCGACGCTGGCGGTCGTTTCTCCGGCGGCCGAATCGGACCCGCAACTGCAGGCCTGGCGGACCGCTCTTCCGCTCCAGGAGCCCCTGCCGCCGCTGCTGGACGCGGTTGTGGCCCTCGCAGGAGGCGCATCGACTGCCGAGCCGCCAGTGAGCCCGGCACCGGCCATTGCAAAAATTGCCCGCCAAGTGCTCGGCGGTCTTGCGGATGTCCAGACGGTGGCGCGCCCTGCCGGGCTCAAGAAGGCAATTCTTGACTCCGGACTGTTTCTGGAGGCCCGCCTGTCGGCCGCTGCCAAGGGCGGGGACACAACCGGGATCACCATAACCGATCTCAAGGCCGGGCTTTTGCGGCTGGCCAACGCTCTGCAAGAAACACCCACAGCGCCAATCCCGACCGCAGAAGCCATCGCGCAAGAACCCCCGGGCGCCACAGTGCAGGTACCAGCCGATACACGGCCTACTGCTCAGGCCGGAGGTCCAGCGCCAGCAATCGGCAGCCCAGGGCAGGCAACACACTATTCCTCGTCTGCCGCTTCCGCAGCACGGGACTCGATGGTGGCATCATCCCTGCAAAGAGCAACCTCCGCTTCCGACCCGTCTCCCCAAAATCCGATCCGTCAGGTAGAGGCGGCACTGGCACGTCTGCAGATGAACCAGCTCTCATCACTGCCGACGGGCAGCGGCGAGGCCCTCATCTGGGCAATTGACCTACCGATCCGCCTCGAGGACCGGGTAGACGTACTGCGCCTCAGGGTTGAGGGCGAGGACCGGCGTGGCCATCCGAAAGGCTCGTTCGCCTGGTCCGTGTCGCTTGACCTTGAGCCGAATGGCCTCGGATCCGTGCAGGCACGACTGACTCTCCTCGACAGACAGATCTCTGCGAACGTCTGGGCCGAACGGCCGCAAACCGCCGCCCTGTTCGCGACACATCTCGATGAACTCCGTGATGGAATGACGCGGGCCGGTTTGACCATAGCTGCAATGGGATGCTACTGCGGGAAAGCGCCGCAGATCGGCGCCGGCCGCATGCCTGAGAAGCTTGTGGATACCCGCGTATGAGCCGGAGTAGCGGCCAGGGTGACGACTGCACGACACCGGGCTCTCCCCCTCCCCCGTCGCGCGCGGTAGCGCTACGCTACGACGGCAAAGGAGCGCCGCGCGTCACCGCCAAGGGCGAAGGAGAACTGGCAGAGCGAATACTGGCTATTGCCCGGGAACACAACATACCACTCCATGAAGACGCCGATCTCGCACGCATGCTATCGCGGATCGACCTTGGAGAAGAGATTCCCGCGAGCCTGTATGTGGCAGTTGCAGAGGTGATCGCCTTCGCCTACCGCCTGAGCGGCAGAAGCCCTGATCTGGGCGCCGCGGGCCCACGCTGAATCGTGCCGGCCAGCCGCCGGGTTGTCAGCTGCACACTTCCGTCGCTGTCCGCTCAGGGCGCCAGACAAACGCGGTCACGCCCGGATCGCTTTGCTTCATACAGTGCGGCATCTGCCCGCTCAAAAAATAGCCGGTCGCTTTCGCGCGCACGCAATGTAGCCACTCCCGCGCTAACGGTAAATCCAACATCACCGCCCGGCATATGGCAAGGAGTGGCGCGCACTGCCAGGCAGATGCGCTCGGCCATCAGTCGTGCCCCATACTGGTCAGTGTTGTTCATCAGGACGGAAAACTCCTCACCGCCGAAGCGTGAAAGGATATCGCTTTTGCGCACACAGTCGACCAGCCGATCGGACAGCGTCTTGATTACTGAATCGCCGGTCGCATGGCCATGGCTGTCATTGATAGACTTGAAATAGATCGATGTCCAGAATAACCAAGGACAATGGCGTGCCGTTGCGCCCGGCCAGCAGGATCTCCCGATGCAGAGCGGTATCCATAGCCGAACGGTTGTACAGTCCGGTAAGCGGGTCCCTGAGCGCCGACTGCAGTGCGCGCTGATACATCAGCGCATTCCGCAGCGGAAAGGCTAGAGTTACCAGAAAATTTTCGAACAGCACAATTTCGTCGTGGACAAAGGGCGTGGCGCGGGTAAGGACAAGGTGGCCCAGCGCCTCGTCGCCAAGCACCAAGCGATAGGTGCACACATGCTGCTGGGGCACGCCGGTCTGAACTTCCAGATTCTGGATCGGGTTGCCGTAACCGAGGCTCGCGTGCGGGATAGCCGGCTGGATCGACGCGCCAAAAATCCGGATCAGCTGGCCGACGTCGAGTGTCGTCTGCAGGCGGGTGAGGAGGTCCGCCAGCCCACGCTCCCGCAGCACGTCATCGCCGCCAGCCAGCCCGACGGGATTTGCCGCCACCGAGCCGGCTTCCACCACGACTTGCAGTTGTTCCTGCATTATCATTTCTTCTTGTCCGTGTTAGCCGTCAGGTACCCGAATTCAGCTCATTTCCAACGTTCGATTCGATTTCCGGAACTAGGCCCGATCCGCATCGGGCGCAACAGCCGTTCCGATGACACCGGCATCAGCGCACTGTCCCGCCGGTTAACAGCCCGCCTCGCAACCCGCCTTGCGGTCCCGCTGAACCGGACGTCGCACACCCGCCTTCTCGATGCCGGCCGCCTTCGAAGGACCCTCCGGGGCAGCGCCAGCGCCGTAAAGCCGCATCAACAGTTCCGCCTCTCCACGAACAAGTCCTAAGCTCGAGACAATCTCGGCGGCATCGGCGCCCGCACGTACTAGTCTTGCAGCTTCCGCGTAAGAGTGGTCGTAGATTTCATGGTGAACTGGCCGCTCCGTCGGGTCAGGGATTTGCGCCAGCGCGCGCTCCATGCGGCCCAACCGCTCCGTCAGCCCGGCAGCCTCACTGCGTACGGCCGACAGATCCGCCTGCAACATCTGCATGGCATACTGCCCCGCACGCGCCCGGCGCTGCGCCAGCTGTCCGGCAACAGCGAGTACGAGCTGCAGTACCGCACCCGCAAGCAATATGGCAACACCAGCGGCCATCATCAGTTCGCTCGTCATCGCGCCTACCTCCACCCTGCGTATTCATCGATATGATCCGGGGGTCCGTCGTCCTTGCCCGGAGACGGGGCAGGCCTATCCTGAGTTGGCTTCCGTTGCCGTTGCTGCCGGCGGCGCTGATCCTTAGGGTCAATGGGACGCATCGGCCGCGTTGGGGAGGTGGGCGGAACATCGCCGAGATCCGGCATTACCCACGTCGCTGCAGTCTGCGCCGCAACGCGAAGTCCCGGCAACAAATGTATCTCAGACACCGCCACCAGGGGCCACCACATCGCCGAGAAGCTGATTGAGGTCGATGAGGATCAAGAGCTCGCCACCATGACTGCAGACACCCTGCACAAATCGTGTGCTTTCGTCGTTGCCGACATTGGGCGCTGTTTCTACTTGGTCGGCACGCAGTTCCAACACCTCGGCAACGCTGTCGACAAGCATGCCCACCACTTGCCCTCCGGTTTCGGTGATCACAATGCGCGAATCATCGCTGGTCGCAATCGCAGGAAGATTGAAGCGGCGCCGTGCGTCGACCACGGTAACAACATGGCCACGCAAGTTGATAATACCGAGCACGAAATCCGGCGATCCAGGCACCGGGGTGATCTCACTCACGCGCAGCACCTCCTGCACCTGCATCACGTTAATGCCGTAGGTGTCGCAGTCGAGCCGGAATGTCACCCACTGGGCAACCGGGTTCGGAAGAGCCTGCACTGCCTGGTTCATCGCCTGCACTCCTGGATATCTTGGCCTTGGCGCCATCCGCGAGACGTCCCGCTTCCTCTCAATTGCTTACTGGAATCGGACGATAGCGCCAAATTTCTGACACTTAGGTTACTAGATTGCAGGAACTGTGCCAGCATGTTGTCAAGACTTCGACTCACGGTCAAATAGGGCAATCAACGCATCGGCGTCCACCAGCGCATAGCCAAGCCTCGAAACGGTCCCGGCAAGCCACAGCCGCCGAGTTTGCGCCGTGCGCCAGCACACATCGCCGGCTTCCAGGTCGGCAACCGCGAGATTTCCGTCGCACCCCAGCCCCCATCGGCTGTCTTGCAGAACGACCACGGAACTGGGCTGCCAGGCCAGAGGTTGCCGCTCGGGCGGCAAAATGAAGCCGCACGGATTTACGACATTGATAACACGCCCCGCAAACTCAATTGTGCCGATCAACCAGGACACGGCACTCAGCGACAACGCCGCGAGATTTGGCGAGTCAACGACGCCCTCGATCCTTGCTAATGGCAGCGCCAACCGGAGGCCGGTCAGTCCGAAAACCTGCACCTGCAACCCGCCCACTGACTGGTCGCCGGCTGGTGTGGCAGCGGTCCCGTGCGGCGCGTCTGTCGCCAATGCAGCAGTCTCAGCCGCAGCAGTCTCAGCCGCAGCAGTCTCAGCCGCAGCAGTCTCAGCCGCAGCAGTCTCAGCCGCAGCAGTCTCAGCCGCAGCAGTCTCAGCCGCAGCAGTCTCAGC
>JAJYEK010000203.1 GCA_021785795.1 Pseudomonadota bacterium
AGACTTAAAGAGACGATGCCATGAGCCTATCACGACGCGAATTCCTCCAGATGCTGGCGGTGGCCAGCACGGCCGGACTGGCGCTTCCCGGCTGCAGCAACGAAGGCTGGGTCAAGGGCGGTCGTCCGTCCACGGACCTCTACGACGTGCCGGTATTCGGCAACGTCAGCCTGCTGCATTTCACCGACACGCACGCCCAGGTCCTGCCTGTTTACTTCCGCGAGCCCAACGAGAATATCGGGGTCGGATCACACACCAACAAGCCGCCGCACCTGGTGGGCGAACACTTCCTCAAGTTCTACGGAATCGATGCGGGAACCCGCCGGGCGTACGCATCCACATATCTCGACTTTACCGAAGCCGCGCGCCGCTATGGCAAGGTAGGGGGGTTCGCCCATCTCGCCACCCTCATCCGGCGCATGCGCGACGCCCGCACCGGCCGTAACCTGCTGCTCGATGGCGGCGATACCTGGCAGGGCTCGGCGACCGCGCTGTGGACCCGGGGACAGGACATGATCGACGCGCAGAAGCTCCTGGGCATCGATATCATGACCGGGCACTGGGAGTTCACCTACGGCGCCGATCGGGTCAAGTACGTGGTCGACCACGACTTCAAGCAGTCCCATATCGAATTCCTTGCCCAGAACGTATTCGACGACACCTGGGGCGATCCGATCTTCAAGCCCTACGTCATACGCGAACTCAACGGCGTGCCGGTGGCGGTGATCGGGCAGGCGTTCCCGTACACGCCGATCGCCCACCCGCGCTACCTGACACCGGACTGGACCTTCGGCATCCATGACCACCACATGCAGAAAATGGTGGACAAGGCACGCGCTGAAGGCGCCCAGGTGGTCGTGGTGCTCTCGCACAACGGCATGGATGTCGATCTCAAGATGGCCACGCGTGTGCGCGGGGTGGACGTGATACTCGGCGGGCACACCCACGACGTGGTACCGGCTCCGGTCATCGTCCCGAACGCCGGCGGCCGCACCCTGGTCATCAATTCCGGAACGAACACGAAATTCCTTTCGGTGCTCGACCTGGAAGTGAAGGGCGGCAAGATGACCGATTATCGCTACCACCTGCTGCCGATTTTCGCCGACCTGATCGAGCCCGACGCCGCCATGACGGCCCACATCGAACGGTCGCGGGCGCCGTTCAAGGAAAAGCTGGCGGAGAAGCTGGCCGTGACCGACAGCCTCCTGTACCGGCGCGGCAATTTCAACGGCACCTTCGACCAGGTCATCGTGGATGCCATGCGCGAAGTCCAGGATGCCCCGATTGCCCTGTCGCCGGGCTTCCGCTGGGGCACGTCGCTGCTGCCGGGCGACACCATCGACATGGAACACCTGATGGACCAGAGCGCGATCACCTATCCGAACACCGACGTGAATGAAATGACCGGAGCCGAACTCAAGCAATACCTCGAAGCCGTCGCCGACAATCTGTTCAATCGCGACCCCTACCTGCAGATGGGCGGTGACATGGTGCGTACCGGCGGCATCCGCTACGCCATGAATCCGACCCGCACCATGGGGCACCGCATTTCCGACCTGGAAGTCAACGGCGTCCCGGTGCGCGCGAACAAGCGCTACAAGGTGGCGGGATGGGCCAGCGTGGCCAAGCCACTCACGACCCGCCCGATCTGGGAGGTCGTCGCCGAATACCTGCGCGACAAGAAAACTGTGACCATCGACCGGCCCGATACGCCGGTGCTCAAGGGCATCGCCGGCAACAAGGGCTACGTGGCGCTCTAACGGCCGGACGGCTCTCCCTGCTCCTGCGTGGGCGACCAGAACCGGTTGCCCGCGCAAGCCGGAGTGCGGTTCTAGAGGGCCCAGGCCCGGAGCGGGTGGTACTGCGCCCCTTCCGGCCGGGTCTGCGATTCGACGAGGACGAACTTTTCCACCGGCCAGGACAGGGGCGCGATGCCTGCGGTACCGGGATTGCGCCCGACATTGCGCGCCACCGTGAGGTGCACGGCGTACGGCCGGCGGTCCGGGTCAAAGCCGCAGGCACGCACTCCGGATTGCAGCGCCGCCACCAGGTCCAGCAGGGCCTGCGGCGGGCGGGTACACCCCAGCCACAACACGCGCGGCTTCGCCCAGTAGCCGGCGACATCGAATTCCAGGTTGAATGTTCCGGTCCGGACCGCTGTGGCGGCCGCTTCGAGGCAGCGGCGCCGGTCCGCGTCGACCGGACCCAGAAAGGCAAGCGTGAGGTGCAGGTTTTCCGGCGTCACCAGCCTGCCGTTGCCGCGCGCGAGCGCGGTGCGCGCCAGGGCATGGATGCGGTGCTGCAGGGATGCGTCCGGCCAGACCGCGAAAAACAGGCGCTGCACGGACGGCCTTCCGGAATCGGCGTCTGCCGGCGACGCCATCGCAGTTCTAGACGTGACCCTGCAGTGCCGCGATCCGTTCGTCGAGCGGCGGGTGGGACATGAACAGGCGCGCCAGGCCCTGTCCGATCCCGCCCGAAATCCCGAACGCGGCCATCTGCTGCGGCAGGTGGGCCTCCTCGGCTCCGAGCTTCAGGCGCTGCAGCGCGGCGATCATGTTCTGAGCGCCTGCGAGGCGGGCACCGCCGGCATCGGCACGAAACTCCCGGTGGCGGCTGAACCACATGACGATGATGGTCGCGAACACCCCCAGCACCAGCTGCGCCACGATGCTCACGATGAAGAATCCGGGCCCGCTCTCGTGGTCGCGCTGGAATACCGCCCGGTCTACGGCGTAGCCGATGATGCGCGAAATGGCGATGACGAAGGTGTTCAGCACGCCCTGGATGAGCGCCAGTGTGACCATGTCGCCATTGGCCACATGCGTGATTTCATGGCCCAATACCGCCTCGATCTCGTCCCGCCGCATGCTAGCGAGCAGGCCCGTGCTGACCGCCACCATCGCGTGGTCGCGGCTCATGCCGGTGGCGAAGGCATTCATGTCCGGGGATTCGTAGACGGCCACCTCCGGCATGCCAATGCCGGCCCGCTGGGCATGGTGCCGGATCGTATCGAGGAGCCAGGCCTCCGACGCGTTGCGCGGCTGTTCGATCACCTGGGCGCCGGTCATGGTCTTGGCGGACCACTTTGAGATGGCGAGCGAAATGAACGACCCGCCCATGCCGATGACCGCCGCCAGCACCAGGACAGCGTTCATGTCGAGCCCGCCATTGGCCTTGAGCAGCCCGTCCAGGCCGAGCAGCCGGAAGGAAACGCTCAGGACCAGCAATACAGCGAGATTGGTCGCCAAAAACAGAAGAATACGCTTCATAGCTCGGTACTACCCCGATATCAAAGCCGGGTTGTGTGGATCCTATATAAGGGCGCCCATGGGGCACTTCAAGCCTGCCGGCCAGATTGACCCAACGCACAGGAATGTCGCGGCTTTTGCGGTATAGTGGATCCGAGTCCGCCGGCCACGGCCGCGGGTCAGGGCCGGAAACCACGGAACCAAGGAGGCGGTTATGCCCATAGGGGAAATCTGCAATCGCGAAGTGGTGTTCGTCGGGCGTGACGACACCGTCCAGGAGGCGGCCCGGCTCATGCGCCAGCACCATGTCGGCGATCTGGTGGTCGCGGAGGACCGGGGCGGCGTGCGCTATCCGGTCGGAATGCTGACCGACCGCGACCTCGTCGTCGAGGTGCTGGCCGCCGGCGTCGACATCGACACGGTCAGCGTCGGTGACATCATGAGCACGGATCCGGCCGTCGCCCGCGAGTCTGACGGCATCTACGATACGATCCAGCGCATGCGGGCCAGGGCGGTGCGGCGCATCCCGGTGGTGGGCGGGCACGGCGAACTGGTCGGGATCGTGGCGGTCGACGACCTGCTCGAGCTGCTGGCCGACGAAATCATGGGTCTGGCGGCGCTGGCGGGACGCGAGCAGGCGCATGAGCGCCGGGCACGGCGATAGTGCGGATCGGCTGCTTTTAGTGGCATAATAGCCGCTTACAGAGTACCGGTCTGGACCCAAACCGGATCGCTGCCGAGCACCTGCGGCATCGCTCATCGCTTTCCTGAAGCCGGATCAAGCGCCCGGAAGCGCTGGTGCGCACCGGGAAGGCACGCGTGCGGTCCGGTTTGCGCAAACCCGAAACATTTGAGAGAGCGTAAGGAATAACAGCATGTCCAAGAAGCATCCGATCATCGCGGTGACGGGTTCCTCCGGGGCCGGCACCACCACGGTAAAGCACGCGTTTGGCGATATCTTCCGGCGCGAGGGCGTCAATGCGGCGGTCGTCGAAGGTGACAGCTTTCATCGCTACAACCGCGCTGAAATGAAGGAGGCAATCAAGACGGCATCGGCTGCCGGCAAGAATCTGAGCCACTTCGGCCCGGACGCCAACATCTTCGACAAGCTCGAGCAGCTTTTCCGGGAATACGGGGAGACCGGAAGCGGCAAGATCCGCCTGTACCTGCACGATCACAACGAGGCGGCGCCGTACCATCAGGAACCGGGCACGTTCACGCCCTGGACGCCGATTCCGCCGGGCTCGGATCTGCTGTTCTATGAAGGCCTGCACGGCGGCGTCACCGACGGAGCCGTGGATGTCGCCAAGTGGGTGGACCTGCTGATCGGCGTGGTGCCTATCGTAAACCTCGAGTGGATCCAGAAAATCCACCGCGATACCGCGCAGCGCGGCTACACCGCTGAGGCCGTGACCGACACCATACTGCGCCGCATGCACGATTACGTGCATTACATCACGCCGCAGTTCTCGCGTACGCACATCAATTTCCAGCGCGTTCCGCTGGTGGACACGTCCAACCCCTTCATCGCGCGGGACATCCCGACACCGACCGAGAGCCTCATCGTCATCCGGTTCCGCGAGGCGCGCAAGCAGAACTTCCCGTACCTGCTGCAGATGATCGACGGCTCCTTCATGTCGCGCCCGAATACGATCGTGGTGCCGGGCGGCAAGATGGGATTCGCCATGGAGATCATACTGACCCCCATGATCCACATCATGCTGGAAAGCAAACGCCACGCCAAGTAGGCGCCGGCGCGCCCGAACCGCTACCAGAGCGACAGCTGGCCGCCGCTCGCCGGCGGCCGGAAGGCGGCGGTATCGAGGTCCGCGTCGCGCCGCCCGAGGCCCAGACGGCGGCAGGCGCCATCGAAACGGCGCTCGATCAGATCCGCCAGTGCGCCCTCCCCGCGCATGCGCGATCCGAAGCGCGCATCGTCATCCCGGCCGCCGCGCGCCTGCCGCAGCAGGCTCAGCACGTGACCGGCCCGCAGCGGATAATGGCCGGCAAGCCATTCTTCGAACAGTCCGCGCACTTCATGAGGCAGGCGCAGCAGGCCGTAACCGGCCTCGCGGCAACCCGCGGCACCCGCGGCCTCGAGGATGCGCTCGATTTCCGCGTCATTGAGCCCCGGTATGACCGGCGCCACCAGGACCCCGCTGGGAACCCCGGCCGCGGAGAGGGCCGCCAGCGCCGCGAGGCGGCGCTGCGGTGCGGCAGCGCGCGGCTCCATGCGGCGCGCGAGGATGCGATCCAGCGTGGTGACCGACACGAACACCTTCACCAGGCGCCGGGAGGCCATGCGCGCAAGCAGATCCAGATCGCGCTCCACCAGCGCCGACTTGGTCACGATGGTGCAGGGGTGGCTGCACTCCTCCAGCAGCTCCAGCAGCGCGCGGGTGATGCGCCGGTGGCGTTCGATCGGCTGGTAGGGGTCGGTATTGGTGCCGAGAGCGATCGCCTGACAGCGATATCCAGGCCGCGACAGTTCGGCGCGCAGCACCTCTGCGGCATTGTCTTTGGCGTACAGCCGGCTTTCGAAGTCGAGCCCTGCGGACAGGCCGAGGTAGGGGTGCGTTGCCCGCGCATAGCAGTAGATGCAACCATGCTCGCAGCCGCGGTAGGAATTGACGGACTGGGCAAACGGCAGGTCCGGAGAGCGGTTACGGGTGATGATGCTGCGCGCCCGTTCCGTGGATACGACCGTCTGCAGTTCCGGTGCCGCCGCATCGGCCCCGGTCCAGCCGTCGTCCTCCGCGTTGTGGCGCAGGGCCTCGAAACGCGCTTCCGGGTTGCTGCACGCCCCGCGCCCGCGCCGCGCCGCCCCCAGGGGGTCGGCTGCCGCCACACCTGCACAATCCTGTGTTCGCCGTTTCAAGGTCCGCCGTTCCGTCAGACCTACGCAAACCTGCTCATTGCTGAGCAAATCTGCCGCTGACTTCCTGCTTCGTCGAGGCCGGTTTCACTCGGGTCTTGCGACCCGAGCCAG
>JAJYEK010000039.1 GCA_021785795.1 Pseudomonadota bacterium
TCCGCCACTCTACTCAGGGTTGCCCCCTTTCGCGTTCGACTTGCATGTGTTAGGCATGCCGCCAGCGTTCAATCTGAGCCAGGATCAAACTCTCCAATTAAAAATTGGCGTCCCATTCTGGTAATGGAACAATTCTTTTGGCGAAGACCTTCACTTGCCCGCAAGGGCAGATCGGGGCTCCGCCGGTCTTTCATTGGACCTAGGCTCGACAAAAGCGCCCACACAAATTACTTGATCCGAATTTTTAAAGAGCGGTCCGGTTACCCTGGGGTGACCGGACGAGCGGCGCATTATACGCATCCGCCGCAGTCCGTCAACGGGGTGTCACAAAAAAATGTTTGCCCGGTTACGGCCTCACCCTGGGTGAGGGAAGGTCTGAAACTATAGCACAAACTTGAGCGGCTTGAAAATCCGGGCTGCACCTTGGCCCAACCCGGAACTCAGCGCACACTGACCCGCACAAACCGCCGCTTGCCGACCTGCAACACGTGGCTGGCGCCGCGCCGGATCTCGATCTGCGGATCCGCCGCCCGCTCTCCGTCAATGCGGACTCCGCCCTGCCGAATCAAGCGCAGCGCCTCCGAAGTGCTGTCCGTGAGACCCGCTTCCTTCAGCAGGCGCGCCAGCCCCAGCGTCTCAGCACCTTCCGAGGCAATGCTGATCTCGGGCATCTGCTCAGGCATGCGCCGCTGGCTGAAGCGCAGCTCCCAGTCCGCCAGCGCCTGGTCGGCAGCTGTCCTTCCGTGGAAGCGGCCGACGATCTCATGCGCCAGTTCCATCTTGAAAACCTTGGGGTTTGCCTCGCCCCGCTCGGAGCTGGCACGCATGTGCGCGATCCCATCGAGCGACTGGCGCAGCGACAGCAGCTCGTAGTAGCGCCACATCAGCTGGTCGGAGATCGACATGATTTTGCCGAACATCTCCTGGGGGTGCTCGTTGATGCCGATATAGTTGTTGAGCGATTTCGACATCTTCTGTATTCCGTCCGTACCCTCCAGCAGGGGCATGGTCAGCACCACCTGCGGCGGCTGGCCGAAATGTTTCTGCAGCTCCCTGCCCATCAGCAGGTTGAATTTCTGGTCGGTCCCCCCGAGTTCGACATCGGACCTGAGCGCTACCGAATCGTAGCCCTGGATCAGTGGGTAAAGAAATTCGTGAATCGCTATCGGCTGCGCATTCGCATAGCGCTTGTGAAAATCGTCACGCTCCAGCATCCGCGCCACGGTGTGGGTGGCGGCCAGGCGGATCAGCTCGCCCGCCTTCATTTCCCCCATCCAGCTCGAATTGAAGACGACCTGCGTTTTCTGGGGATCGAGAATCTTGAAGATCTGCGCTTCGTAGGTGCGGGCGTTTTCATCGACCTGCTCGCGGGTCAGCGGCGGCCGCGTGGCGCTCTTGCCGCTTGGGTCTCCGATCATTCCGGTAAAGTCGCCGATGAGAAACAGCACTTCGTGCCCCAGCTCCTGGAACTGGCGCAGCTTGTTGATAAGCACGGTATGCCCCAGATGCAGATCCGGCGCCGTTGGATCAAAACCGGCCTTCACCCGCAGCGGGCGGCCCGAACGCAGGCGCTCGGCAAGTTCGGCCTCGATCAGAATCTCGTCCGCCCCACGTTTCAGCAGCGCCAGGGTTTCGTCGACCTGCGTCATGCCCGAAGTGCTCGCCAGTGATGAAAAGGCTGCCAAGGGTACCACAGGGCCGGACCGGTTTGAATTTGGCAGGCGAGCGCGAACCGGTTACGAGGTGCGGCTCTCCGCGCAGCTGCCAATCGAGTACACTTCTGGCATGAGCGACAGAGCCTGGGGTACACCACCGTGAACTACATCGGACTGATGTCCGGGACCAGTGCCGACGGCATCGATGCGGTCGTGGTCGGAATCGAACAACCTCGCACTCTCAGGCTCCTGGCCAGCCACCATTACCGCTTTGACGACGAGTTACGGCTGCGAATCCAGTCGCTGATGCACGCCGGCAGCAACGAACTGGAACGTGCAGCCTTGGTTGACACGATTCTGGGCGAGCGGTTCGCACAGGCTGCCAATGCCGCGCTGGCCGTGTCTGGCCTGGCCAGGGACCAGATCCGCGCCATCGGAAGTCACGGCCAGACCTTGCGCCACAGCCCGCAAGCAGATCCTCCCTATACCGTTCAGATCGGAAATCCGGCGGTCATCGCCGAACGCACCGGCATCACTACAGTCGCGGATTTCCGCGCACGCGACATGGCGGCCGGCGGACAGGGCGCCCCGCTGGTTCCGGCGTTTCATCAGTGGCTGTTCTGGCAACCCGGACGCAGGCGGATCATCGTCAATATCGGAGGCATCGCCAACGTCACCGTCCTTCCGCCGGACTCGACCACAGCCGTAACCGGTTTCGACACCGGACCCGGGAATGCCCTGCTCGACCGCTGGATCGGCAGTCACCGCGGCGAAAACTATGATGCCGGCGGAAGCTGGGCGGCCAGTGGAACAGTGGACCAGGGGCTGCTGGGGCGTCTGCTTGGGGATCCGTTTTTCGCACGCCGCCCGCCCAAAAGCACCGGGGTTGAGCACTTCAGTCTCTCATGGATCGGATCCCAGCTCGCGGCGCTGCGTGGCGACCGCAAACCCGTTGATGTGCAGGCAACGCTGACCGAGCTCACGGCACGCTCGATTGCCCAGGCCATCAACGGGTCCGGCGGCGGAGCGGACGAGGTTTTTGTATGCGGCGGCGGGGCACGCAACAGCGAACTCATGCGCCGACTTCAGGCCAATCTCGGCGCTACCCCATTGCGCAGCACCGCCGAGCTGGGGCTCCACCCAGACTGGGTGGAAGCCACTGCATTTGCCTGGCTCGCGCACCGTACGCTCGAAGGGCTTTCCGGCAACCTGCCATCGGTGACCGGGGCACGCCACGAGGCCGTGCTGGGCGCGGTCTATCCTGCCTAGCGAGCCACCTCGGCAAGTTTCGGGGGTACCCACGCAGGGCTCAACCAGGCAATAAAAATCCCCGCAACCGGGAGGTGTGCGGGGATATCGCGAACGTTTTCGCCTATCCGGAGTTCGCTACGCCGCAGCCGCGATGCCCCACCGGGCATCGGCCTGCCGGCGACGATGTCCTTCAGACGCTGAAGGATGAGCCGCAGCCGCAGGTCGTCTTCGCGTTCGGGTTCTTGATGACGAACTGGGCACCGTCGATCCCCTCTTGATAATCAATCTCTGCGCCGACCAGGTACTGGAAACTCATCGGATCGATCAGCAGCGTAACGTCGTTCTTCTGGACCTTGGTATCGCCTTCGGTTTCGTTCTCGTCAAACGTAAACCCGTACTGGAACCCCGAGCAGCCACCGCCCGAGACAAACACTCTCAGCATCAGCGCGGGGTTATTTTCTTCCTGGATCAGCTCCTTCACCTTTCTGGCTGCGCTGTCGGTGAAGTTGAGCGGGCTCGGTATCTCTGAGAGCACGGCAGTCATCTAAATTACCTCCGGAAATGGATTTGACCTGGAATAAGACCACAAGTTAATCGACATTATCCTCGCGCCACCACCCGGCCGTCAATCCGGGATCCAGGTCGAAACCTCATTGATTATGCGGGTTTATTCGCTTCCGGTCGGAGGCTGCCCGCTTCGGCCGGCTTGAGCCGTGCTACTACGGCACCCCTGTCGGCCGGATCCCGCTTCAGGGAACCGTTGACCACCGCTCCGGCGGCGATTTCGAGCACTTTGTAAACGAGGTCCCCGGTGATTTCGGCCTTGGCCTGAAGCTCAATACGTCCACTGGCATGGACATTGCCGTTCACCTTGCCATTGATGATGATGTGCGGCACGGTCACATCGCCTGTGATCACCCCGTTCTCGCTCAGCACCAAGGTGCTGTTCTCCTCGCCCGAGGCCGTGACGTTGCCGCGGATCTTCCCGTCGACCCGCAGACCGCCGGCGAACACGACGTCTCCCTTCAGTTCCGTTCTGGCGCCGACCAGGGTATCGATGGTGTTGCAGGGCTTCTCGTTCGATTTCTTTGCCAATGATTGAAGCATAGTCTCACATCCTCCACCTAACTGGGCCGGATCCCGGATTGCGGACCACCACGGAACGCTCCCGACCGGGCTTCGTGCACGCCGCGAACCCCGTCAGTCCGGGTTGAAGTATAGACATCCGACACGATTTTCACAGCTTTGGCCATGCATAGGTCTGCGTGAGCTCGCGCCCCCCGGTTGTGACGCGCACCGTGACGCGCTGCGGCGTGAAATCGCTCGCCAGAGCGATTTTCCCGTCGAGCTCCTGAAAATACTTGAAATTGACAAGCAGCGGCTTGTCGTTAGGACCCGGGAACGTCAGCACGGCGCTTTTCCCCGACTCAACGCCGCTCACCTGCAGCGTAGCGCGCCCATAGACGGTCTGCTGGTGCTTCAGAGCCTGGATCAGCATCAGCTGATAGTGATACTGGTTGGGGCCCGCAAGCCGCTCGATCCGCAAAGCCTGTATACGGGGTCCGGCAATGTTGTCGGCGGGTGAAATGATGTCCTGATAAAAAGCCACCTGTTCCTGCAGTTTGACAATCTGGTTGGTCGAGTCCCGCAGGGATTTATCGAGCTGCCGATAGGCGGTCTGATCCATTTGCACCGCCCGCTGAGCATCCGCCAGTCCGGCGCGCAGCATATGGTTCTCCGAACGCAGGTGTGCGAGTTCGTCGCGCAGGGCCCGCTGCCGGTGAATGGCCGCTATCCGGTCGAACCCGGCCATGCTCATTCCGTGGTTGTAGATCGCACCGCCGGCCACAATCAGCAGCGCCCCGGCCAGGCCAGCCGCAACGAGCATCAACTTCGAAGAATAACGCGGCCGGACCACCAGATCGCCGGTCTTGCTTCGCCAATTCAACTTGGACAGTTTGAGCTTATTGACCACTCAGGCAACTCCCGGAAAGCCGACCTCCGCGCATGCAGCCGCGCGGCCAGAATTATAGCGGCCCGACGAAGACGGACCAACGCCGGACGACCGGCGGCACTTTATGGCAGGATGGCAGGTGCCGCGAGTCCCGCGGTTTCCTCGAACCCGAAGGCGATGTTCATGTTTTGCACCGCCTGGCCTGCAGCCCCCTTGACCAGATTGTCGATCACCGCGAGCACCACTACGGTGTCCCCGCCGCCGGGGCGATGGACCGCGATCCGGCAAAGGTTGGAGGCGCGCACCGATCGCGTATCCGGATGGCTGCCTGCAGCCAGGACATCGACGAACGGTTCGTCCCGATAACGCTCCTCGAACACTGCCTGCAGATCGGTGCGCGGATCCTTCAGGCGACCATAGAGGGTAGCGTGAATGCCGCGCACCATCGGCGTGAGGTGCGGCACAAAGGTGAGCCCGACCGGTGCCCCGCTGGCGCGCTCGAGCTCCTGGCAGATTTCGGGCCAGTGACGGTGTCCGCCGACGGCGTAGGCCTTGAAGTTGTCTGCTACCTCGGCATACAAAGTATGAACCTCGGCCTTGCGTCCGGCACCGCTCACGCCCGACTTGGCATCGGCAATGAGATGATCGGGGTCGACGAGCCCGCGTTCCAGAAGCGGCAGCAAACCGAGCTGGACGGCCGTAGGGTAACAGCCGGGATTGGCGATCAGCCGCGCTCCCCGGATGCGCTCGCGATTGACTTCGGGTAGGCCATAGACCGCCTCGGCAAGCAGCTCCGGGCAGGCGTGCGGCATCCCGTACCACTTCTCCCAGAGCTTGGGGTCCCGCAGACGGAAATCTGCCGCAATGTCGATCAGCCGCACCCCGCCATCGACCAGCACCCGCGCGTGCGTCATGGCCACGCCGTTGGGTGTCGCCGAAAACACCACGTCGCACCCGGCAAGCTGCCGGGCATCCGGTTCGCTGAATGCAAGATCCACGAATCCGCGCAAGCTGGGAAAGAAGTCGGCGACCTTCCTGCCGGCATCCGCGCGCGAGGTGATCACACTCAGCTGCACCTCTGGGTGCACCGACAGCAACCGCAGCAGTTCCACGCCGGTATAACCGGTGCCACCGATGATGCCGACCCTGATCATGAGCGCGTTCCCACACGAAAAACCAGATAGTAACAGATTGCCGTGCAACTCCGCAGAGGACGTCGCTGCGCTGTGTGCCGCTGCACAGTCCCCGGCTACAGCTCCAGCGTGCGCATATCTGGCCAATGTCGGCGCCGCTGAACCTACGACACGCACAAACAGCCCGCCCTGGAAACCAGCGACGCACAAAGCGGCGGTACGGAGCGATCACGGGTCCTCATTGACCCGAAGTCACGGCAAACCTGGCCGCCCCCGAAGCGCTTGGGGCCGGAGCGTGTTGCATCGTCCCAGGCCGATTGACCGCACCTTTCTGAACACCCCGAAGATAGCAGTGGGTGCGCCAACAAGCCCTGCTGATGCGAGATCCGCCCTGCCTGGGACAATGACTTTCCTTCGGAATGAGGAAGAAACCGGATATTGAGACACCCCATTAAAAAAGGGGCGCTTTCGCGCCCCTTTTGCACTACGTACCGCAGGTCCTAGGTCAGAACGTATAGATCATGCCCAAGGATATGCCATACGGATCAGCCCCAGTGCCCGACGCCGGCAGTATAACAGTGTTGCCGTGGCCGCCGCCAAAGACGCTGTAGTCCGCCGCAGACTGGTTGTAGGTCTTGGCATAGTCCAGATAGGCCGAAGCGTTCTTGGTGAACGTATGGGTCAGCCCCACCGCCACCATATGGGCTCCGGTGTTCGTGAGGCCACCGACATTGCCAGCGCCGTAGTACTGCGCTTTGATTGCATAGTCCGGGATAAAGGTGTATGCGGCACCCAGGCCCCAGACGTTAACCGAAGCGCTAGATGCCCCGGCGACATTGCTGTCATGCTGATAGAGCGCCGTGACCCGCACCGGATCGAAGTTGAACGAAGCCGCCGCACGCACCGCCGACTCGGCGTTGTCTGTGCCGTAGATCGAGGCACTGTGATACTCATAGGCCAGGCCGGCCAGCAACGGGCCCTGATTGTAGACCGCACTGACGCTGGTCGCGCTGCCTTTGCCCGTCGGATCCGCTGACGTCAGGGTGGTGGCCGTTGCTGCGTTCATTCCCGAATTCTCGAACACATACGCCGCCTTCACGGTCACACCGCCCCAGTTCGGAGAGACGTAGAACAACGTGTGGCCCGTGCGCTCGTCAAAGCCGGCGCTGGCCCCTGCAGGCTTGCTGATGATGTTACGGCTGTCGCCGATCTCATTGCCGAACAGGTCGACCGCGCGGCCGAGCTGCTTCATCGGCGAATCGTTCTTGCCAGCTGCGATGGTGCCGAAGCCGCCTTCGAGGCCCGCATAGGTATCGCCGTTGCTAAACGTGTCGTAGAAACCAGGCGGATTGTTGTCCGAACCCAGGCTCAGGAAGGTCTGGGCCGAGAACAGCGCCTTCAGGCCGTCACCGAGGTCGGTGTCACCGCTAATCACGACGTTCGAGGCGTTGCTGGAAATGTAGCTACCACTATAGCTGTGTCCGTTCGTGATGGTACCGCTGTTCATGCTGTCCACTGAGACATTCGCGTAACCACTCACAGTAACACCCGCCATCGCGGTTACCGGCAGAGCGAAAGGCACGAGCGCGCCGGCGATTGCGAGGGTGAGAAGCTTCTTGTTCATTTATTCCTCCTGCATGAGGTTGTCGAAAAACATTCAGGTGCGAGCCGTCAAATCCCGGTGCATGATATAACATGCCGCGTGTGCATGCGCAACTCGTTTTGCAATTACGCAACGGTTCACATTGCTGTTGTATTTTTGCAACAAACAAAATTACTGCGGCACCATAGATTAGAAACATTGGCGCCAAATGACAATAGAGACAAACGGGTGATCAATGGCATGTGCGGTGACGCTGCCGGACAAGATTTTATTCCCGTCGTCACCGCGCTTTGGATTCAGCCAAGCGCTCAACACGCTTGGGTTCTCAGCCACACACCGCCCGCTCTGCTTCTCCCGCGCACGCCGCCCGTCCGGGACAAGCCGGCGCGAGACTCGGGCGGCTTCGGATCGTACCGGCACACACTTGCGGCACCCACATCGGCCTCTGTTGGTCGAAGAATTACGCTGAAGCGATCCGGATGAATGGCTGGGGGACGAGGATTCGAACCTCGGTTAACGGAGTCAGAGTCCGCTGTCCTACCACTAGACGATCCCCCAAATCGCAATCGCCTGAAACGGCCTGGCGCCGCCTCGGCTTTCGGCGCGCTGCACCGATCTCAACCGAACCGCGTGAACCGATCCGCCTGCGCAACGCTGCCTGGGAACGGCCGCTGCGCCAGGGTGCCCTACGGGGATGGCGCGCCGAGCGCCCAATGTCCGGCAATGTTGGGCAAACGGCTTTCTTGGCAGGCGCAGCGACAGGAACGCTTTCGCTGCCGAGACGACGCACGCACGGGAGCCCGCCGCCGGACGATGAAACCGCCGGTACTCTAACGCTTGGAGTACTGCGATGCTTTGCGCGCCTTATGCAGGCCGACCTTCTTACGCTCCACCTCGCGCGCGTCACGGGTGACGAAACCGGCCTTGCGCAACGCCGGTCGCAGCGTTGAATCGTACACCATCAGGGCGCGTGTGATGCCGTGACGGATCGCGCCGGCTTGACCACTCGGACCACCACCGGCCACATTGACGCTGACATCGAACTTGTCCTGCATGTCGAGCGTCACGAACGGCTGACGCACCATCATGCGCGCGGTCTCGCGACCAAAGTATTCGTCAAGGGGGCGGTTGTTGATCAGGATCGTGCCCTTGCCACGGGCGAGGCGTACGCGGGCGGTCGCGGTCTTGCGCCGTCCAGTGCCATAGTTTTTCTGCTCTGCCATAGATTGTCCGTCAAATTTCCAGGTTTTTCGGCTGCTGCGCCTGATGCTCGTGCGTGCCCCCGGAATACACCTTGAGCTTGCGCAGCATCGAGCGGCCCAGCGGACCCTTGGGCAGCATACCGCGCACCGCCGTTTCGATGATGCGTTCCGGAGCCCGCGCCCGCAGGTCGGTGAAACTAAACGTCTTGAGACCGCTCTGGTAACCACTGTAGTGGTGGTAGAGCTTGTCGTTGGGTTTGGCTCCGGTTACGCGGACCTTTTCGGCATTGACCACGACGATGTAGTCGCCGGTATCGACGTGGGGCGTGAATTCCGCCTTGTGCTTGCCGCGCAGGCGACGCGCGATTTCGGTGGCAAGGCGCCCCAGTACCTTGTCGGTGGCATCCACCAGATACCAGTCACGCTTGACGCTTTCCGCTTTGGCCGCGAAGGTTTTCATTCGAATTCTTCCAGGACTGTGAACAACCCATTCAAAGAGCCGGGCATGATACAAAAGCCGGGGGCGGGTAGCAAGGTACGGAGCCAAGATTTCGCCAGGCTCGCTGTGCACGCGTCGGCCGAGCGGGTGCGTTGGATTCCGGACAGTCGGGTCGCGCCCGGGGCATCGGCGCAAAAAAAAGGGCGTGGTCAAATGCCACGCCCGAACCACCACTAGGAGGATGGAGGAGCCATTCGGCAATCAGTCATCGCTGACTGAAAGCGCTAAACCTGTCTACCTCAGTATAGATGCAAGTAACAGGCCATTTATGCCATTGCCGTTACATACATTTGAATATAATAATACGCTTAACTTCTGATAGGAGTCAAGACGAGGAAGGTCGTTTTTTCTTGATGTTCCGGTCAGATTATAAGCTGTTGATTATTCAATGTACTATTACTTGTGTCTCGTGCCTGTCGAAACTGGGTGAATTCCCGCAGGCTGATTTCCACCCCTTCCGTTGAATCGATCTGCTCTCTCAGCAGGCCTGATCAAGGCTTTCAGGGGGACGCAATCTGACAGAAGGCCGCCATATTGACGCTCCAGAACGATGCCGAATGAAGCAAAATGAGTCGGTCCTGTCTCATTCTGCACTTTGCCGCTTTATAACAATCCACGACAGCCGCCTGAAAACGTCCCGCGTCTCCCCAAGCAATTGAGCATACCCTGCCGGCAGGTCATGACATCGTCATGACAATGACAGGTTCCTAATCTCCAGATAATGGCGCGACGAAGAAGCAGTTTGGCCAGTTAAAACTTTGGCCACCGGAGTGGCCAGATGCCGCGCAGTTAGATGGTGCTCGCCGGTCAGATTTGCAAGCGCTGCACCACCTGCCCGCCAATCAGGTGCTTTTCGACGATTTCGTCGATATCTTCCTTGTCGACATAGGTGTACCAGGTCCCTTCCGGATATACGACCACGACCGGCCCTTCGGAGCAGCGATCGAGGCAGCCGGCGTTATTGATGCGCACCCCACCCTGTCCGGCGAGGCCGAGAGCCTTGACCCGTTCCTTGGCATATTCGCGCAGGCTCGCGGAACCCTTGTCCGCGCAGCATTCCTCGCCGTTAGTCCGCTGGTTGACACAAAAAAATACGTGGTACCGGTAATACGGTTCACTCATGATGTCCTCGCCGACACCCGCCGGTGGCGGGATTCAATCTGCCCAGAGTATAGTGTACATCGGTCACCCGCCCTGCCTTTCCGGTTCCGCAGACTTGGACCCCCTGATTTCCATGAAAGCCTTTCCCCGAGATCAGGCGGATCGCTGCGTCCTGTGCGGTCTATGTCTGCCTAGCTGCCCGACGTACCTCAAGAACGGAAATGAAAACGAATCTCCGCGCGGGCGCATCGCCCTGATGCGGGCCGCAGCCGACGGCAGGATCGCAATCAACGCACGACTCGAGGGCCATCTCGACCGGTGTCTGGCGTGCCGGGCCTGCGAAAGGGCCTGCCCATCTCTGGTTGAGTACGGTGCGCTGATCGAGGCCGGACGAGCCCTGCTGGCATCCGCCCGCCGTAAACCCGCGCTCCCTCGGAACATCGGGAATTTCGCCCTGCGCTTCCTCATCGAACAGCCGCGCAATCTCGGCATGTTCGCCGGACTGCTGCGCTTCTATCAGCGCAGCGGGCTCCAGCGGCTGGTGCGCGCCTCCGGTGTGCCGGCAGTCCTGGGGCTCGCGAGACTCGATTCCATGCTTCCCGAGCTTGCACCGAAGGAGAACTGGCGTCCCGTATATCCGGCGCGGGGAGTTGTGCGCGCACGGGTCGCGCTGTTCACCGGATGTGTCGCGCGCATTGTCGATCTGGAAACCCTGCGCTCTGCAATTGCCGTGCTCAATCTGCTCGGGTACGAAGTGCACGTACCGCCATCGCAGAGGTGTTGCGGTGCCCTGCATCTTCATGCCGGATTCCAGGAACAGGCACGCACGCTCATGCGCGACAACCTCTCTGCGTTCGTGGCCGACCAGGAGCCTGGATGCGGAGACAGCGTCATCCTGCACACGGCAAGCGGCTGCGGCGCGACTCTGTCCGAATACCGCAGGCATCTACCCGCGGAACCGGCCGCGCACCTCTTTTCCGGCCGGCTTGCAGACATCAGCCGGTTCATCGCCCAGAGCCCATGGCCCGAAGACCTGGAACTCGAACCACTGCCAAAAACAGTGGCGGTGCACGAACCCTGCTCTCTGCGCAACGTGCTGCGCGACGAGAAGTGGCCCTATACGCTGCTTGCCAGAATCCCCGGCATCCGCCTTGTACCACTCACGGACAACCACCTGTGCTGCGGGGGCGCTGGCGCATACCCGCTCACCCAGCCGGCAATGGCCGACAGCCTGCTGGCCGACAAGATCGGCCATTTGCGGCGTCTCGCCCCGGATTTCGTCGTCACGGCGAACACGGGCTGCGCGCTCCACCTTGCGGCCGGCGTGTCGCGTGACCGGCTGGCCGTCCGGGTCGTTCACCCGGTCACGCTGCTGCGCCGCCAGTTGCGTGTCCGGTTATAAGCCGCGGAACTTGCCGGCGCCGGGCCGGCTCTTGTATGGTAGCTGCATGGAATCGCGCCGATTCACGTTTCTCGACCGGTTCGTCGGGGGTCTGGACCAAGCCGTACACACCATTTTGGGTCCCGCACCCGCACAGGGTTCCGCGAACCCGGCCGCCAGCGTTGCTGAACGCGAGCTGGCTGACACCGAACGCGCGCTGGCAGGGCGCCTGATGCGGGTTGACCACGCGGGCGAGATCGCAGCCCAGGCGCTGTATCAAGGCCAGGCCCTGAGCGCCCGCCTGCCGGCAGTCCGGGAAAAAATGGAACAGGCCGCACGCGAGGAGAATGACCACCTACGTTGGACCGAGGAGCGCGTCCGGGAGTTGGGCGCCCATACCAGTTATCTTGCCCCCCTCTGGTATGGCGGTTCGTTTGCAATCGGCCTCCTGGCGGGAGCCGCCGGAGACCGCTGGAGCCTCGGATTTGTGGCCGAAACGGAACATCAGGTGATGGCACATATCGACTCGCACCTTGACCGCCTGCCGCACGCAGACAACAAGAGCCGGGCCATACTGGAGCAGATGCGTGCAGACGAGTCCCGGCACGCCACGGTGGCAATCGAGGCCGGCGCCGCCGAACTGCCGACCCCAGTCCGCCGCCTGATGGCCGCCGCATCTCGATTCATGACACAGACTGCATTCTGGATCTGAGCGTGGGCCTGCGGGCGGGGGGTGCCTGGAATCCGGACGCTACAACCAGACACCCGACCCCATTCGGCGCGGCGGCAATCCCGTTTTTCGGGGAGCGCGTCCGGTCTCCTCGTGCCCTGCCTGCTGGAGGGTGTGCGCCGCTCCGGGTCGCGGCTGACCGGATCCACCGGGCGGCAATACTATCGGACAGACACCCCACTCCGCTTGCCGGATCCGATCGAGGGAGCCGTTTCCGGCATCGGCGCCGCCCGGCGGCCCGCTCTGGTGCGGGCGATGTGCGGCGCATCGGGCATCGACATGGCCCCGGCGCACACCGGCCAGAACGGAGCGCTGAAAGTGATCGGCACCGGGTCCGAATCGGCCGCTGGTTGGCGAGATCGGCGGATTGGCGCCCGCGTTGTGGCGTGATGGTGCACGGCGAAACCGTGCCCAGCGCGTTCGCGGCGTCGATCCGGTTGCCGGGAGGTAAAGAACCCGCGCGAAAGCATCCGACCTGGCCGATCGCCACCGGACCAATTCCGGAGGCGGCGCGAGCGTACCGCGCCTGTCGCTGCACCGGAACCGGATCAACGATGGCATGCCGGGCTGATGCGCAATGTCGGGTCGCTGTCCTTCGGGCTGCCGGCAAATGTGCGCGGCTATGCCAGGCCGCCGTTGATTCCGATCACCTGGCCTGAAATGTATCCGGCACCGTCGGACGCAAGAAAGCTCACCAGATGCGCGACTTCCTCGGCTGTTCCGGCCCGCTTCATCGGAACCAGCGCATCGATCTGCGCTCCGGTGAACAGGCGCGCCGTCATGGGGGACTCAATGATTCCCGGCGCGATTGCATTCACGGTCACGCCGCGGGATGCGACTTCGCGGGCAAGCGACCGCGTCGCCCCATGCAGGCCTGCCTTAGCCGCGGCATAATTCGTCTGCCCCCGGTTGCCTGTCACTCCAGCCACAGACGACATGCTGATGATCCTGCCCCAGCGCGTGCCCAACATCGGCAGCAGCAGCGGTTGGGTCACGTTATAAAAGCCGTCGAGCGCAACGGCCACGACCCGACGCCACTGTTCCAGGCGCATGCCGGCAAGCGGCGCGTCATCGTGTATGCCCGCGTTGTTCACGAGCACTTGAACGGGCCCGTCCTCGAGCAGACGTTCGAGTTCCTTCCGGCTCTGGGAGGCATCGCACACATCAAAAACCACGGCTTCGGCATATCCACCTTCCGACATGATCGCTGAAACCGTGGCCTCCGCCTGATCCGGATGACCATTGGCGTGGACGATCACTCTCAAACCGTCGCGTGCCAGCCTGCGCGCGATTGCCGCCCCGATTCCGCCGCTGCCTCCAGTCACCAGCGCCCGCTTCATGGTCCACCCGCCTCCGCCGCCATGATCGCCGCCCGTCCCGACAGCAACAGTGCCGCCCCCGCGGTGCGCACCTCGAAATCATAGATAAAGCCCTGCGCCGAACCGGTCAACCGTCTTGCCTCGATCCACAGACGCTCTCCACAGCCGTCCAGGCATTCCGCAAAGAGCTTTAGGTCGCGCACGCTGGCCAGCAAGCCTGCGCCGGGAGGGTGTCCGGCCCCCGACAGTCGCGCATGCAGTGCCATGCCCTGGGCCGCGTATTCCACGCCGCAGACCACATGCAGACCATCAGGACGGCGCAGCGGATTGGACGCGACGGTGTGCGACACGGCGTAGCATAATATCTTCTCCTGATCCCAGGATTCTACACCTTCAAGCAGGCACATCGACCCGGCGTGCGGGATAAGCGCGCAGATCTCGTCGTGACCGAGCTTCACGGCGCAGCCGCGATCTGACGGGTCCGGCCGTCGGTATCGGGACCTTCGGTCCCGCTGGCATTCTGAACTCGACCCGCCGCCATAGCGGCCGCCGTTCGTCCAGACGCCTCAGCCGGAATGCAGGAATTCATACACCAGCAGGCCCGCAGCAAAAATCCGCGCGCCATTGCGCACCGAGAAAGCGGCACGTCCGTTGCCCTTCGATTCGAAAACAATTTCAAACTCCTCGCCAGGGGCGAGCGGCGCAGAAAACTTCACATTTGGCAGGCCGGTGGTCCGCACGGAACGGCCGGCAAATTCACTGACAGCCCCCAGGACTTCGTCAAGAATGACCACTCCGGGAACAACGGGATTGCCGGGAAAATGGCCGGCAAGGGCGGGATGGCGGACGCTGATCTTCATCGGCCGCCAGTCTATCTTGTTCGACGCTGGCTTACACCGTCGGGCCGAACCCTGATGCACCGCGGAACCGCAACAACCCCAAAATTCCACGGCGCGCAACGCACAGCATGCCCGGTTCACGCTGCGTCTGCGCGCGCCGCGCCGGACAATCCCCGGATAGCATAATGGGTCATGCCGCAGACGCGGCCAGCCGCCCGCAGAAAGCATCACACGGCGGAAAGCGCAGATGGAACATCAGATCAATATTGTAAAGCGCCGGTATTGCCGGCAGGCCCTGACTGGACGCACCTGGATGGACCAAGGGCTATCCCCGGCGCCCGCGCAATCCTGCGCAATTCAGGCAGCGCCTTTTTGGGAAATCCGAAGCAGAAGGCGTCTAGAACCGGGACGGCGGACGACGATCCGGATGAAACTGTTGCGCAGTTTCAGGAAACGCCGGGGAAATATTCCGCGCCCAAACCGGCGGGCCCGCACAAGCGGTATCGACCGAAACCTTGCTCACATTGGCAGTTCCACTGGCGCTGCCGGTCTTCCCGCTCTCCTGTTGAAATCCCCCCTCGTGCAATCCGGAAAAGCGCTGCAATGCAGGCTCTTCACGGACAGCAAAAAAAGCATGCCCCAAGGCGCACACCGCAACATTCCTCCGTGGTCAACCGCGGCGGACCTGCACTCACCGTCCCGTGGGTTGATAACCCCCGGTTTGCCGGTACGCCGCTCGCATCCGTTTCGGACCCGACAAAGGCGTCGCTCGAAAATGTGGGCTGCCAATGCCGCCGCCGGCAGTGATCCGTCCGGCAAATTCTCTATTTGACTGCTCTCCGTACTATAAGGACGGAGATTCCCACTTCACGGAGTCCAGCCCATGGTGCCTTACAGCAGAACGGGGCTTACAGCCTCTCCATGGGCTGACACCGCAAGTCCTGCGGCCAGAATGTTGATCGCGGCGTTCACGTCGCGGTCATGGGCCGTGCCGCATTCCGGGCACGTCCATTCGCGCACCGACTGCGGCATCGAGCCTTGAGTGTGGCCGCAGGCCGAGCACCGTTTGCTCGATGGATACCCGCGGTCGATGCCAATCAGCGTGCGCCCATACCACTGCGCCTTGTACTCGAGCTGCCGGATGAACTGCGACCAGCTTGCATCGCTGATCGACTTCGACAGGCGGCGGTTTTGCCGCATGTTGCCCACAGACAGCGTCTCGACAGCGATCACTTGGTTCTCGCGAATCAGCCGTGTCGAGAGCTTGTGCAGAAAATCCCGGCGCGCATCCGTGATGTGGGCATGCAGTCGTGCCACTTTCCGTTTCGCCTTAGCGCGTCGATTCGAGCATGTGGTCTTTTTTGCCAACCGACGCTGCCACTTCGCCAGTTTGGCCTCGTTCTCGCGAAACGTTCCGGGCGGGGCCACCTTCTCTCCGGTGGAGAACACAGCGAAGTGGGTGAGCCCGAGATTGATGCCGATCCGGCCGGAAGCCTTCCGCAAGAGCCTTGTCGTGTCGTCGCACAGCAGCGATGCGAAGTACCGGCCGGATGTGTCGCGGCTTAGGATGACAGTCGTGATGCGTGCCGCCTTGGGCAAGGTCCGCGACCAGCGGATGTTGAGCGGATCATCCATCTTGGAGATTCGCAGCGTCTCGCCGTCCCAGCGAAAGGCGCTGGCGACATACGTCGCCGCCTGCCGGCCGTATTTCAACTTAAACGCCGGATAGCGGGCGCGCTTGGCAAAGAAATTGAGAAATCCCTTATGCAGGTGCATGAGGGCCTGCTGCAGCGGGACGGACGAAACCTCGTTCAGCCAGGCGCACTCCGGGGCCTTTTTCAGGGCGGTGAGCGCCACCGAGGTCTCATGGTAGCCCACCCGCTTGTGCTCTTTCAGCCATGCGTCCGACCGCACGCGCAGCATATGGTTATAGACGTAGCGCGCACACCCGAATGTCCGGGTCAGGATCACTTCCGGCTCGGGTGTTGGGTAGAAACGGAACCGGTAGGCGCGCTAGATATCCATTATTAAACAACATAGTCCCTTGGTTTAGGATCCGCAAGGAAACCACGCCTTCATATCTCCGGCATGAATGCCGGAGTTTTACGACGCAATGGATAATATAATAGGGGCGATGCCAGCGTAACGGTTCAACCGGCTCGCTAGTTGGTCCTTAGGTTCAGAAACCGGCGTGACGGTGGCAGACAATGAGGCGAGTAACATGCACGCTAACGATGTTCGTCGCACCAATGCACGACCGTCGAGCACAGGACCGCAAATGGCCTCCGAACCATGCATCGCTCGGTCAGACTGGCGACAATTTCATAGAGGTACATTTTGTCCGATCGCCAAAAAGAATGTGCCGGCACCCGATATGTGGCGCCCCGGACACTGCTGACAACGCCCGGCCACAAGGGACTCGCTATGTGTGCGCGTTTGCCGAAAACATCTCCTGAAAGCCGCGCCTACGGGTGGCGTCGCGTTCCGTCGATTGTTACGACGCATTTCTGGTTCAAGTGTTTCGGTACCATGGGATTCACCTTCCTGTTCTTCGTGGCCTACGTGTATCTCCTCAAACACCCCGCCTATCCGGTGACCATCATACCGGCCACTGTCCTGGACCGGATGATCGGCGTCGAACCGCTTGCCCTGCCGTTTTACCTGTCGCTCTGGCTGTACGTGTCTCTGCCGCCGATGCTAATGACGACGCGGCAGGCTATTGTCGAATACGGCAAGTGGATTGGCAGCCTGTGCCTGGTGGCGCTGACGATTTTTTATTTCTGGCCGACTGCGATTCCGCCCGCGCATGTCAACTGGGCACGCTACCCGGGCATGGCTTTCCTCAAGGGCATGGATGCCGCAGGCAACGCGTGCCCGTCACTGCATGTAGCCACCGCCGTGTTTTCGTGGTTCTGGCTGAACCGGCGGCTGCGCGAGCTGGGTCTGGGTCGCGGCGCGCGCATTTTCAGCGCATGCTGGTGCGGTGCCATCGTTTATTCTACCATGGCGACCAAACAGCACATGGCGCTGGACGTTGCTGCGGGCATCGATCTGGCCCTGGTCTTCGTCTGGGCTTTCAACTTTGCCAGGCAGCCCAGCACCGGAATAGTCGGCAAGCAACATCAGCCGGAATACGGCGTCGTTGAACAGGAACCATAGCGTGACAGGACGAAACGGGCGCACGATACATGGCGCGCTTTCCATCCGCAATCTCCTGCTTGCGCTGGCTGGCGGCACCTATCTCGGCGTCGGCTATTTCGCGACAACGATGCCGGACCCGCCCCTGGTCACTGTCCTGATCGGGCTTGTGCCGCTTGCCGCGGCGGCGCTGGTGGCAGCCTGGAAAGCCCGGGCCCGGATGCTGTTCGTGCCGCTGTACGCATTTTGCGCGCTGGCCATCGGGTTCAACCTGGATCAGCTGCGTGACCACGCTGCATGGGTGTATTTCGTCCAGCATGCCGGCACGATGGCGCTCCTCGCCATTACCTTTGGCAGCACGCTCGGAGGCGGCCGTTCCGGCGCGCTGTGCTCGCGCATCGCTAGTTTCATATTTCCAGAGTCTCTGGATGCGGACTATCTCTGCTACACGTGGAAGGTAACACTTGCGTGGACGGCCTATTTCACGGCCAGCGCTGTACTGTCGGTGCTCCTGTTCTTTTTTGCACCAATCAAGGCATGGTGGGCATTTGCCAATCTGTTGACGCCGATCTCCCTCGTCATCATGTTCGCTGGAGAATACCTGATCCGCCTACGCGCACTGCCAGACGGCCCAAGGCTCAGCGTCGCCGCCACGATCCGGGCCTATCGGGAATATGCACAGCGCCAGAATACGCCTTGAGCCACGATGAACACCCTACCGCTTCTGCCAGAATCCGGCATGGATTCGATAGTAGCCTATCGTGGCGCCAAGCCTGTCACCCGATCCGAATTTCTACACGATCTGCTCGCGCTCGCTGCCCGCATCCCGGACACGGGACACGTACTCAATCTGTGCAAAGACCGCTACTGGTTTGCCGCAACGCTGTTCGCAAGCATCGCGCGCGGCACCCTCACCGTGCTGCCGAACTCAGTCGCTCCGGATATCATCACCAGCCTTTGGCGCGACCTGCCGGATCTGGTGTGTCTGGGTGACCAGCCCTCCGCGCCCCTTGAACTACCCTACCTTCAGGTATCCGGCAGCCTAGAAAAGTCTTCAGCTGATATTCCTGCGGTTCCGCGCATTCCGGCCGGACAGGTGATCATGCAGGTCTACACCTCTGGCTCCACCGGCAAGCCGAACCGGCACGCCAAAACCTTTGGGCGAATATGCCGGTGTATCGCATCCGGGGCCGGGCGCCTGTGGGCAGCGGCCGGCGGCCCCTGCACGGTACTCGGCACGGTACCGTTCCAGCATATGTATGGGCTCGAATCAACCATCTTCCTGCCCCTGATTGGGGGCGGACGGCTGACCTCGCGTCTGCCGTTCTTCCCGGCAGACGTGTCATCGGCGCTGGACCAGCTCCCTGAGCCTCGACTGCTCGTTACTACGCCGTTCCACCTGCGCAAGCTGCTGGAATCCGGCATTGACTTTCCGTCCGTCGCCGCCGTCGTATCGGCAACCGCGCCCCTGTCCGGAGAGCTGGCCGCCGAGGCAGAGGACAGGCTCAGCGCGCCAATCATCGAAATCTACGGCTCCACGGAGACCGGCCAGATCGCAACGCGCCGGCCTACCCGGTGCGCAGAATGGGAAGTCTACGACGGCATCGAGCTAAGGCAGGAACAGGGCGCCGCCATCGTCAGCGGCGGTCACCTGGAATCACCCCAGATCCTTAATGACACCATCGCGCTGTGCGGACCGTCGCGTTTCCGGCTGATCGGCCGCAATTCGGACATGGTCAACGTCGTGGGCAAGCGCAGCTCCCTCTCCTACCTGAACCAGATCATCGCCAGCCTGCCCGGAGTACGCGACGGGGTGTTCTGCGTTCCGGATACGCATCCGGAACGCAATGTCTCCCGCCTGGCAGCATTTGTTGTTGCCCCGGGACTGTGTCCGCATGATATCCACTCCGCCCTGCTGCAGCAGCTGGACCCGGTTTTTCTGCCGCGACCGGTCATATTCGTTGAATCCCTGCCACGCGACGGCAACGGCAAGATCCCCGCATCGGCCCTGGCGGATCTGATCGACAAACACATTCCATGACCTCTGTGACATCGGTCCGCGGGCTTCATGCCCCGTTCGCCCGCAAGGCGCTCATCAGCCCCTTTCCGGGCCGGACATGCATTGACAGCGCCCAGCGCCGCGCCGAGACACCGCCTAGCCCTGTGGTGGACGGCCAGAGAGCGGCCGCGTTCCCGACGGCGTTCTGCCAGGCAGCGGAATGCCGGTCACGAAATGCGGTACAGCCCGGTCCGAGCCGCACGTCCCATGTGTCGCAAGACACGCCCGCGCCCGCCACGGGACACCATGCCGCCCGGCCCACACTGATTCCCGGGGCAGACTACGAAGGGCATTCTGGCAGCACATCGGGCGCCCGCGCCCTTTGCGGAGCAGCATGGCACAGCCAGACGGCAGTTCCGAGGCAAATTCCCGGGTTGGCGCGGACCGGCGAGTGGCAAAGGGGGGCCGTCGCGCCCTCTCAGCCCTGGCTCTTGATGTGTCGCCGCGGACACACCCTCAGGCTATCCGCACGCCGGATCAAGTCGGAAATCTCACGTTCCGGGCAACCAGTAATTCGCGCCAGCTCGTCCACCACCCGGCGGCCGGAGCACCGCGCGGCAAACGTCCGCATCAGACCCGAAATGCGCTGCCGGATTCATCACACCATCAGCGGCCGCCGCTGCATTCTTGGGATTTTTCCGCCGCCATGACCCCCGCGCCGCCGAGCTCTGGAGCCGGCAAAACTCCAGAATGGCTGCAGCGCAAAGAGCGTGGCAGCATCTTCTGGCTCAGCGTGATGCGTCGGCTGTCGCTGCTGCTGGGCCGCCGTCTGTCTCGCTGCGTGGTCTACGGCATCGCCTTATACTTCCTGCTTGCAGTTCATTCGGCACGCCAGGCCTCACGCGCCTACCTTGAACGGATACTGCAGCGCCCTGCCGGATGGCGCGACCTGTACCGCCACATTCTCGCATTTTCAACTACGATCCACGACCGCATCTACCTGCTCAACAATCGCTATGACCTATTTGACATCAGGATATTTGATGCCGATCAGCTGCATGCAACGCACGCAACCGGCAAGGGATGCTTCCTGTTCGGAGCGCACCTCGGAAGCTTCGAGGTGTTGCGCAGCATTGCCCGCGACAACCCGAGCCTCAGGGTCTACGTCGCAATGAATCCGGAAAACGCGCGCCAGATCAACGACTCGCTGGCCGCAATCAATCCCGGCGTAATGCTCGACGTGATCACACTCGGCCAGTTCGACGCAATGCTTGAGATTCATCATCGCCTGCAGGAAGGCGCGATGGTCGGCATCCTTGCAGACCGAGCCAGCGGACCGGACAACTACCTCGAGCTTCCGTTTCTCGGCTCGCCTGCGCCCTTTCCCACTGGACCGTTTCGCACCGCCGTCATGCTGCGCGAGCCCGTCTACTTCATGGCCGGACTGTACCGCGGGGACAACCGCTATGACATACATTTCGAGCTTCTGACGGACTTCGCCGGACCGCAGGCAGGGAGCCGGCAGGATGAGGTTCGCGATCTTCTGGAGAAATACGTGGCAGCGCTGGAGCGCCATTGCCGTGCAGCGCCATTCAACTGGTTCAATTTCTACGATTTCTGGAAATCCGCAGACAGTGAAACTTCTTGATCCGATACGCACGGTGTCTATGGCCCTGCTTGTCTTCGCGCTAACCGCCCCGTTCGCCCGCGCCAAAGATGCGCAGCTGCCGCAACTCATGCATCTGCTGGCGCAAGATAAGTCGGCCAAGGCCACGTTTGTGGAGAGGACATACATCGGGATCATCGACCGTCCGCTCGTGTCGACGGGCGACCTATCTTTCGCTGCCCCGGACAGCCTCGAAAAGCGCACGCTCACACCGAAGCCCGAATTGCTGGTTTTGCGTGGCAACACCCTAAAAATAGAACGGCCTGGCAAGCGCCTGATGACCATCGGCCTGGAGGGACACCCGGAAATCTCGGCATTCATAGAAAGCATCCGAGGTACGCTGGCCGGTGACCTCACCGCGCTGAAGGCGCTCTATTCGCTCCGGCTTACCGGACCGATCGGAAACTGGCGGTTGGTGCTGACGCCGAAACAGCGACGCCTCAGTCGCATTTTCAGCCGGATCCGAATCGGCGGGTCGGACGCCGTCGTCCGAACCATCGAGCTGGACCAGCGTGACGGCGACCATTCCATTATGGTCATCACACCCGTCAGCCGCAGGCAATGAAGTTGCGCCGACGACTGGTTCTGGGGCTCTGGCTGGCACTGTTGATTGCCTGCGTGCTGGTCATCGCCCAAACGCGGTTCGTATCCGATCTTTCAGCCTTCATGCCTAAGGCGCCGAGTGCGCGCCAGCAGCTGCTGGTCGACCAGTTCAAATACGGCATCATCGGACGCCTGATCATGATCGGCATCGAAGGCGGTGATGCTGCGGGACGCGCGAAGCTATCTCAAGAACTGGCCAGCCGGCTGCGCAAGACAGGCACGTTCCTGGGGGTACAGAACGGGGATTCCGCCACCGAACAGCGCGACCGCAGATATTTTTTTGACAACCGCTACCTGCTCAGTCCCGATATTACGCCCGCGCACTTCACTGTGCAGGGACTGCATGCCGCCATCCAAAATTCCATTGATGCGCTCTCTGGAGATACCGGATTGATCGTCAAGCAGCTGTTCGCCCGCGACCCGACGGGCGAAACGCTGCGGCTGCTCGACGAGTTTGGCGGCAACAGCCAGCCGAGGCGCCTGCACGGCGCATGGGCCTCGCGCGACGGCAAGCGTGCGGTGCTGCTTGCCTACACCCGCGCCCCCGGTACCGACATCGAAGCGCAGGCACGCGCCATTGCAATCATTCGGAACACCTTCAAGCGGCTGCCGGACCTTCAGGCGGGCAGCCAATTGGTCATGAGCGGAACCAGCGTGTTTGCCGTCAAGTCGCGCAACACCATTCAGGGGCAGGTGACCCGCCTGGCAAGCGCCAGCCTGCTGCTCGTCGTGTTTCTGCTGCTGCTGGTTTACCGGTCCCCTCTGCTTCTGGCGCTCGGTCTCCTGCCCGTGCTGTCCGGTGCGCTGGTCGGGATTGCCGCTGTCAGCCTCCGCTTCGGTCAGGTGCATGCACTTACCCTTGGCTTTGGCACAACCCTCATCGGCGAAGCGGTCGACTACTCGATCTACTTCTACCTGCAGCGCGCCGGAAATCTGAACCCTGGCCATTTCTGGCGCACTATATGGCTCGGCGTCGCCACTTCGATCGCCGGGTTCGCCCCGCTTCTGTTCTCGGGATTCCCGGGCCTGGCGCAGCTCGGCATCTACTCCATCAGCGGCCTGATCGCGGCGGCCATCGTGACACGCCACGTGCTGCCGGCAGTGGTGCCGCAGAAGCTCCAGCTGCGGGATCTGAGCGGTCCCGGCTTCGCACTTGATCGGCTCCTGGACTTTGCCTCCCACCTGAGGTGGTTGCCGCTGCTGCTCTCGCTTGCGGCCGCCGGCACCGTGTACGCGCATGCAGGCAAGATATGGAACAAGAACTTGTCTGCACTGAGCCCGATTTCCAAGTCCGATCAGCGGCTCGACCAGCAGCTGCGCCGTGACCTTGGCGCCCCAGACCTGCGCTTCATGGTCGCTTTCAGCGCACCAAGCAGGGAGCTGGCGCTGGAGGGGGCTGAGAAAGCCGGCCAGGTGCTGCACGGACTGATGCTCCAGCGGGTAATCGCCGGATTCAGCTCGCCTGCCTTTGTTCTGCCGAGCCGTGCGCTTCAGCGGGCACGTCAGGCTGCTATCCCGGATGCTCGGCAGGCTCGGCGGCGGCTGCGGCAGGCGCTCGTCGGATTGCCTGTCAGATTCAACCGGCTGCAGGGCTTCTTGTCTGACCTGCAGGCAGCACGCACGCGCCGACCTCTACGACGATCCGATCTAGACGGCACCTCCGCCGCGCTGTTGGTCGATTCGCTTCTGATCCATCGCGCCAAAGACTACCTGGTGCTGATGCCGTTGCGGCCGCACGACAGCAGTGCCAGGGTTCCGCTGGACATCAACCGTGTCCAAGACGCGTTGCAAGCCACCCGACTAAGGCACATCGTCGTGATCGACCTGCTGAAGGAATCGACCAGTCTGTTCAGGAACTACCGAAACGAGGTGCTGATGCTGTCCGAATTCGGCTGTCTGGTGATCATTGCGCTGCTGCTGGCGGCACTCAAATCCGCATCTCGCACTCTGCGCGTAGCTACCCCGCTGATCTGCGCGGTGACCTGCGTCACAGCCGTGCTATTGCTGAGTGGGGTACGCCTGACCATTTTGCACCTGGTGGGACTGCTCCTCGTCGTCGCGATAGGTTCGAACTATGCGCTGTTTTTCGAGAGCGGCGGACGGACGGCTACCCCCGTTGAACGCCGCCGGATGCAGGTTTCCCTTGTGGTTGCCAACTTCACCACGGTCGGCAGTTTCGGCATCCTGGGCCTCTCGAGCATACCGGTACTGTCGGATATTGGCAGCACGGTCAGCCTCGGTGCGCTGCTTTGCCTTCTTTTCGCGGCCATACTGGCGCGCCGCATACCCGGAACCCCGACTCCATGACCTGCCCGGACACCAAAGACGGCGCAATGCGCGCATGGCGACCGACGCCGTTTCTCCAGGCTTCGATACTCATCCACGCCGGCGCGCTGACGATCGTACTGTTCGCGCCGGCTCTCTGGCTTTCGGCGCTTGCCATTATTGTGCTGAACCATGTCTTCATTGGCGCTGCCGGTCTCTGGCCCCGCAGCAGGCTGCTCGGCGCAAATATTGTGAGTCTGCCAGCAGCGGCGGCGGAACGCCGTGAGGTAGTGCTCACTTTTGATGACGGTCCCGATGCGGAAGTCACGCCGCAGGTGCTAGACATCCTAGACCACCACCAGGTCCGAGCAACATTTTTCTGCATAGGAGAGCGGGCGGCTTCCCATCCGGAGATCTGCCGCAACATATTGGCGCGCGGGCACACCATCGAAAACCACGGTCAGCGCCACCGACACTATGCAGCACTATCCGGGGCCGGCGGCTGGAAGCGCGAAGTTGGCGATGCACAGAAGACGCTGGAGCAGATAACCGGCAGGCGGCCGCAGTTCTTTCGCGCGCTCGCGGGTTTGCGCAATCCATTTCTTGACCCCGTCCTAAAGCGGTTCGGAATCCGGCTAGTGAGCTGGACGCGGCGCGGATATGACACGCGTTGCGGCAACGCTGATATCGTGCTTGGCCGCCTTACCCGCCGGCTCGGCCCGGGCGATATCCTCCTGCTGCACGACGGTCACAGCGCTCGCAGTACAAATGGGATTCCGGTCGTCGTCGAAGTGTTGCCCCGTCTGTTGGCGGAACTGGCGGCACGCAACCTTAATCCTGTACCGCTCGGCTCGGCATGCAAACCGGACTGAAAAAGCGGCTGCTGGGCCTCGCGTCGGAACCGTACCGGCAAACGGGCCGCTTCAACTACCATTGGGCCCGAGGCAAGCTACGGGGCGACCCGATTTTTTCCGCGCTACTTGACCGGCCGATGCTTCCCGACAACGCGCGCATCCTGGATCTGGGCTGCGGCCGGGGCCTGCTCGCTGCCTGGCTTCTGGCTGCGGAGCAACTGGCGGCCCTCGGAGAATGGAAGGGCAGCCCGCTGCCGCCCACGGGCTTGCGCTTCCGCGGCGTCGAATTGATGGAACGTGAGGCAATCTGCGGGAATCTGGCGTTGCAGCCGCTGCACGGTGAACGTGTGCAGTTGAGTGGTGGCGATATGCGAGACGTCGCTCTGGCCGATGCCGATGTGATCACGATTCTAGACGTTCTGCACTACGTGTCGTATGCCGAACAGGATCGCCTGCTGGAGAGAATCCGGTCAGCAATCGGCACCCACGGGCTGTTCGTGACCCGCGTTGGCGATGCCGGCGGCGGGATGCGCTTTGCCTATAGCCAAGCGGTCGATACCTGCATGTCTTTCCTACAGGGCCATCGCCTGACACGCATGTGGTGCCGACCGCTTTCCAGCTGGATGCGCGCCCTCCAGGAACGCGGCTTTGCAGTAGACGCCGTTCCCATGAGCAGCGGTACGCCTTTCGCCAACATCATGCTGATCGCGCGCGGGGTCTGATCCGTCCGGAACGAACGATCCGGTCCGATCCGAAGGTATAGCTGCGTACCTCCGTCCCGCCGCCGAAGGCTGCAACGCTGCAAGCCGGTTCGGCAATCGCCGACGGCATCGTGTGCGCCACGCTCCGCCGCACGGAAAATTCCGGACGGCGGCGCAACAATGGTCAGACGGGTAAAAACGGCAGCGTGAGGCCATTCGCCCGCAACCAGCGGGCGTACCGAAGGAAGTCCTTCTGCTGCGAGGCACTAAGCCGCCGGTACAGCGCATGTGCCGCATCTCGCAGCGACTTGTCTGGATCACGGCGAGCAGCGCTTTTAAAGATCACCATGAACGGCGCAAGCGCCGTTGCGTATCGTGTCACCTCTTCACCGAACACCCCGGCGGCGCACGACAGTTCTTCGACGCTAAACGCCGCCTGAAGCGAATTCAGATAGTCGCGGGTGAATGTTTCCGGCTGGACGTCGCTGCGGTCGTTGGCAAAAAATCGCTGGGTGGCAACTCGCTTCAGGCGCCCGAAGTCGATCAGATACAGGCCGCCGCCAGATTTCAGCACACGCCGTGCCGCGTGCAGTGCGTCTGACAGCGCCGCCTCGTCGGGCAGATGGTGCAGCGACATGGTCGACATCACGCAGTCGAAAGCGCCGTCAGGAAATGCCGCGAGCGTGGTCATGTCGCCCAAGACAGCCTCGATGTTGGCCACACCACAACGTTCAATTGTCTGGCGCGCACGCTCAAGCATTTCATTAGACACGTCGAGCCCGACAAAATGAGCCTTCGGATTGAGCCGTGCGACCTGCACGAGCTGATTGGCCGGACCACAGCCCAGGTCCAGCACGCGGTCGCCGGGACGCACCAGCGGCGCGATCTGCAAGGCCTGGTATAGATAAATGGAAGCGAGAAATCCGTCCTCGCGGCCAGCGAGTTCAAATGCCTCGCTTTGCGCAAGGCTGTCAACACCAGACAAATCCGGTTCTTGAACCCGCGGCAGGACCCGCCGCGACAGGCATTCGACCAACAGGTGTGCGAGCATGGCCGGTCCGCTGGACATGCCGGTTTACCTTGAGGCGCAGGCAGCCATAGCCACCCTATTCCGGCTTGGCGGCCTGGTATTCGGCGAGGATGCTCAAACCCCGGACTTCGCTATAGCAGCGCACGCCGCAGAATCCGCTCGCCTCGAGCGTGGCGATTACCTGTGCCCGCGGCACGCAGGCTTCAATCGTATCCCAGTAATATCGCCAGAGCTGCGGCGTGTTCCTCTTGTTCCCGACCAACCGGGCAAGCGCGGGCACCACCCCCTTCATATAGGTCTTGAGCAGAATTCGCCCCAACCTGCTTTCCGGGCAGGTGATCTCCAGGATGCATAGTTTTGCGCCTGGCTTCATCACCCTATGGAATTCGCGGAAAGCCACGGAGAGATCGCTGATGTGGCGCAGCGCATACCCCATGCTGAGGAAGTCGAAATGGTTGTCCGGAAAAGGTATGTCCTCGGCCCGCCCTTCCACCAGCGTTACGCTCTCCGGAACCTTGGCGTTGCGCATCATTCCCAGGCTCGGATCGACGCCGGCGACAAACCCGCCACTGCCGGTTATGCGCGCCGCCTGGCGGGCGACCAAACCCGTACCCACCCCGACGTCCACCACTTTCATGCCGGGCCGGAGCCCGGCGCGCAAGAGCGCCTGGCCGCGATACCAGAAACCGGTTCCGAGACCCAGGATGCGTTCCATGCGATCGTAGTCTTCTGCCGTGCTGTCGAACATCGCGCGCACAAAGCCGCTGCGCGACGCTTCATCCGCGTAATAGCTGGTCAGAGGCCGATGCGGCACCTGCTCAGATTGGGAGACGGTATTGTGATGCTTTTCCATGCAATCCCCTCTTGCTGATCCGGTCGACAGTCAGTCCGTTCGCCGGAACACCAGAACGGCGTTGCTGCCGCCAAAGGCAAAGGAATTGCTGATAGCCGCCCCAAAGGAAACATTTTGCAACCCGTCGCCCATCACGTGACGCACACCCTCGCAGTCCGCCGAGACCTGCTGCAAGTGGGCGGTTGGAGGAATCTGCTGCTTTGTCAGCGCCAGCACGGTAATCACCGCCTCCATGGCACCGGCCGCACCGAGCATGTGTCCGTGCATCGACTTCGTTGAACTCACATGCAGTCGGGGCGCAGCCTCTCCAAAGGCAGTTCTAAGGGCGCTGACCTCGATCGGGTCGCCTTCCTGGGTTGCCGTTCCGTGCGCATTCACGTAACCCACATCGGCCGGAACCAGGCCGGCTTCGCGCATGGCGGCCTCGATCGCCCTGACCTGTCCGCCGGCGTCAGGACGCACGAGATGGCTGCGGTCGCAGCTCTGCCCGTAACCGGCCAACTCGCAATAAATGCGTGCGCCACGGGACACCGCAAGATCCCAATCTTCCAGCACCAAGGCAGCGCCGCCCTCGCCGAGCACCAGCCCGGTGCGCCCCACCTGGAACGGACGACAGGCCCTGAATGCGGTCTCATCATCGCCGTCAGCAACAACCCGCATGGCGTCCCATGCCAGCATGACAGACAGCGCCAGAGGTGCTTCGGAACCGCCGGCAACAACCAGCTTGTCGCTCCCGGACCGAATACGCCGATACGCCTCGCCGATAGAAACAGCCGACGAGGCACAGGCGACTGAATAGGTCAGGCAGGCACCGCCCAGTCCGAGCGCGATCGCGAGGTTTGACGCAGCCGCATTGTTCATCGCCAGCGCAACGGTCAGCGGCGACATACGGCGCTTCCCGCGCTCAAAAAAATCCGTGTATCCCTTTTCATAGGTCAGTGCGCCGCCCACCCCGGTCCCCCAGGAAACTCCGTACTCGCAGGAACCCGCTCCCTTGCGCGGCAGCCCTGCGTCACCCCAAGCCGAGAACGCCGCTGCGAGGCCGAGCTGGCTGTAGCGATCCGTCACGCTCGACAGCGCTCGGCCGATGGTCTGCTCCGGGCTAAACGATGCACAACGAACCGCAGGTTGGGCCAACTCGGTCGGCGATGCGGGATGACGGTACAGGGCTACCGCGGATTCGCCGCGCATGATGCGGGCGAAAAAGTCCTCAGTATCGCCGCCAAAAGGACTGACCAGGCCAACGCCAGTCACGGCGACCCTGCGGGGCCCGGATCTACTCATTTAGGGCAGAAGGCTTGTACTGTTCCACCAGCGCGACCAGCTGGCCGACAGTCTCGGGCGTCGGCACATCCTCAGGCAGCCGGAAATCGTATTTGTCCTCCAGTTCCATCATCAGCTCGAGGAGCGCCATCGAATCAATGCCGATCTCGTCAAGCCTGCTCTCCAGCGCCAAATGCTCCGGCGGGTTATCGAAATGTCGATCGAGATAGGCCTTGATCGGTTCAAGCCTGTTATCCATAGAAGCGCCTCTGTTGAAACTTGTGTGGGTAACCATAGAGCAGAACCGCACCGACCGCCGGCTTGGCCATCATGATTGACAGGA
>JAJYEK010000204.1 GCA_021785795.1 Pseudomonadota bacterium
CGGATCCCCTTAGCGGCTATACCGGCATGCCCTGGCTCGCCGGCATGCAGGCCGTAAGCGGAGGCAATATGTATGAAATTGGCTACATTCCCTACAACGGAATGGTCGCCCCTTTTAACGCGGCACTGACCTGCCCGACTACGGCGAACCTGGACAGCAACGTGTTGGCAACCAACTGTACCAGCAGCTATTACAATTACACCCCCACCCCGCCTTCGGCGTTGCCTTCAGGGCTCGCTGGGGCGTATTCCGTAACCGCCGGCAGCTCCCCCGTCGCCGCGATCATTGGCTCCCCGGCGTCCGGAGGCCCGCTCTCCTATTATGACCCGGGCCTGGGGGCCAATGTCTACTTTTCTGTTTCGGTGCCCCCCTCGCTACAGACTACAGTTCGCTGACGGCAGCCTTTCATTAGTAATAAATGCTTTACTTATTTCGATGCCTACAAAATAATACAGCTGTGATTCCGGCCCTTTTCCGTCTTTTGCGCCTCATCCCCGGCTGCTAAAGTAGACCTGCCGCTGTTTTTTTTTCATTAAGGAGATATGTTGATGCTGTTATCCGTTCCTGAGCTATCGGTTACCTATGATTCCGTTTATTGGCAGCACATACAAGCACTGGTCACGCCCGCCTTGCATGCCCCACCCTCTCTTGACGCTTTGCAGCTCATCGGAGAACTGCTTGACGCCGCAGCGGTTTTTAACCCGCCGCTTTCTCCAGCAACAGCCCAGGCGGCCCAACTGGCGGCCTCTCGACAGATCGTTGCCTTGCTGCGCGGCAAGGAGCAGCAAGCAGCACATGCAGTCATAAACAATTCTTTCGCTTTGACTGACCTGCGGGAGCACTTATTGCAATCACTGGAAAAACTGGCTGTAGCTCAGGAGCCCCGCTCTCGCGCCGGACTGCGTAAGTAGTTGCTATACTGAAAAGAGGCCAACAGTAGGAGAGCGTACGATGAATGCTTCATTCTACGCCGCCCAGGTCATCGGGTATGTTGGTCACGTGCGGCAACGAGCCGCATCTGGGGGATCGGTGTACGCCGTATCGGTGTGCATCACAGTACCCCCTACCAATGGCTCAGAATCCCCAACCCACGAATGGGTTGAGGGGATTCTGAGCGGGGCCCTGGCAGCAGCCGTGGGCCCGCACCTGAGTCCTGGGCGGCTCATATATCTCGACGGACCGCTTACTCACAAGCGGTACGTCAAAAAAGACGGGACTCCGGGAGTCGCAGACCGAATCAAGGTCTGCAACTTCCGGTTCCTGGATTAACACAACCTGAAGGAGAGAGACATGGCAGCAGTCAATAAAGTCATCCTGATCGGCAACCTTGGCCGCGATCCGGAAACCAAGTACATGCCGAGTGGTGACGCGATGGTCAATCTGTCGCTGGCCACCACGGAAAACTGGAAGGACAAGAGTGGCGAAAAGCAGGAGCGCACCGAGTGGCACCGCGTGGTGATCTTCGGCAAATTGGCCGAAGTTGCGGGCGAGTACCTGAAGAAAGGCTCGACCGTCTACTTTGAAGGCAGTCTGCGCACCCGCAAGTGGACCAACAAGGAAGGCCAGGATCAGTACACCACCGAAATCGTTGCCGACAAGATGCAAATGCTTGGCGGACGGTCTGGTGGCGGCGAGGAGACCTCCTCTGTTGAAAAGCCGAAGGCCAGCGGGAAAACCGCCGGGAGAAAGGCCGCTCCCGCTCCGGAGCCCGACGATCTGTCGGACGTGCCTTTCTGATTTCAACGCCGGTCATACTGACCGGCGTTTTTTTTCTACCTCCTGGCGCTGCGGGGTCTCCAACTAACCGCCTGATTCTTATGCGGATTCTTATTTCATCGCAAATCGGCGGCAGGCTCTCCGAACCGCGCTATCCAGTTGCAGCCCGACGCCAGTTTGAGCGATACGGGGGCGCGCTGTCTGTCCGGGCGTCGAAGCAGACCAGCTATCGTTGTGAGCTAGGTGACCGCCTTTCGGTATTCTTGCGTATGGCCTATACTGCTGCTATACTATAAGCTCTTGACTGCGCCGCGCGGCAAGTCCGTCCTTTCAGGGCGGGGCGCATCAACGCGCTGCTACACACCACAAGCAAGGAGCTTCTTTAATGCCCGCCCTCTTCCCTCCGCCAGCCGCGACCCCTCTGTTACGTAGCTACGTTTCCGGCGTTCAGTTTGACCCGAACCCCGCCTATAACGAGTTTCTGCGTACGGGGCAGTGCCGGGAGGTATGCATTCGCCCAAGCATCGGCGCACATTTGCTGCCCCTCCCTCCCGACTGCCAGCAGCTGGATGTAAAGCTGGTCCTGGATATTCATGAGGCGCATCCATGGCGCGAGTCGGACTTTACCCCCCTTTCCTGGGCGGTAACGGTCACCGGGATTCTGTTTCTTCCGGATACAACCGCCAGTCAGGCCAGAGCGGATCAGTTGCTCGCTGCAAGCGAATACCTGGCCGCGCGTGCCTGGGAGCATCTGCTTTATCTGCTCGGGGCCAGCGGGGTTAGCCTGACGGCTCCCCCTCAGAAAGCGGGCCGGACGACGGCGGATGGCCGGGCGTTCTGGCCGTAGGCATAGATGCCAGCCTAGAAGGGCCAATCCACCCCGTCGACCCGCGACAAACCAGCCGGCCACTCTCCCGCGGTGAGCGCATCGATCAGGAATTGCAGCGCTATTCGTGGCGTGCCCGGTAGCGCGTCTAGCGCAGGGCCAATCTGCCTGCCCCTGAAATCCCGCCATCTGATTTTTGCGGGCGCGAAGCCTTCAAGCCAGAGCATGTAATGAGGCGGGCCGCCGGCTTCGTGAATTATGGGTTTCGGGTGCCGATCCGCCCTGAGCAACGGGGTGAAGTCAAACGGAAATTCGTGCCCTGCGGTTGCTGCCAGTTGGTCCGCCCGAGCAGTTAGCGGAACGCCCGGGATGCGCAGCCAGTATTGCAGGTCAGCGTCGCACAGGAACGAATACTGCAGTGCCGGGTTGCGTCGAATACGGGCGGCAGCCGCGGGCTGCTCGTCCGCTTCTGGCAGCATGTCTTCAGGGGCTCTATCTGTCATTCGTCCAGCTTAGCACATTTTTCCGTGGCCGACTTGAGTGCCTTGCGGATGCCTTCGCTGACATTGCCGTCACCCAACCTGACAGCGATTGCAAGGCTTTCGGTATCAAGATAGACATTTACACGTTTCCCGCCTTCCATCTTGATCGGGCGGCCAGCCGTTCCAAGTGCGGCGGAGACTTTCCGACCGTCCAGGTTGCGAACAGATCCTGCGTTGACCTGAATATAGCCGCCGGTAGCTTTGATGCGCACAAGGGCGCCAGTATCGGTTTCATTCCGCGTGACGGTGCCCAAAGGTGTCCAGTTTTCAGGGAGAGAGTTGGTGTAGAGCCGCCAGTTACCGTACTGATCGACGGTGATGCGGTCACGGTTTGTCATGGTCTTGCCCCTTGCACGTGGGTTTCATCTTTAGCGATGCGACAAGACGGACAATATCAGCCTCAAACTGATCGCGCCCAGCAACGCCGGACGCGGGGTTATTGCAATCCAGGGAATACCGTGCGTGCGGCATGTTGTGTTCTTTGTATGCAGCAATAATTCTGTTGTTCTCGAAGTCGCGCCGCTCTGGCGAGTACACGACCGTCCCGGTCGCTGTTTGTACGACATGCAGTCCGGTATCGACCCGATTTACTTCGATTGCACCGCTAGTGTAAATTCGCATGCTCATGATTAAATCTCCTTGATCGATTTCCGATCGACTTCGGTGACGCTGATTTCGCCATCCTTGACCGGTGCGACTTCGCAGCAGGCGGCATAGTCGGCGTATCCGGCGTCGCGTGCCATCGCGTTAAGTGCGTCGGCTTCGGTCTCGCCTTCATAGTCCCCGAGGATGGCGCCAGAGATGGTGTTTTCGATGCGATAGGTAGTCATTTTTCGCTCCAGCCCCTGATCCCCGAGGCGCGGTGGGTTGCGTTGTTGCTCCCCTTGATTTGTATTATACACACAATTTATTTTTGTGCAAGTGTTTTGTGCGCATATATTGTGGTTGAGTACTGCGTGCAATAGACCAAATGCGAAGCGCATGCTATACTAATCGTCCGTTTCTTAAATTGAGGCAAGAACATGAATCCATCCCGCATCGCCCTCGCCATCGCCGTCGCGTCCGCAGCGCTGGCTCTTTCGGGCGCCGCACGCGCTGACTCGCTCGGTGACATTATGGCGTCCAACAACGAGGTCGGCATTGCGTCGATCAGCCAGAACATCAACTATTCCGAGCTGGACAGCCTGCAGTCGTTTGGCGGCCCGAGCCTGGACAGCGAGCAGGGCAGCCCGGGCGGCTATGCGTTCACCGTGTCGGTTGACAAGGACCTGTGGAGCACCAACAACTATCTCGCGCTGGGCTATTCCAGCACGTCCGGGACCACGAATTACACCGGTGGCGTCATGTCCGGTTCCGGCACATATACCCCATTGTCGGCGATTTCCGGAGCGCGCACCTCCGATTACTATGCCCGTGTCGGCACAACCTTCATTCCCGGAGACCACACGATGGTCACCCCGTATCTGGAATACGGCAACCACACCTGGGATCGGAATGTGGGCCAGAGCACGTCCTTCGGCTACGCAGAAACCTACACGCACGATTATGCCGGCGCCGGCATGCTGCTGCAGTTCGCGCCGGTTGACAAGCTGGTGCTGACCGCAGACTTGTTCATGGGCACGATGCTGAACGCCAGTATTTCGGCCGCATCCTTGGGCACTCAGAGCATGACGGATCCGAACATGCTTACCCGTATCGGCGTCGGACTCGACTATCGCCTGTGGCACGACATCCACCTCACGCTCGGCTTCGACCAGGTGCAGTACTCGTACAGCGGTTCTGCGGTGAGCTCCACCGGGTTCCTGGAGCCGCCCAGCAATACGACGCTGCAGGTGACGTCGATCGGGCTGGCCTACGGCTTCTGAACGTGTACCAAGTAATCCTCAGCAGTTCCGACAAGCTGGCAGCGCTACTCCTTGTGGCGCTGCTCTGTCTGGGCCTGCTGCTCTCGCCCCCCGCCGTGCGGGTTGTGGCCTACCAGATTCCGGCTCACCCCGAGGTCTACCAGACCGGGGAACCGGCGTTCGTCTACAGGCTGAGCCAGCATATCGTCAAAACCTACCACGTCTCGGCCGCGCTGGCTGACGCCGTGGTGGCCAACACCCTGGAAGCCGCCCATCGTACCCGCCTTCCCTTGACCCTGCTCCTGGCGGTAGCCGCCGTGGAGTCCAGCTTCCAGCCTTATGCGCAAAGCAAGACCGGGGCAGTCGGGCTGATGCAGGTGCAGCCCGCCGCGCATCCCGAGTTGCAGGCCGGCCCGACGGAATTGCAGCAGGTACGCCCGAATCTGCTGGCCGGGGCGGCGATACTGCAAACCTATATGCAGCAGACCGGCGGAGATCTGCCAAGGGCTCTTCAGCGGTACAACGGGGCGCGACATGACCGGCACGCCAAATACTCCCACAAGGTCATGGAGCGGATGCGCGAGTTCCGCCTTGTGCTGGCAGGCCAGGCGGACGCTTGATCGACAAATGCGCCTGTGCTATACTTAAAGCCAAGTATGAATAACAAGCATAACAGGACAACACCATGATTGACGACAGACTTGATTACGGCTCGGCGCACGAGCCACTTCCCCTCGAGCTGGCCAGAGAGGCCGCCAGCATTTTCAACTACGCCGCCGATACGATGGTCGCCATCAATTCGGCAGTGCTTAACCAGATAGGCTATCTCGGATTCGCCTCTGCGCTGCAGTCCTGTGCCTTTTTGGTGGCAAATCGTATTTCGTTTACCCTGTGCGTCATCGAGGATATGGACACCCTGTCGCTTCGGCCTCTGTTCGCATTTGACGCAGCCAGCGGCGCTTTTACAGGCGATGAGCGGGCACTGCGTATCATGGAAACCCTGAACATGGGCTTCGAAGCCCAGATGCGCGAGTTTTTCAAGACCAGCTCGTACTACTGAGTCTCGCCGCCAAGCCTTGGCGCCAAGCCCTAACACCAAGCTACCTTAACAGGTAGCTTTTTTTTTCGCCTGATTTTTCTATGCTATACTCGCGCTATACTTTCATGTAGGTCATGAGAGCCGGCGTTGTGCCGGCTGATGAAAGGAGTGGGCAATGGAACAGAAGAGGATTTCAGAGTTGTTTG
>JAJYEK010000205.1 GCA_021785795.1 Pseudomonadota bacterium
CCGCAAGCCTCGGGCGGCGGTTGATCGCAGTGTACGGGTCATCCGATCCCGGTTTCACGCCGCCGCTGAGCAGCCAGGCGACGGTCCTATCTCTCGGCCTGCCCTGCAGCCCGTGTTTCAAACGCGTTTGTCCGCTTGGCCATACCAACTGCCTGCGCCAACTCAAGCCGGAACTGGTACAGGAACGCATCGACGCTGCGGTTCCGCGGCCATGAGGGTGCTCCTCGTCAAGACTTCCTCTCTTGGCGACGTCCTGCACGCCCTCCCGGCCTTGACGGACGCCGCCCGCGCCCTGCCGCATGCCCGATTCGACTGGGTGATCGAGGAATCGTACGCGGAGATTCCATCCTGGCACCCGGCCATCGACACAGTCATTCCGGTCGCCCTGAGACGCTGGCGGCATGGCATCATGCAGCCGGCACACCGGTCTGAGTTCCTTCACGCGCTGCGCATCCTGCGCGCCCGCAGCTACGACCGGATCGTCGACGCACAAGGCCTCATCAAGAGCGCTGTACTCACCGCCTGCGCACGCGGCGAGCACCATGGCTTCGGATTCGCTTCAGCACGCGAGCCGCTGGCCGCGCTGTTCTACAGGCACCGTCACGCTGTCGCTCCGGGCTCGCACGCGGTACTACGCCTGCGCAGGCTGTTTGCCCTGGCGCTGGGGTACGAGCTCCCGTCTGCGGAGGTCGACTACGGCATTTCGCGCGCCCTCATCAGCTTCCGACCAGACGACGCGGCCTATCTGGTCTTTCTTCACGGAACTGCCTGGCCCACCAAGCAGTGGCCAGAGCGGTATTGGAAAGAACTGGCTGGTCTGGCCAACGAGGCCGGTTTGCGCGTTCTCCTACCGGCCGGAAATCGCGTCGAAAACGACCGCGCACATCGCATTGCGGCCAGCGCCACCAATGCCCGGGTCCTGCCACCCATGACGCTTACGCAATTGGCCGGCGTGCTCGCTGGCGCACAGGGGGCGGTGGGCGTCGACACCGGACTTGCCCACTGCGCCGCCGCGCTGTCGGTGCCGGCAGTCACCATATACGGCGCCACTAATCCGGGTTTGACCGGCACGCTGGGGGAAGCACAACGCCATGCGCGCGCCGATTTTGCCTGTTCGCCATGCTTGAGGAGAATCTGCCGCTATCGCGGAAACGCACTGGTTGAACCGGCGTGCTACCAGACCGTCGCCCCCTCGCGGGTATGGGACATGATGACCGGGCTACTGGGCGCCGCGTCACGGCCCGGCAGCTGACAGCACCGACCCCCTCCCGCTGCCACGCGCGGGCGGCGCCCGGCCGCGCCTGCCAGGGGCACGATCAGTGATCCGGTTTCGGACGGTCGCAGCGTTCCATACCGACAATTCGGCACATTACCCATGCCGCTACGATCGGGCCGCCCCACAGGAGCACGGACCGCCGCCGCAGCCACCACAGCACGGCGATCACGACCGCAAGCGATGCGGGATGCCGGCGCATCATCCGCCCTGCCCGGAAAGCGGCGCCCGCCAGTGTGAGCGATTCGTGCCACAACGGGGCGTCCGCGGCGAGCATCCTGCGCTGCTCTGCCGTGCGCGCGAGTAGATGTTCGCGCCTGCGCACGACTGCCGCCAGTCGCCCGCTCATCGCGGTGTAATCTCCTCGCGATCGCGTGCAAGCTCGGACAGGGTGGCGGATAGCAGACGCGGGCGCGCTCGGGCGCGCGCGCGCAGCATCAGGCCGATTATCACAGCGAGCGCCAGGTAAAGCGCCGCGAACCCGCCGAGAACCACGACCGGATTGCGGTTCCAGCACGCCACCACTACGGCCAGCGTGCCAAACAAGACCGCCATACTGAAGAAGAACAATGCGAGGAGGGCAAGCACAACCAACTGCGCGGCACGCAGTCCCTGTTCTTCAAGCTCGGTTGCTACCAGCTCGATACGGGTCCGCAGAATTTCGACAAGCGTCGACAAGACCCGGCGCAGCGATTTTACGAGCCCGGCCGCGCCTGCATCGGACCCACTCATGCCGGTCAGCGCCGTGCCGTCAGCATGCCCAGCAGGAAACCGACGCCAGCGGCTACTGCCACCGACTCCCATGGGTGATCGCGCACTGTGCGGTCAGCCGCCTGTGCCGCGGCGCGCCCACGCTCAACGACATCCTCACGGAACTCACCCACGGCTTCCTTGGCGACACGAAGGCGCTCCTCGACCCGGGCCCGTGCCGCACTGGCGCGCTCGCCGGTAAGCGTCGCGGTTGCCCGCAACAATTCCTCCGTGTCCGCGGTAAGTGCCCGGAAGTCTTCAACCAGCTTTTTTCTCGCCGATTCTGTTGCCGTTGCCATATGAATCTCCTTTTCGGTGCTGCCGGAGAGATGCTTTGCGTCCCCTTTTTCATCTTATACCGTTCTATTTTCAGAGTATGTTGATATACATCAATTTTCGGGGACTGGCGGGGTCGCGAGGCCTGTGCACTGCAGGCCTGGGCATTACGCCGGAGGCCAACCGCGAACCGGCGTCCGCGACCGGTACGGCGGGCGGAACGGCGGCACGCGGCAATCGTGCATGCCGCTACCCGACCGGAATGCCGGTAACCAGGCAGTGACAGTCACGCAAGCCGGATTAAATGCTTATACTCGGCGAAACGGCGGCAGCCTTGCCTCGGAGACATGACATGGCGTGGTTGGCGAGTGCGGGTGTACAGCTCCGGAAAATCACCGCGGGATTCCGGCCACAGAGGGCCCGCTGGTTCGAAACCTATACGCCACGGGACGAGACCGTGCAGACACTGGAAGTCCTGGCGCAATCCGGACGGGTGGAGCTTGAACTGGATCCCAGGTCCGGCGCCCCTCTCGATATCGCAGACCTACGCAATGCCGCACGCGAATTCGAACATCTCTCGGATCGTTACCGTGACTACTGGCCGCGCTACGACGTGCGGCCAACCGGCCTCATCGAACCGCCGGAACAAACCGCCCGGACGGCGCTCGACCGGCTTCGCGCCTGGTCCGCGCACATTGACCCCCTGCTCGATCAGCTTGCCGCCCTGAGACTGGAGACCGACAACCTCCATCTGCTGCGCGAGTACACCACCGGGAGCGACGCTGCGGCGCCGAACCTGTCTGCCCTCTCGAAGCCGGTCGGTTTGCTGTGCAAATGCCTGTTCTGCTGCCCGATGGGGCAGGCGCTGGATGTGCCGCTGCACGATATCGTGGCACGGGAATATCCGCGCTCAGAACACCGGTACTTCCTGCTCTTCGGTCTTCCCGAGCACATTGCCGAGATCGAAAGAATTGCGGCCGCAGGCGACTGCCGCCGCCTCTCCGTTCCGCCCTGGCTCCCGGAGCGCGTGGCCGAACAAGGACCGCGGATCGACGCACGGCTGGCCGGCATTGCACAAAGCGTCCAGGCCGTACAGCGGCAGATCACAGCGATGAAAGACGAACCGGCGCTGGTTGCGGCGCTCGGAGACATGGCAGTGCTCGAATGGTACATACAGCACGTTCCCGCGACGGCCGCTGACCAGAAGTTTTGTCACGTAACGGGCTGGACGACAGACTCCGGACCGCAACATCTTCAGGAGGTCCTGCGCAACGCCGGACTGCATGCGATGCTGCGCTTTCCTCTTGAACCCCCAGGCACTGTTGTTCCGGTGCACACAAGAACACTCTGGTGGTGGGTGCAGCCGTTCCAGGTATTCACCAAAATGTTCGGGACCCCGGAGGAAAACGAGGTGGACCCGAGCGGCATGCTGGTGCTGATCGTCCCGTTGCTGTTCGGCTATATGTTCCCCGATGTCGGCCACGGCCTGGTGCTGGTGCTCCTGAGCCTGGCCCTGTACCGGCGCTGGCCGGACAGCCATTTTCTCATCCCCTGCGGCATTTTCTCCGTTCTGTTCGGATTCGTTTTTGGGGAAATCTTCGGGTTCGACGGGGTGATCGCACCGCTGTGGACTGCGCCCCTCGCCCGTCCGCTCGACGTCCTGGCGGTACCGCTGTTGTTCGGCGTCGTTCTAATTATCCTCGGACTGCTCTTGGGTGGCGTGGAGGCCTACTGGCGCGGCCGCTGGCGGGCTTGGCTGGTGGTGGAGGGCGCGGTACCGGTGCTCTATGCCGGCAGCCTCGGCATGTTTTTCGATCGCGATGCGGGACTAATCGCCGCGGCCGCGCTCGGCTGGTATTATGTTGGCAGTTTTGCGCAGCACCGGCAGCACCCGCTCAAGGCGCTGGCCACTGCGACCGGGGCATTGCTGGAAAGCATACTGCGTTTGGGCCTTAACACCGTCTCGTTCCTGCGAGTGGGCGCCTTCGCTCTGGGACATGCGGCGTTTTCCGCGGTAATCCAGGAACTCGCGAAGCATGCCGGCAATCCCATTCTGTACGCACTGGTGCTTTTCCTCGGCAATGCCCTGCTCATTGCGATCGAGGCCCTGCTGGTATTCGTGCAGACCACGCGGCTGGTGCTCTTCGAGTTTTTTGTCCGATTCCTGCGCGCCGAAGGCCGCGTGTTCAAACCTCTGTCTCCGCCGGTGCCCCGGCCCCGCTGAAGCCGGACGTGGATCTCATTCCCCTTCATGCTCACGGACCGGATCCGGAATGTCGCCGAAGGAGACGCGGGACCTGTTCCGAGGCAACCGGACGACCGCCCTGCTTCGTCTGCGGTTCGCGGTATTCGCGGCGCATTGCAGGGGCGGCAGCCGCGCCCCAGGAGCCTTTGCCCGTGTATGTGGTCCAATCCTTCAATGACTGAACAGCCGGATATCCAGCCTGTCGGGGCGGGCGGCATACGCGGTACGCCTGCAGGCCGGCGGGAAGTTCGGGCGATGCGTGCGACCGCGCGATCCCTGCCGTCCGCCGCTGCCCCTACCCCGGCGCCACCCCGGCGACAGCCTGACTCAGAGCGGTTTTCCCAGACCGCGGCCCGTCAGGTACCTCGATTCTGCAGGCACCTGACCGGCCGCAGCATCCGCCACTTCCGCTGATCCGGAACCTGGGGGGTACAACGATGAAGGTCCTGGCAATCGAGCACACTCGCAGAGGCTATTGCATCGATGCCGTCTGCTATCTGGCCGCCGTCCTGCTACTATCCGGATTGCTGTTGTTTGCCACACCGTCAGGCACCAGGGCTGGCGCAGCCGTGGCCACGGCTGCCGGTCTGGTCGCGTGGAGCCTGATTGAATACGGCATGCACCGATTCATCCTCCACCGCATCGCCCCGTTCCGCAGGCTGCACGAAGAGCACCATCGCAGGCCGCAGGCGCTGCTAGCCACCCCTACGCTGCTCAGCGCAGCGGCGATCCTTGTCGGCGTCTCCCTGCCGGCAATCCTGCTGGGTAACCTGTGGATCGGCTGCGGTGCCACTCTTGGGGTTACCGCCGGATACCTCGCATTCAGCGTTCTCCACTACGCCGTACATCACACGCGACTGCGCAGCCCGTGGCTCAGCCAACGTCAGCGGCTGCACGCGCTTCATCATCGCTTCCCTGATCGCTACTACGGCGTGACGCTGTCTCTCTGGGATCACGTCTTCAATACCGCAAAACCCGACGGGAACTGAATCGCCCGTGTCCGGGGGATCGCCCTGCCGGCATCCGGTTCCGTCCGTCAGGTCCGGGCCGGCCTCATTGCGCTCATAACAAGCCCGCGACCGCCGCTTTCACTCGCAGTCGAGGTCGCAGCGCAGCACCTGCAAAGCGCCGCCACCGGTCCTTACCCCAATCGCCAGAGTGACGCACATGCCGGTACCGGTTAGCGAGAGATACGGGCGCGACATGTGCACCTTTCCCGGATCGGCAATGGCACGGCGGAAATAGTGACGCCTGAACCAACGCGCACCCGCGACGTCCTCGAGCGGAAGAAACCTGGCGTCCGTCTTGGATACGCCCGACGGCGGTGTCAGGTTCTCGCTGATCTGGACGGCATCCTGATCGAGCAGGTAGCAGCGTGTGACCCCGGTCCAGGTGACGAACCCGGCGCAGGCGGATTCGAAAGGCACGCCGGATCGCACCGCCGACACGCACTGCACAAAGCCAGCCAGATGCCCCGCGACCCGATCTTGCTGCGCCGCCGATTCTTCGGCTGATACGCGCTTGAACTGCTCACATAACTGCATCATGGTGCATGCCTCGCGATTTCCACTGTTCGGGTCCGGCGCCGGCCGGCCGAAGT
>JAJYEK010000206.1 GCA_021785795.1 Pseudomonadota bacterium
GTGCTGGCTACGCCGAAATACCAGGCCGATCTCGAGCACGGCACTGACCAGGTGGTGTACAGCTGCGAATTTACGGCCTGGCGCCTGTTCTATTCGGCCGACTATAACCGCTGGCTGGCTACTCAGCAGCAGGCCTCCGCCAGCTCTGTTCCCGCCTCCGCCCAGGTCATTCCTACGGCTCCGGCTGCTCCAGGCGCACAGAGCACGGCTGGCACGGCTCCTGCCGTTGCGGGACAAAGCGGGGGTGCCCGATGAGTGCTGTCCTGAGCCGGTTCCTCTCTTCAGTCCTGCTCGCAGCGGGTTTTCTGACAACCGGGCAGTCATTTGCTGCCGACCCGGGTTCACCCCCGAATCCGCCTTCGTTCTACGTGGTGGAAATCGCGAACTTCGCTTGCGAGCACTGCCGTAACATGGATGCCTTGCTGCCGGATATCCAGGCTGCGACCGAGAAAGCCGGAGGCGCATTTGACTTTGCCCCGGTGGTCTGGGGGGATATGCCGGCTGATCGGGACTACGTCTACTACGCTGCCCGGGTGCAGGGTCCGGCGATGGCCGAACAGGTTCGCAAGGCGCTGTTCGTTGCGGTGCAGGATCAGGGGCTCTCCTTCGATTCCGTGCACCAGGCCGTCGACTGGTTGGCGTCTGACTTACCGGCGATGCCTGCGGATACCTATACTCAGCTGGAACAGGATGCGAGCAATCCGGAAATCGGCCAGCAGGCCGAGGCCCGCGCAGAACACCTGGCCGACACGGCGGGAGTGTCCATGACGCCGACTTACGTGTTTGTGCAGGCAGGCAAGGTTGTCTCCGTTGTCGGATACGATGACTCGATGTCCAGTCAGGCTCTGGAGGCCCGCGTCCTGTCGGTTATTTCCACCCTGGGGCCGCAGCCGCCGGCAAGCCCGGGAACCAAGGATCGGAACTGATATGCCCTACATTACTCCCGACGTGCCGCAGTACGTAGCTGCAGCACCCGCCTCCGCCCAGCAAGGGGTGCATGTTATCGCAGGCAGCAACTGGCTGCTTCGCGCCCGCTCGCCGGAAACCCCCGTCAGCCGTCTGCCCGATCCGAAACCCGCAGAACCGCCTGCGCCGGCCAAGCCCGCCGGAGGTGACGGTGCCGCTGGCTCGACGGCGGGCTGCTCGACTACCGCTACCGTGTATTTTGCGTTCGACCAGTCGGAGGCGGATCCCGCCGCGATGGTGGCGAGCTTCGGCCACCTGCCGAAAGGGTGTCGCTGGTCAGTTGGTGGCTACGCAGATCCGCGCGGCAGTGTCGAGTACAACCTGGAGCTGAGCCAGGCGCGTGCCCGGTTCGTGGCGGACTGGCTGACAGCTCGCGGGTACCGGATTGGCGTCGTGCAGGGCTTCGGCAAAACATCGCTGGTTACCACCGATCCTGCAGAGTACCTGTTTGACCGGCGTGCCCGTGTCGATGGGCTGCCTGCCGCGGCCGGCGATTTGCCCGCACGTTGACCGCAGCATATACGCATGCTATACTGTTTTGCATGTTGGGCTGGTTTTCGATAACAGATCTGATCCAAACATGCTTGCTATTTTTCCACGCCGCGCTTGAGCGGGCGTTATTTTGATATTACAGAACAAGGAGTTAACATGCAACTGAAGCGCGCTTTTGGCATTTCCCTGGCTGTCGCCGCAGCCCTGGCTACCGGTACTGCCCTGGCCAGCCCCGCCACCGACATCGCAAACAGCCTGAATCAGGTGTCCCTGTCGTACATGTCTGTGAGCCCCTCGAACTCGGTTGTCGGCAATTTCAACGGCGCCCAGGCTCAGGTCAGCTACATGGGCGATGCCCTGTTCAACTCGGGGTACCTCGAAGCTGACGCCAGCGAAGCCACTGCTGACGTACAGAGCATGGTCAACCTCAACGACTACAACTACAACGTGCGCGCCGGTCGCGGCTACATGGTGGTGCAGTCCGTCGCCCTGGTGCCTTACGTGCATCTGGGCCACGAGGTGATCTCGGCTGCCTACGATACCTCGACCGCCAACAGCATCGGTGTCGGTGCCAAGGCGCTGTACTCCCCGATGCCCAAGCTGGTGCTGTCGGCGGATCTCTCTGCCGACCATTCCGCCGGCGACGTCTCGAGCGCTGTCGGCACCCCGGACGGGCTGGTTACCGCTGAGGGCGTTGGCATCGACTACGCCATCACGACCCGTGTGCATCTGTCTGCGGGATACGGCCACCGCGCGTTCAGCGTGGGCGGCGTGTCGGCTTCGGACAAGATCGCGACGATCGGCATTGGCATGGGCTTCTAAGCCGGCCATACAGTCAGCGGAAGTTATCCGCTGTTCCGGCCGCCGCGCATGCGGCGGCATTTATTGGAGGAGTGTTTTTCATGGGTATCAGCGTTTTTGTTATGTCGGGGGAGATCAAGAACATTCAGGTGTTCGATAAAAACCCCGAGCGTGCGTCGGCCGTCATGCTGGTGCAGACTGGGCCTTCGCGTGAGCGCGGCAATCGCCCCGTCGAGTTCGTCAACGCCGTCAAGGTTCGCGTTCCGCCCTATCGCTACGCCAAGCTCAAGAACCGGCTCAAGGTCGGCGAGTACGTCTACATCACTGGCAAGATTCAGGGCATCCTCAAGATGAACCTGGGCGAGGGCCTGCTGGACTCCGAGCACGTGGCGGAGCACATCGATTTCGAAGAGTATGCCGACGTGGAGAGTGCCGAATCCGCGGCCGAGCAGGCTGCCGCTTGAACCATGCCGGCGGTCGCGCTGCCTGCGCCTGTGCCACAGTGTGTAGCGCAGGCTTCGCAACGTTATCAGGTGCCTGAGCTGCTGCTTTACTCCATCATGAAGCAGGAGGGCGGTGCTCCCGGAGTGGCGCACAAAAACCGGAACGGCACCTACGATCTGGGGCGGATGCAGATAAACACGTCCTGGCTTCCGGTGATCGCGCCCTTTGGGTATTCACGAGCCAGGCTGCTCCGGGACGACTGCGCGAACATCATGGTTGCGGCGTGGATTCTACGGGGAAATCAGATAAAGGCGGGCGGCACCTGGGCCGCCTGGACGCCGGCCGTGCAGGCGTATAACGCGGGCTGGCGGGCGGGTACCGCACAACCAAGAACGGCGGGCCGGCAGTATGCCCGGTCCGTGCTGCTGCACTGGTGGGCAGCCTATCGGTATGTCACGCAGCCAGAGCAACTCGCGCAGTTGGGCCGGTGAGGCGTAAACGGCGGCAATGCACGAATAGCTATATTGAAAAAGCGGCTAGGTTCCTTAAAGACAGCCACTGCTATTTGTCATTTGTCGCCCATACGGGCGCTTTACCAAGGAGATTGAAAATGAAGTCCCTGTTTAATCGCGCGCATCGCTTTACGGTCAAAAATCGTCATCTGGCCGCTGCCGCCGGCCAGATCTCGGGCGCGGTTGCCTTGCTGTCCACCGCCCCGCTGGCTATGGCCAGTACCGTCACCGCCAGTGACCCGTTCTACGACTTCATGACTACGGTCGAGGGGTGGGCGGGCGGCGCGCTCGGTGTTGGCCTGGCTACCACCATGCTGCTGGTCGGCGCGGGCATTGGCGTCGCGAAGAACAGCCCGATGCCGATGTTGGGCGGTGTCGCGGGCGCTGCGTTCCTGCACTGGGGCCCGGCAGTCATCACCAACGTTCTTGGTGCTGTGGTCTGAGCAATGGACCGCGAGGCGCATGCCGTTGCCAGGAACGTGGACGCGGTGGTTCCCATCATGTTTTGGGACCCCGCGGAATTTGTGATCGCCCTGGCCCTCTTCGGGTTCGGCATGCTGGCAAATGCGTGGCTGTTCGGGGCGTGCGGGGCAGGCTTCGTGTTGTGGGGCGCCAAGCGCCTCAAGCGCGGGGCAAAGCCGGGGGCCACCAACCACTGGCTCTGGTCGAAGGGCTTGGCGGTGGACAAGCCGCTGGCCACGCAATTTCCGTCTCCGACGGAGAACGACTTTTTTGAGTGAGCTCTGCTCCTGTTGAGGTTAGCCATGTTCAAGAACAACACGTATACCGATCTGGTGCTTAATCTGGCCAATTCGGTGAAGGCGTGGAAGCTGGTCACGTATCTGCTCGCGGGCCTTGCGGTTTGCGCACTGTACGGCATGGCCTGGCTCTCCACACATCAGACTGTCGTGCTCATCCCGCAGGGGGTTGCGACGGCGCCAGGCAAAACGGTCGTACAGACCACCGCCGGGTTCACTGATAGCTATCTCGGCTATCTGGCGCAGGCCGACGTTGCACTGGCCCTCGATTGGACCCCGGATGATGTGACCCAGCAATACACCCGGTTCCTCGATCGAACCACTCCCGAGTTTTATGCCAGCCAGCAGGTGTCTATGCTGGCCAAGGCTGTTGATCACGCGAAAGCGGCTGAGGTGCAGTCGTTCTATCCCATGAAAACCAAGCTGGTCGGGAAGAATGTCGTGGCTGTACAAGGCACGCTCGTCCGCTGGGTTGGTGACAAGCAAGTGTTTCATCAGCCTGTGGTTTATACCGTGACGTATGTTACTGGCCCTGGAGGTTTGCCTTATGTTTCTTCCTTTGTATCCGACCGTTAATCGTCGGCTGGCGCTGGCAGTTGCTCTCTGTCTGGCAGGCCCCGCAGGTTCCGCATTTGCTGCCGGTCTGCCGCCTCTGCCCGCGGGCAGTCAGGCCCCGATGAGCCCCGTTGCGCCATCTGCTGCAGCCAGCCCTGTTGCCGCATCGCCTACCATACTGGATCGGCCGATCACCATTCTGCCGGTCGCCCCTGTTGGCCCTGCTCAACCGCTGGTCGAGCAGCCCGCGCCGGCGAAGCATGCGGCGCGCAAGCGCCGGCACAAGGCGGAAACCCCGCCAGAGGCGAAGGCCGTGCCAGCCGCGGATCCTTATGCCGGAATCACCTTGATTCCGGTTTCTTCTGACACCTTCAACCGGTTCCAGTTTTCGGCTCCGGTCAAGCAGTTGTTGTTTCCTGCCGAAGTGCCCGCCTCCAAGCCGTTGTACGTCGCCGGTAATCGCGAAGTGCTGGTCAGCTTCGGACCCGGCATGCCCGACGTTGCCCAGATGGTCGCCGTGCTGGAAAACGGCACTGTTGTGACCATGTACCTGAAGCCCCGGCCGGGTCCCGGCGCCCTGGTACATGCCGGCAATGCGGCAGTGGCGGACTCCGCTGCTCCGGCGGCTACTGACGTTTCGGGGGGCTCAGCCCCGACCGAGGCCGATGCCGCGAAGCTGTCGCGGGGAGCCAGCGACAAGAACCCTGCGCTGCCGGCAATCGCATTGCTGAAGCGGGTAGAGCAGGGGGACATTCCCTCCGATTTCGAGGCCGTGACTCCGCCCGCAATGGTGGCCATGGACAAGTTTACCGTGGCGCCGATTGCCGCGTGGACTGACCACGCGACATATACCGTGTATGCCTATCAGCTGATCGCCGCGAAGGATGCTTCCGCTACTGTGGCTCCTGCTGAATTTTATCGGCCCGGCGTGCTGGCTGTTGATGTAACCGGGGACCAGGTTGATGCCTCGGCCAGCCCTTACCTTTACGTCGTGGAGGAGTACGTCGATGCCGGACATTGAGCCTGTAGATAACCAGCCGGCTGCCGCCTCTGACGAGGGTGGCTCGCGGGTAACCTCCGTACTTCGCCCGCAGGGCCCGCCCACCAAGCGGAACAATTCCCGCCGCTGGCTGCTCGTCGGCGGTGGCGTATTCCTGCTTGTGATGATGGTGTCCACGCTGTTCTCGTCACCGGCCCGCAAGCCCGTCGCCTCCGCGGTGCAACAGCAGCATGCTCCTGTGCTGTCGCTTGATCCGTCGAACATGCAGCAAAAGTCCTGGCAGGCCCAGTCGCAAGGGGATATCCAGCAGCTGCGCGACGAAATGAACCAGCTCAAGGCCGATAACGCGCAGCTCAACAAGAAACTGCAGCAGGCTCAGGCTGCTCCGCCGAAACCGGCAGCCAGTGACGCCATGCCCGACTTCATGCGCCAGCACGCGGCCGGGCAACCCGCAGCTAGCGGTAATCTTGATGCTCTTGCGCCTCCGCCACCGCCACCTTTGCCGCCGCTGCCGAAGAAGGGGGCTAAGGACGTCCTTCCCGGCCT
>JAJYEK010000207.1 GCA_021785795.1 Pseudomonadota bacterium
AGGGAAATCGGGTGACCGGATCCGGGAAAATCAGAATAACTAAATCAGAGGCTACATGCGAAGCTACGTCCGTTATCCGTCTGGTCTGCCTGTATCTGTGTCGCTTGAGGAGGTAGTAGCCAGCGAGACGCTTTACCTCAACAACATCAGCCGCGGCGGCCTGTCGTTCAACTCCATGGTCGCGCTTGAGGTCGGCACTGTTATCCGGCTGCGCATACCCCCGAACCGGCCGTTGTTCGAGGTTCCTGGGAAGGTTGTATGGTGCAAGAAAATGTCATTGCAGTACGTAATCGGGGTAGAATTCATCAACGCGGATGACAAGGCGCGGACACAGATTATCGAGATGGTTTTTCGCATCGATGGGTATCGGCGCAAACTTCTAGAGCAGGAAGGCCGGGGCCTCACCCACCAGCAGGCCGCTCTGGAATGGATAGAGAAGTACTGGGCCGACTTCGTTGCGGGGTCGGAACCGGACATGCGCTGAAGCAGCGGACCGCGGCCGAGTCCCGGCGTACGCCTCGCTTCGAGGAGACTGCTCATGAACAGTGTCGCGCTACCGAGATCAATGCGTGCCGTCGCGATAACCGCCCACGGCGGACCCGAAGTTCTTGTCGTTGGTGCTCACGCGATGCCAACACCCGGTGCGGGAGAAGTCTTGATCAGGGTTGCAGCCGCCGGTGTCAACCGCCCCGATATCCTCCAGCGCAAGGGTCTATATCCGCCGCCGGCCGGTGTGACCGAGATCCCTGGGCTCGAAATTGCCGGCACCGTCGTCGGACTCGGACCGGAAACTCGTTCTTGGCACATAGGCGACCGGGTGTGCGCGCTCGTGTCCGGAGGCGGTTACGCCGAGTTTTGCATTGCCCCCGGCGAACAGTGCCTGCCAGTCCCGCGCGGGTTGAGCATGACGGAAGCGGCGTCATTGCCTGAGACCTTTTTTACTGTGTGGAGCAATGTGTTCGACCGGGCGGCAATTCGGTCGGGCGAAAGCCTGTTCGTCCAGGGGGGCGCTAGCGGGATTGGGGTGTGTGCGATACAACTGGCACGCGCCTTCGGTCTGCGGGTGTTCGCCACTGCCGGCAGTGCCGAGAAATGCCTCGCCTGTGAGCGCCTGGGCGCGGAGCGCGCAATCAACTACAGGACGGAGGATTTTGTCACGGTAACGAGAGCGCTCACGGAAGGCCGTGGTGTTGACGTAATCCTCGATATGGTAGGTGGAGACTACGTCGGCAGGGAACTGCAGATACTGGCCGACGACGGGCGTCTGGTCTTCATCTCCTATCTGGGCGGGCGCGAGGCGACAGTGGACATCGATCAGGTGCTGCGGCGCAGACTGGTGCTCACCGGATCGGCATTGCGTTCGCGTCCGGTTGAGTTCAAGGCGGCAATTGCGCGTTCGTTGCGTGCCCAAGTCTGGCCGCTGCTCGAGAATGGTCGGGTGCGTCCCGTGGTGCACGCGACCTTCTCCTTGGAGAAGGTCGCGGACGCCCATGCCATGATTGAGAGCGGAACCCATATCGGCAAAATCGTATTGCAGGTCATCGCGGACTGACCGTCAGCGGTACTTTTATGCGCTAGGCATGGCGATACCCCGGAGTTACAACGATGAAATTTTCGGCCAGGTCGAGTGGTATGCCAGGCGGCAATGCCGCAGGCGGGAGTTCAAGGTTGGCACACATTGCTCTGGTGCTAGCGATTGCAGCCGCAATACTTTCCGTCATGTCGGGTTTTGGTCATCGCTTCGGCTTGTGGTCGTTCACCTTCGGCTTTGCGGTCCTGGGTGGGGCAGCGTGCCTGGCCATCATCGCCAGTGTGTCGGGGCTCGCGGCCCTGATATGGGCCGGCACAGGCGGCGCGCGACGCGCTAAAATTATGGCAATCGTGAGTCTTGCCGTGGGCCTTCCGGTCTTCGCTGTGCCGCTCCACTGGCTTTACCTTGCACGCAGTCTTCCGCCCATCCACGACATCACGACCGACACGCGTAATCCGCCGACCTTTGTAGCGATCCTGCCGCTGCGGCGCTCCGCACCGGACTCAAGCGTCTACGGGGGCCCCCGGGTCGCCGCGCTGCAAAGGCGCGCATACCCTGACATCCGGCCCGCAGTACTTCCCGTTTCGCCGGCCGAGGCGTTCCAGGACGCACTTAACGCGGCGCGTTCTCTCGGCTGGCGTATTGTTGCTGCCGTCCCGCAGGATGGCCGCATCGAGGCGACCGATACCACCTTCTGGTTCGGTTTTACGGACGATATCGTGGTGCGCGTCCGACCGGTGGCGGGTGGCGCGCGAGTCGATCTGCGCTCGACATCGCGTGTCGGGCTCAGTGATCTCGGCACCAACGCGCGTCGTATCCGTGCCTTCCTGAAAGTGCTGCGCGCACATTCTTAGCGTCCTGCTATCCGATTTGTGAGGCTGCATCACCGCCACTTTTTTGTGTGGCGTGCGCTGATTCGACGGTCGAAATCGGTAAGCCAATGTTCCCGTGCGTTTACCGGCCTTGGCTGCCCGGATCGGCGAGTTGCTGAAGGCGGGTTCCGCGCATCGGAGCCCGGGCCCCCCCTGGCCACTCGCGGGCCAGGGGGCGAGTATCTGGGCAGCCATTTGGCCAGGAATGGCAAGCTGCAGGGCAAGGGGTGGGCTTGCGCATGGCATGTTTTCTGCATGACCTGATTTGTGGTGGCAACTTCCACCCGGGGGGAAGGGGGTCATGCAGGGCACGAACTTGGATCCAGAGGGCATCGGGGCCCGGTTGCGCTTCGACACCGTTGTAGTCGGTGACGGCGATTATCTGCGCGAAATCGGGCCCGCGGGGCTGGTGTTTGCTTCGAGGTTGGCGCTGAATTCTGGTGCTGCCATTGAGTTGCATATCCCGATTGCATTGCCGGCCCTGGAGACCGATGGCCGTGTAGTCTGGTGCAGACCCGAACAGGACCATTTCATCGTCGGCGTCGAGTTCTCGCACAGGATCGACCGCTTCCGGGCACGAATGATTTGGCAGGTGTACCGCATCGAGCACTACCGGAAAACGATGCAGGAACGCGAGGGGCGCGAATTGACACGCCAGGAGGCCGCAGTCGAGTGGATCAAACTGCACGCCCCTGACTTTCCGAAGCTTGACGATTTTCAGAAGTAGCGAGCGGCGCTGCCTCCGGTAATGCCTGCACCTTTGGCCACATCGGGCATTTTGCATCCGCGATCCATACGATCCCGTTTTCTGCCTGGACATCGTGTCGCCATGCTGCGGAACTGCGAGCGAATTCCCGATTCTTCCGTGACCGCGATGATCACACCGACAGGACGCCGGCTTCCGGAGTATTCGTGAAAAATCGAGCTGTCGGGCATGTGACTGGCGCTTATGTGTCTCGGTTGAAAGACAGTTTTGCCCTGGATCAATACTAAATTTATACTGCTGACTGACTCGCCCCGAATTGGGCGCGGTATTACGGAGAAGTCATGCGTCCTTTGCATCTGCTTTCCATTCTGGACCGGGAATTCACCAGCGCCCGGGACGGCCACCATACGCCGGTGATGTTGTGGGGACCGCCTGGGGTAGGAAAATCCCAGATGGTCGCGCAGGTCGCCTTCCGACATGCCGTGCCTGTCATCGATATCCGCCTGTCGCAAATGGAGCCGACCGATTTGCGAGGGATACCATTTCGGGTCAATGATCTGGTGGAATGGGCGATCCCCGCGATGCTGCCGGACGCCGGACGCCATGGTAAGGCGGGTATCCTGTTCCTTGACGAAATCACCTCGGCCGCGCCGACGGTTTCGGCAGCGGCCTATCAGCTCATTCTCGACCGGCGTCTCGGTGCCTACCGGGTTCCGGATGGGTGGGCAATATTCGCTGCCGGCAATCGCCAAGGCGACCGGGGTGTTACCTACAGCATGCCGGCGCCGCTCGCCAACCGATTTTCCCATTTTGACGTGGATACCCATCTCGACGACTGGGTGAGCTGGGCGTATGCCAATGGCATAGACGAACGCATCGTTGCATTCCTGAGATTCAGGCCGGAGTTGCTGTTCGACTTCGACCCGGCGCACAATCCCGTTGCGTTCCCCAGTCCCCGCTCTTGGGAATTTGCACATCGCGCGCTGCACAAGTTCGGCGACCAGCCCGAACTTCTGCGTGGTGCGCTGCAGGCATGTGTCGGGCCGGCAGCAGCCATAGAGCTGCAGGCTTTCATCGACAATCTCGGCAATCTTCCGGACATCGATGCCATAATCGGCGGAGAGATCGTGCCGGTACCGCGCGAGACCGATCTTCAGTATGCGGTGGCGAGTGCACTTGTGGGACGCGCACTGCGCGTACGGAACAGTCCCGACGAAAGCCTGGTCTACGGGCATATCCTCGACTATGCGACGAGGTTTCCACAGCGCGAGATGGGTGTGATGCTGGTTTCGGACATGCAGCGCGCCGTGGGACGCAAGTTGTTTTCGCTCCCGCAGTTCGGCAGCTGGGCAAAGCACATCGCAGATGTAATGCTTTTCGACATGTAAGGGCCATGGTCGCGAAGGATGATGTTGAAACCAAGCTGGCGGCGGCAAGGGCACGGTTGATTCTCGACAAGCCGTTTCTTGGGGCGCTGGTGCTGCGATTGCCGGTGGTTGCGGCCGATCCGGCATGGTGTGCGACCACGGCAACCGATGCGCGCGCCTTCTACTATAACCGCGACTACATCGGTGCCCTCAATCTGGAACAAACCCAGTTCGTCCTCGCACATGAGGCGCTGCACTGCGCGCTGTCCCATTTCGCGCGACGCCAGCACCGGGTAAAGCGACGCTGGGACCTTGCATGCGACTACGCCGTCAACCCACTGCTGGTGAGCGATGGCCTGACGCCACCGCCAGGAGTTGTGCTGTTCGACTGTTACGATGGATTGACCGCTGAGGAGATTTATCCCTGCATACAGGAGAACGACGAGCAGGAACCTCTCGACCAGCACCTTTATGATGAGGGTGACAGCGGCCGCAACGATGGATCTGATAAAGGAGGATCCGGCGACGATAATCGCGGCCGGAAATCGAATGAACCCGAATCCCGGGACCGCGATGGCGACACGGCATCGGAAGCGAAGCGCGATGGCGCCGCAATGCCGGCACCGCTGAGTGAGGGTGAGCGCGAAACCATGAGCGTGCAGTGGCGCCAGCGCCTGGCTGGCGCGGCGCAGCAGGCTATGCAGAGCGGCAAGCTCACTGCTTCGATGGCGCGTCTGGTTGATCATCTGCTTCAGCCGCAACTGCCGTGGCGCATGATGCTGGCGCGATACATGAGCGCCAGCGCACGCGATGACTATAGCTTCATGCGGCCCTCGCGGCGCGAGGGCGCGGCCCTGCTGCCGAGCCTGCGCAGTTCTCAGGTTGAACTCGCAATAGTTCTCGACACCAGCGGCTCCATCGGGGATACGGAAATGCGTGAATTCCTGGCGGAGGTTGACGCGCTGAAGGGACAGCTGCGGGCAAGGGTTACACTGATTGGCTGCGATGACCGGCTCAGTGAAGATGGCCCGTGGCGATACGAGCCGTGGGAGGAGCTGAAATTGCCCGGAACCCTGGCGGGCGGCGGCGGTACCAGCTTTATTCCACCGTTCGATTGGCTGAAAAGGCAGGATCGCCAACCGGATCTGGTGCTTTATTTTACCGATGCCGACGGCGAATTTCCGCAGGACGCACCGTTTTTTCCGGTGATCTGGCTTGTGAAAGGGAAAGCGCCTGTGCCTTGGGGGCAGCGGGTCCAGCTGAATTAGGGGGCGGGGCGCAATTGTGCCGTTTGAGCAAGTCATGCAACTGAGCGATGAAGACTTTTTGCGCCTGAACGTGCTGCTTGCTAACCCGATCGAGGCGGTCCGGGTGGACGAGCAGAACATGATGGTCCATGGACTGTATGGAGAGCAGGAGGCGAAAGTCAGGCTCAATCCTACGGGTCGTCCGGATCAATACCTGCGCTGCGTGCGTGAACTGCTCTCCGGGCACGTGCTTGGGTCGCCCGGCGGCTATCCGGCATTTTTGCAGCGCTGGACGCGCATGGGTCAGGCCCGTGATGCACGTCTGGCAGAACTTCTGATGCT